>JAFZIA010000041.1 GCA_017554605.1 Bacteroidaceae bacterium
AAATAATAAAACATTCCACTTTTGCATTGCGCCAAAATAGGCTGCACTCGCCGAAAAACTGCAAGTAAACTTGCGTTTTGCTCGTTGGCAATATTTTTGACCTATAAAAAACTTAACGATATAAATTTAAACAGCTTCTAATTCGTGTGTCGTGGTGCAACAACAATGTTGCGACTACAAAAGTAACAAAAAGTTCCGAAATATTACCCGAATCGGGCATTTTTTTCGCAATAAGATGCAGCGCCGGCCAACTAAGAAGCTGTTTAAGTTTCTACAAAAAAGTTATTATTATATTTGAGGCCGTTATTTCGTTGTTTCTTATGTTCAAAATTGCCCGTTTCCTTCTTTCTCCCGGTAACGCAGCCCGCTACGCGCCCTCGAAAAACAATAAGGCATTCCACTTTGCTTTGCGCCAAAATAGGTTGCACTCGCCGAAAAACTGCAAGTAAACTTGCGTTTTGCTCGCTGACACTATTTTTTGACCTATAAAAAACTTGACGATATAAATTTAAACAGCTTCTAAATATAAAATATAGTTTATATGTCGAAACAAATTCGTATATTCGCGCACCAAATGTTCGAGGTATGAAGAAACTATTCTCTTTTGTTTTTATAATGATGGCTGTCGGCGCTTCGGCGCAGGTCGAAGTGACGCCTTTCAGCACCGGTGTAGCCGAGGGAGTGACCTATTTCCTGCCCGATACAAAAATAGAAGTGACGGTTGGGGTAAAATGTGTAACGCGCAAGCCTGGTGAGTTCGCACGCTATGCGGAGCGCTTCCTGCGCATAAACGATGCTGTCACTGAGGACAGCAAGGAGTGGTTGCTCGACTGTATAAATGTGGGTACAGTGGGTGTTCCCAACAGCAGCAAGGCATTTACGGTGCAGCTCGGCAGCAGCGTAGCAAGCAATATGGTACTAACCGGCGACGGGATAATACAGGCCGTGAACCGCAGTGTCGGTGCAGCTCCCGCTGTACAGGAGCAGGGCGTTGCTGTTCCCGCGGTAGACCCCCGCAGGTATTTCACCGAGGAGATACTGCAGGCAACCTCCACTGCAAAGATGGCCGAACTCGTATCGCGCGAGATATATGCCATTCGCGAGAGTAAGCTCGCAATAACACGCGGCACAGCCGACAATATGCCCAAGGACGGCCTGTCGATGCAGCTTGTTCTCGACGAGCTCAATATGCAGGAGAGGGTATTGACCGAACTTTTCACAGGCCGCATAGATACAACAGTGTGCGAATACAAAATAAGCTTCACCCCCGGTGAAAAGAGCGATACCACAAGAGCCGTGCTTTTCCGCTTCTCGCGTAAGTTGGGAGTGGTTGACGCCGATAATCTTGCAGGTTCGCCCGTGTATTACGACTTTACCTCGCATAAGATTGAGATACCCGTAGTCGACCCTAAGAAAAAGAAAAAGGAGGTAAAGAAAGAGGGTATATGCTACATACTTCCAGGAAGGGCCGATTTCAGGATATACGTTCCTGTAAAGGAGTATTACAGCAATACGCTGCCCATTGCGCAGTACGGAACAGTTGAGGTGCTCTCCAAGGAACTCTTTACAAAAAAGGCAAATACAAGGGTACTGTTCGACACATCGACAGGTAACATAATAAGCATAGAAAAATAAAAAAAGTATAATATATGTTCGAAAACCTAAGCGAGCGCCTTGAACGCTCATTAAAGATACTCAAGGGAGAAGGTAGAATTACCGAAGTGAACGTAGCCGAAACGCTGAAGGACGTGCGCAAGGCGCTTCTCGATGCCGACGTGAACTACAAAGTGGCAAAGACATTCACCGATACTGTAAAGAACAAGGCTATCGGTCAGAACGTGCTTACATCAATCCACCCCAGCCAGTTGATGGTGAAGATTGTGCACGACGAGCTTACGACACTTATGGGCGGCGATACAGCCGAGATAAACTACGAGGGACACCCTGCCGTAATCCTTATGTCGGGTCTGCAGGGCTCGGGTAAGACAACATTCTCGTCAAAGCTTGCCAACTACCTTAGAAAAAAGAAAAACCGCAAGCCCCTGCTCGTGGCCTGCGACGTCTATCGTCCCGCAGCCATCGACCAGCTCAAGGTGCTGGGCGAGCAGATTGAGGTACCCGTGTACAGCGAACCCGACAGCAAGAACCCGGTTCAGATAGCACAGAATGCCATAAAGGAGGCAAAGCAAAAGGGCTACAACCTTGTTATTATAGATACCGCTGGTCGTCTTGCAGTAGATGAGGCTATGATGCAGGAGATTGCAGCAATAAAGGCAGCGGTGAACCCTGGCGAGATACTCTTTGTGGTAGACTCGATGACCGGACAGGACGCCGTGAACACTGCCAAGGAGTTCAACGAGCGACTCGACTTTACAGGCGTGGTGCTCACAAAGCTCGACGGTGACACACGCGGTGGTGCGGCACTATCTATACGCAGCGTGGTTAACAAGCCCATCAAATTCATCGGTACAGGTGAAAAGATGGAGGCTATCGACCTTTTCCACCCCAGCCGTATGGCCGACCGTATTCTGGGAATGGGTGACGTCGTTTCGCTTGTTGAGCGTGCACAGGAGCAGTTCGACGAGGAAGAGGCAAAGAAACTGCAGCGCAAGCTCGCCCGCAACCAGTTCGATTTCAACGATTTCCTTGCCCAAATAGAGCAGATAAAGAAGATGGGTAACATAAAGGACCTTATGGCAATGATACCCGGAGTGGGCAAGGCCGTGAAGGACCTCGACATAGACGACAACGCCTTCAAGAGCGTAGAGGCGATCATATACTCTATGACTCCCAAGGAGCGTGCCAACCCCGACATCATAAACGCGTCGCGCCGCGACCGCATTGCACGAGGCAGCGGAACGACAGTGCAGGAGGTGAACCGTCTCATCAAGCAGTTCGAGCAGATACGCAAGACTATGAAGACTGTTGCCGGCGGCAAGCTCGGCAAGATGATGCCCGGAATGCCCCGTTTCGGAAAATAACTGAATACAAACAAAAAACAACCAACAGATATAATTATGCAGATTATTGACGGAAAAGCTATTGCAGCAACAATCAAGAAAGAGATTGCCCAGCAGGTAGAGCAGATATTGGCAGCAGGTGGCAAACGCCCTCATCTTGCAGCCATCCTTGTGGGACACGACGGTGGCAGCGAGACATACGTTGCAAATAAGGTTCGCGCGTGCGAGGAGTGCGGCTTTACATCTACCCTCATTCGTTACGAGGAGGATGTGACCGAGGCCGAGCTTCTTGCCAAGGTCGAGGAGCTGAACAACGATGCCGATGTTGACGGCTTCATCGTGCAGTTGCCCCTTCCCCGACACATCGACGAGCAGAAGGTAACCGAGGCTATCGACTACAGAAAGGATGTCGACGGATTCCACCCCGTGAATGCAGGACGTCTCTCAATCGGTCTGCCCTGTTTCCTCTCGGCAACACCCAACGGAATTATGGAGCTTCTGCGCCGTTACAATATCGACACCAAGGGCAAGAAGTGCGTGGTTCTTGGCCGCAGCAACATTGTGGGCAAGCCCGTGGCAAGCCTTATGATGCAGAAGCAGATACCCGGTGACGCAACAGTAACCGTGTGCCACAGCCACACAGCCAACATTGCCGAGGAGTGCCGCAACGCCGATATTATCATAGCAGCGCTTGGCCAGCCCCACTTTGTGAAAGAGGATATGGTAAAGGAGGGTGCGGTTATCATCGACGTAGGTACAACACGCGTACCCGACGCGACAAGAAAGTCGGGTTTCCGTCTGTGCGGCGACGTGGACTACGACAATGTAGCATCCAAATGCTCGTTCATCACACCCGTTCCCGGTGGAGTAGGTCCTATGACAATAGTGTCGCTTATGAAGAACACCCTTCTTGCGGCTACACACCAAATATACTAAGCAGCAGGCATCAATGCGTAGTCTGCGCATAATAATGAGCGTGATACTGTTGGTGCAGGCAGCGATGCTTGCAGCGCAAAGTATCACGCTTCCTTTTTCGCGTCTCGACATTCTTTTTGCAGGTGACATTATGCAGCACCAGAGCCAGCTCGATGCAGCCCGCTGCAGCGACGGCACATACAGCTACTCGCCCTGTTACAGGTACATTAAGGGCGACGTGACAAGTGCCGCCATTGCCGTTGCCAACCTCGAGACAACTATAGGTAAGGGCCGTTACGGCGGTTACCCCTCATTCTGTGCGCCCGACAGCCTGCTCTACGCAGTGAGGGACGCAGGTTTCGACGTGCTGCTCTTTGCCAACAACCACTGCCTCGACCGTGGCAAGAAAGGGGCGCTCTACACAATGCAGATGATGGACTCCCTGGGCATAGAGCACTGCGGTGTCTACCGCGACAGCACCGACCGCGCCAACCGCTACCCGCTGATGCTCGACAGGAACGGCATAAGAGTGGCACTGCTCAACTACACCTACGGCACAAACGGAATACCCGTTCCAGCTCCGCTGATAGTGAATATGATAGACAAGGAGGTAATTGCTGCCGACATAGTAAAGGCTAAAAAGCAGAAAGCCGACGTCATTATATGCTGCATACATTGGGGCGACGAGTATGTGAGCCTGCCTCCCAAGAATGTGCGCGACCTTGCCGACTGGCTGCTGATGCAGGGCGTGGACCACATTATCGGCGGCCACCCGCACGTGCTGCAGCCAATGGAGGTGCGCGACGATGTCCGCACGGCAGGCAAGCACGCCGTTGTATATTCGCTCGGAAACCTCATCTCGGGAATGTACGACCGCCGTCGCGACGGCGGGGCAATGGTAAGGCTCGAACTGCATCGCTTTGCCGATATTACCTATTTTCACTCCTTGAGCTATGCACTCACGTGGGTGGCACGCCCCCGCCGCGACGATGTTACCAATTTTGTCATTTATGGTGCCGGGGCTCACCCTGTGCATTTGAACAATGTCACAAAGGGCAAATTCCAGGAATTCCTCCTCGACAGCCGTACGCTTTTCGACAGGCACAATAAAGGCAACGTGTGGGAGTATGTTATTGAATAGCTTGTGTGCAGCGCACGCTGATGAGCTGTATATGTGCATCTCCCGTACCGTATGTCTCTTTCTGCTGCGTGCAGTTTTTCTCCTATTTTGGCGCAAAGCAAAGAGGAATGTTTTATTATTTTTTGAGGGCGCGTAGCGGGCTACGTAACCGAGAAAAAGAAGAAAACAGGCAATTTTGAACATAAAAAAACAGCAAAATAACGGCACCCAATATAAGAAGGCCCCTGCACGGCTCAGATGCAGGGGCGGTGTAATCAAACACTATCAAGCGTGGACAGTGTGCGAGCCTATTATTTGTGCTATATCTGTTAATGCTCTGTTAAGAGTATCTATCTCCTCAGTATTGAATGTTGCTTTTTTACCATTAACAGTACAGCCATTGATACGTTGTGATAACCAAGCTTGTGTTTTACCGAAATATTTTTTTGCTATGTATGAAAGGTTTACAATCTTCAAAACCTCTCCCATTTGCATTCGTATAGTCTCATTATACAAATCTTCTATCTCATCTTCGGTTTCTAACAAATGACGCTCAACAAAAGCCTCAAGTTCTGCACGTTCTGCATCTGTTGTAATAGATGCTTTAATTTTCTCTACACGCTCCAAATTCTCAGGAGTTAAGCCCGCTTTCATCAAAAGCTCTAATTCTTGTAATTGCTTGCGTAGTTCCATAATTATTGTTTTTTTGTGCCCCCCTTTCGGAGGGCTTGTTTTTACTTCTTGTCTAATTCTCTTAAAAGTCTGTCAATATCGTTTATTCTATCGAGTAATTTATCTATTTGTCTGTCAAACTTGATTACTCCTAAACTCCTTAACACTTCCAATTTCGCTTTTGCTTCCATCCTCTTGTGGAGCAGTTGCATTTTTAACTCTTCTTTGTCCATAAAGATTTGTTTGTTTGATTACGATACAAAAATAATAATGTTTTCATTATTACACAAGCGAAAGCGACTTTTTTTGTTATTTCTATGATTTTTTTCTTCAACGACGTTTTGCCCCATCTCTGGAGCAAAAGCATCGTAACCTCTTTCAGATTAAAGTCGCATTCTCAAAGGGTATTGCACCGAAAACTAAGCCTTTTTGATAACCTATTAAGCAACCTTGATATATCATTATGAGGTTTTCAATCTTGGAATATCTAAACTCGTTTTTATCTGTGTCAAAGTATGAGAATGTTTTGTAACTCGGTTTAGTCATCTTCTTGCCTTTGTTGGTTGCTCCAGCAGGTACATTCACAAGAGTACCGCAAGCAGTTCTAATACTGCCATCTGTTTTCTCAAACACGAATTTAACAACACCCTCGCGCATTTTCTTCGCTAATCTGTAAAGTTCCCACGCTTTTCGACAAGCACAATAAAGGCAACGTTTGTGAGTATGTTATTGAATAGCTTGTGTGTAGCGCACGCTGATGAGCTGTATATGTGCATCTCCCGTATCGTGTGTTTCTTTCTATTGTGTCCGTTTTTTATTATTATTTTATTTTGACATTTTTTGAAAAATATTCTTGTTTTTATATTTGTTTGATAGATTTTCGTAGATTACATAATCTATGTTAATGTAAAGGTTGATGTCTCTACCTTTTACATACAGTATTCGTGAATAACTATGTAATTGTTGAAACTATATACTATCGGTGTTCAATGGGTTATCTCCCCACGTACACACTTTTTGAAAAAGATACTGAAATTTGCAAAAATTAAAAAAAGTTTTGCTATTTTTGTAAAATCAGATTAGCGGTAGCCTTAAAGAGATTCTGATTACTCGCTAATGGTATATTGAATTTATGGAACCTCCCTTTACTATGAAAGTGAAAAGAATGAAAGTGAAAAGAGCATTGATTCTCTGTCTGCTGGTACTTATATTGTTCGTGGCAGGCGGTTGCAAGGGAAACAGTGGAAGAAGAGTGGTAAAAGCCGTAACACCTTTTATAGACGATGCAGTGCGAGCCGGTGACCGTATTTTCTCCGACGATTGATGTTGTTCCCATTGTGTATATTTGGAATGAATAAATAAAATAATAACCGATAAAAATGAACTGTTATGGATGAAAAAGTGATTTTTGACGAAGAAGATTTTGTAAAGATTGGCGATGGTGATACTATTATCTTTGATGAGGACTTTTTGGGAAAAGCCGAAGAGCAGATAATAAAAGTAGTACTCGAGTGGAATGGTGGTGCCGACCTTGATATATCGGCAATAATGTTGAATGCTTCTGGTAAAGTTACAAACAAGGCCGACCTTGTCTTCTATGGCTCGGAGCGCAGATGGAAAGCCGAAGATAAAGAACAGAATCCGTTCGATGGCGAAGTTTCTCTGTGGGAAAATTGCAGTGCTCAGTACAAGAATAAAATTGAGTGGCAAGATGATACACTGCCTATCTCATTAGATGATTCTGTCATTGGTTCTTGGGACGACCGTGGTGGTGTTCCTGTTGCTATTAATTCAGAAATACTGCATATACAGCTCGATAAGATTGATATTCGTAAGTACCGTAAAATAGCAATTATTGCAACAATAAATCTTCCCACAACAAGAGATGTAAATGGAAGAATAAGAATGCTGGAAGGAGAAAAATTCAAGGATATTATCAACCCTGTCGTGAAAATCTATAATGCAACTGAAAAACGCCAGTTGTTGCAATATAATATGGACAATAAGAGTCCTAATGCCGACGCTGTATGTTGTGGATATATGCAGTATAACGAAGAAAAAGCAAGCTGGGAGTTCTTGGCTGCCGAGGTCGGTTACTGCGGAAGAAAAGACGGTGATTATTATAAGGGAGGCATCTTGCTTGTTGCAAACAGTTTCGTATAATATAGCAAACTATGGCTAAGGAATTATTTAACGAAGACGATTTTGTAAAGGAAGAGCGAGATGAGCAAAAAAAGCCAGTAAAAAAGAATAACTACCGATGGTGGCTTTTGCTTTTGTCTGTTGTTGCCATCGTTGCTGTTCTCGCTTTCATTGTAAAGGAATGTAATGGTGACGATGTGCCGTCGCAGCAACCTGTTAAGCCTGTTGAGGTTATAACTGATGCTCCTGAGGTTGGCGACACAATAGTTACTCCTGCTATTCCCGAACCCAAAATCGAAGAACCTCAACCCAAGGTTGATAAACCCGAAACAGATGTGCATCTTATGGCAAAGCGGGTTATCCGTGGGGACTTCGGCAATGGCATTGCGCGTAAGAAAGCCTTGGAAAACGAGTATCAGATTATTCAAGACCAAGTAAATGCAAACTATCGTAAAGGCGATTTATATTGGTGATAAATTTTAATGAGGGGTATCTCTGTTTACAGATGCCCCTCATTAAAATCGTATAAATAGCGAAAAACACAAATGATATGGAGAATTTGATAAAGCTTAAAAGAAAAATTCTAAGTGATAAAAGTATTACCGAAAAAGAGGTTGACCTTTTAGAGGAAATTCTTTTCGACAAAGACGGTATAACACGTGTAAAGGCCGATTTCTTGTTCGACCTGAAAGAAATTGTTGTAAATAAGGGTTTTGGGTACACAGAAAAATTCAAGGATTTATTTATAAAGTCAATAACTATATATCTGCTCGAGGACGAAAATTCACCGTGTGAAATTGACGAATCCGAAGCAAGATGGCTTTACTCCAAGATTCATACAAGGAACAATTCCCGTGATATTATAAATGAGGAATTGTTGGAGAACTTGAAAATAAGGTCTATCAATTTCCCCGAAATGCTTAATAAAAAAAGCAAAGGTAAAAGGCTTATAGAAAAAGCGTTGATAAAGTGGAGGAAATCGGCTTATTTGGCTGTGTTTGGTTCTCTTTTTTCTTCGCTAGTGCTATTCATTATTGGAGTTGCTATAATAGCTGTTTCTGTAGTGGAATTTATTTTTCAACATATTCATATCGATTTTTGTAATAAGACAATTGAGGCCGATTATCAGAAGTGGCTTGTAGTGCCGTTTATTACATCGATTGATATATTCCTGTTTGCAATGGTGTTATATGTGTTCGGAGTAGGAACATACGAGCTGTTTATAAATAAGCTTGACCCTGTGAATAAATATATATATGCTAACCCTAAATGGCTGTCGGTGTCGAGTATCGACGATTTGAAGCATCATTTGGGAAAAGTGATATTGATGATTCTCGTTGTATATTTCTTCAAATTTGCCATACAGATTAAATATAACGAGCCAATGGATTTGCTTTTCCTTGCTTTGGGAATATTGTTTATGTCGGGAGCGTTGTTTATCGCAAATTATCATCATAAATCAAAGTAATGATATAGCGAATGACAGAGATGCTGATTTTTGAAATTCTTCGCTTCCCCTCAAACGTATTGTTGAGAGCTTGCCCGAAAAATGACAGTTACCTCCCTTAAATCAAAGTGACAGCAATAGATAAGTGTAAATGAAAATAAAGAAATAATATGACTAAGAAAGGACATTACAACGGATTGACCGATGCCGAGGTGCTCAAAAGCCGAGAAGAGAATGGTGTAAATATACTTACACCGCCCGAGAAAGAATCTTTATGGTCGAAATTTATAGGTAAATTCGACGACCCACTAATTCGCATATTGTTGGTGGCGGGTGCGCTGTCGGTAGGCATAGCCTGTTATGAGTACTTTGGCCTGGGACACAGTTGGGAAGTGTTTTTTGAGCCGATAGGAATATTTGTGGCTATTCTGCTTGCCACAGGTCTGTCGTTCTATTTTGAACAGATTGCCGACAAGGAGTTCTCTATCCTTAACCAAGTGAACGACGATGAGCCTGTGAAGGTTATCCGCAACGGAAATACAGTGGAAATACCCAAGAAAGATATTGTTGTGGGAGATATTGTTATCCTTTCCACTGGCGACGAGGTTCCTGCCGATGCGGAGCTGTTGGAGGCTGTCACCCTTTGTATGGACGAGTCGACACTTACAGGTGAGCCCCTCTGCCGTAAAACAATTGATGAGGCCGACTTTGACAGCGAGGCCACATTCCCATCGAACCACGTGATGAGAGGTACAAAAGTTATGGAAGGACACGGTGTGTGCCGTGTATTTGCTGTAGGTGACAAGACCGAGAATGGAAAGGTCTTCGAGGCTGCGCAGATTGACGACAGCGTCAAGACACCCCTTAACGAGCAGCTCGACGGATTGAGCGACCTCATCACAAATCTGAGCTATCTCTTTGCAGGTCTTGTTATTATCGGTCGTTTGCTCGTGTTCTTCAACTGGAATGCGATTGCACTGACATTGCTCATTCCCACAGTCCTGTTCTTCTATCTTGTGATAAAGAAATTCGAGGATTACAGTAAGGTTAAATGTATTGGTATAATAGCTGTGTTCTTTGCAGTGTTCATTGCAATGGTACTCGGAATATTCTTCTATCTGCACCAGGGTGCCGGCATTTCGGAGCTTCTTGCATATACAATGCAGACACTTATGATTGCTGTGACACTTATCGTTGTTGCTGTACCCGAGGGACTTCCTATGGCTGTTACGCTGAGTCTTGCCTACAGTATGCGCCGAATGCTCAAAACAAATAACCTTGTGCGCAAAATGCACGCTTGCGAGACAATGGGAGCAACAACTGTCATCTGTACCGACAAGACAGGTACGCTCACACAGAACCAGATGAAAATCTACAATACCAATTTCTATTCGCTCAACAACCAGCAGTTGGCCGACGATGAGATTAGCGTACTTGTAAAAGAGGGTATAGCGGTGAACTCTACTGCTATGCTCGACCTCTCCGACGCCTCAAAGGCAAAGGTACTCGGCAATCCCACCGAGGGTGCTCTGTTGTTGTGGTTGCAGGAACAAGGCCTGAACTATCAAACACTAAAGGAGAATACAACCCTTGTCGAGGAGCTGCCTTTCTCGACCGAGAGAAAATATATGGCAACAGTGGTAAACTCGTCACTTGGCAAAAAGGTTCTCTACGTGAAGGGTGCTCCCGAGATTGTTCATTCGCTCTGTAAACAGACTTGCGCAAACGTGGGTAAGGCTGCTATAGATGAGCAGTTGCTTAAGTACCAGCAGCAGGCAATGCGTACTCTTGGCTTTGCCTACCAGGTTTTGGGTGACGGCGATGCTACAATAGAGAATAATGCGGTTGTTGCCGATAATCTCACATTCCTGGGAATAGTTGCAATATCCGACCCTGTGCGCGAGGATGTTCCAGCAGCAGTAGAGGAGTGTATCAAGGCAGGAATAGATGTGAAGATTGTAACAGGCGACACTCCCGGAACTGCCAAGGAGATTGGACGTCAGATAGGATTGTGGAGCAATAGCGACGGAGAGAAGAATATTATCACCGGACCAGAATTTGCAGCACTAAGCGATGAGGAACTTGACAGTGTTGTGCTCGACCTCAAGATTATTGCTCGTGCACGTCCAATGGACAAGAAACGCCTGGTAGAGGCATTGCAGCGCAAGAATCAGGTGGTGTCGGTAACGGGTGACGGAACCAATGATGCCCCTGCACTCAAGGCGGCTCACGTGGGCTTGTCTATGGGAGACGGAACATCTGTTGCCAAGGAGGCGAGCGCAATTACCATTATCGACAATTCGTTTAGCAGCATAGGCAGGGCTGTTATGTGGGGACGCTCCCTTTATCAGAATATACAGCGCTTCCTGTTGTTCCAGTTGACAGTGAATGTGGCAGCCTGCTTCATTGTGCTCTTCGGTGCGTTTATGGGCACAGAGTCGCCTCTCACCGTTACACAGATGCTGTGGGTCAACCTCATTATGGATACCTTTGGTGCAATGGCATTGGCTTCGTTGCCTCCCTCGCCCGAGGTTATGCACAATAAGCCGCGCGACAGAAAGGCATTTATCCTCAATAAGGCAATGAGCGTCGATATTTGGGGAGTGGGACTCTTCTTCTTTGCGCTGACACTCGGCTTCCTGTATATCTTCCAGCACGCCGATATTACAAGTATGACCGATCTCCTGTCGTTGCAGTTGGGCGATGCAGGTAAAGTGACCCCATACGAGCAGACGCTCCTATTCTCCATATTCGTGTGGACACACTTCTGGTATATGTTCAATGCTCGCTCATTTGAAACAGGCAAGAGCTATTTCGCACTCAAGCAGAGCTCGGGCTTCAGGACAATTGTTGCAGTCATTGTGTTGGGACAGATTATAATTGTTGAGCTGCTTTACAACTTCTTCAATGTTGAGCCAATGTTCCACACAGCAGATTGGCAGTTTAACCTAAATGGTTGCGTAGACTGGCTTATAATTGTTGTTGTATCGTCTCTTGTACTGTGGGTTCGTGAGGCAGCTTGCCTGTTTACTAAGAAGTAAATATTATTATTGGTGTCCGATAAAAATATTTTCAAATAAATAAAATTAGGGCTGATTCCATTTGTAGGATTCAGCCCTTTGTAGTTATTTAGCGGTTACCATACTCAACCAAATAACTATGAGCAAAAGTACACATTTTATCGGACCCCCGTTGTATTCGCAAGTAATAAATCTACTTGATAAGGCAAAAATTCTTCAGCGGATTTTTTTTCGAACTCCTCACCCCTGCGGGCATCTTCTTGAACATATATAGTAACCTTTTGTATCTAAACAGTTGATGTACAACAAACAGGACTCACCCATTTTTCTGCTTCCATTTATTGTACAGCTCCTCAATGTCCTTTATTTGAATGTCGAGTATAGCGATGCGCGAGAAAAACTCGGGCAGCTCCTCACTCATAAAAGTTGCCCTGCGGAGCTCCTTTATCCTATCCACCGCATTTGCTGCAACAAAGTATCCTATGCCGCGTTTGTTGTATATTACCTCCTCGCTTTGTAGCTGGTCGTAGGAACGTACGACAGTGTTGGCGTTGACCTCGACGGTGGCGGCATATTCGCGCACCGAGGGGATACGCTCCTCTTCGCGGTACTTGCCTTGCAGAATCTCGTCGCACAGGCGGTCGGCTATCTGCCGGTATATCGATTTTGTCTCTTTGAATATCATACTTGTGCAAAGTTAGCGTAATTATTTTGTATTATGGTAGGCAAGGGTTATCCTTGAGAAACATTTGAGCGTGTTGTGCCACAGCATGGTTACCGCCGTTACAATCAGTGCCGAGTAGATGATGAGCGGCAGTGTGTTGTTGCGTGCGCTCTCTATCGCATTGCCGTCAACAACCACAGTCTCTACAAAGGCCTTGTCGACAAACAGAAACACGGGGTAGAATGTCGCAAGGAATACACCCAGTACCACAAGGTAGCTTATGAGCCAGTTGAGAAGGCGGCTGTGTATGTTCACGAATATGCTGTAGAGCGTTACGATGTAAAGAGTGACAATGATTGCAATCTGTGCGTTGAAGGGCCTCTCGGGCGAGGGGCTGAAAATGCTGAAGAAGATGGGCGCAATGCTCTGCTTGAACTCATCGCTCCTGCCTAACAGCGTTACAAGGGGGTAGTGCAGGCACTCAATGACAAGGTACGATGCCACAAACATTATTGCAATGCCCACGGTGTACAAAAGTATCTGCGATAGGAGTTTCTCCACGTTGCTTGCGGGCAGTGTGAGGTACTGCGACATATTGCCCTTGCTCTTCATAAGTGTGCTGTTGAAGAGAAGGCACATCGATACAGCGAGCACTGCCACCTGTGTGCTGCTGAAGAAATCGGTACAGTCGCTCACGTACTTTTCGTAGCATGCTCCAGTAATAAGGTAAAAGGCAAATGGTGCAGCGAATATCAACGTCATATTCCTGAACATCTGCAATATCTCTTTGCGTCGCACGCTTACCTCGTGCCTTATGAGCAGCCACAGACGCTTTGTGCTGAATTTTTTTATTTTATTCATAATGGTGTTTTTTGGGGAGTTGATGAATATAGTTATACTCTTTTGTTACCAGGCTCCGTAAGTTATCTTGAACTCTTTTTGCCCTTTGGGAATCTCTATTGTAATAAGTCTGTCATCTTCGGGAGACTCGCCTTCCGGGGCAGGATAATTGTTGCCCCAAATAATATGGAAACTGTACTCCTCGGCGCTTGCTGTAGAGTCGGATTGGTTATTGCTTTTGCTCCAGTTGCTGCCTTCTACGTTGCACAGGCTGTCGAGAGTGTTGTAGAATTCATTTGTCGGCACCTTGTCGAACTTGTATATCGCACTACAGGTGAAATCGCCCAACATTCCTCCGCTGTGGTAGAATGTTGTCTTGTGGTAGTCGAATGCAGGGAACTCGGCGCCAGTTATCCTCTCAATTCTCTCTTCTTCCAATTTTATTGTCTTGACATCCTTGATATCCTTGTTGAATATGTAACCGGCAACGCCGAATATAATAATGTATATGACAATGAGGCCTGTAATAATCCACATATATCTTTCCTTGCCAATAATTTGTGTGCGGTTGAAATTACGCCAGGCCGCCCAAATGGTTACAAACGGCAAAATGTACATTATCATTCTTACAAATTGCAGGTTGTTGTCGTATTCGCACAGTAGCTTTGAGGTAAATCCCAGCACGATAGTGAGGTAAGGTATGGGCCAGGTGAGCAGTGCTACGGTGCTGCTGCGTGCATAGCAGTTCTTGTGAAAATATGCAGCACCCCAAATGTATAGGCAGTAGAGCATAAATATTATGCTTGTGGCTAAGCTGTCCAAAGAAAATACGGTGTCAAGGAATTGTGTTCCAAGGTTGTGGTAGTATTCTTCGGCATTCAGTAGGGTGAGCAGCAGATTATATGAGCATATTCCCAAAAGATGCCCTGCTGCAACTGTTATCATTGCGCCGACAGTGCATATAAGCATACGGGCAATGAACTTCTCGCTGCTTTTTGCGGGTAACATAAGAAAATTGCTCCTGCTCTCCTTGTTCTTGGTGTTCATCAGTTGCGATGCAGCGTAGGTTAACAGAATGAATGTGATTACTGCACCGAGTATCATTATCAACAGTTCAATGTCGTATCTGACGCTGCTGTCGGTGTGTGCGGTATTGTATGCTATTATTGCAGCAAGATAGGGAATCTGCAAAGCCGCTATGCTTATAAGGGTGTACAGCAGCAATCCTCTCTTTTCTACGATGGCATAGTGCTTTATAAGCTGTACCACGCGTGTGAAACTGAATTTGTTTTCGGGTTTCATAGTGCTGTGTTTTTTATTTTTCAAACAATTTGGCAATCTCGTTGCGCTGTGCAAGGGTAGCGTTGAACAGCAGTTCCAGGTTAAGGTTACTCTCCTCGTCGCCTCTGTTTGCGCGCAGTATGCTGCTGCCTGTAACCGATGGCTGGGTGTAGATAATGCCTTCATCGGTGCTGTTGCCCTCTCCCTCGCCAAAGAAGAGCGTGGTGCCAATCTTTGCTGTCGATGCGTCCAGAAGCACCTTTTTGTCGTCGATTATAATAACGTGGTCGAGCAGTGTGTCGATGTCGCGTACTTGGTGGGTGGATATTATCACTGTCCTCTCGTCGTTCATCCCCATTGTTATTGCCTTGCGGAACTGGCTTTTCGAGGGAATGTCGAGTCCGTTGCTCGGTTCGTCCATCACAAGGAAGTTGGTGTTTGTGGCAAGGGCAAAGCTGATGTAGGCCTTTTTCTTCTGTCCCATCGACAGCTCGCCAAGCTTCACGTCCATCGGCATTTCGAACACTTCGAGGTAGTTTTTCAACTGCTCGTGGCTGAAGCGCGGGTAGAAGGGTGCTGTTGCATCTACGTAACGCTTGAGTGTGATGTTGGGCAACTCAAACTCCTCGGTTACGATGAATGTCTCCTGCAGTGTGTTGGGCTCGCGTCTTTTCACATCGGTGCCGTTGAATCTAATTTCGCCCTTCTGTGCGTGCAGCAGTCCGGTGAGCAGATAGAGCAGTGTGCTTTTGCCTGTTCCGTTTTTACCCAACAGACCTATTACTTTACCTTTTTCAATGTCGAGCGAAAAATCCTCGAAAATGTTGTTACCCTTTTTGTAACCGAATGAAAGGTTGCTGATTCTAATCATAGTAGTATATTTTTTTGTTGTTTATTGGTGTATTAGTGAAGTAGTACACTGCAAAAGTAAGCTATTGGATTTTATTCTGCAAGAATTTTGCGATATTTTTTTGTTTTATCAGATAGAGGAGCTCCGCGGAGCGGTGAGGGGTATAAAAGCTGCAAGCATAGTAGTTGAACCTACACACCTGCCTGTCACCCTGACAGTGCGAAGCGTAGGAAGGGTTTCTTAGAACAAGTAAACCCTGCCAGAGTGTATTCTGACAGGGTTTATTCTCATTGCAAAATGACTTTTGAGTCACCCTCTCCGCGGAGCGGTAAGGAGCTGATGACACGAGCTTGGTTCTGACTTGTTTGTACAAGTTTTCCTCTACGCGCACAATAAGCACCGAACCTTGTCAATCCACCATCACACCCTTGGCTCTGAATTCCGAGAGTGAGTATCCTGTGTGGCGCTTGAAGTACCTGTTGAGGTAGCTCTGGTCGGGGAAGTTGAACTCCTTTACAAGTTCCTGGAAACTTTTGTGGGTGTACATAAGCACCACCTGAAGCTCAATGATGGTGTATTGGTCGATAATCTCCTTGGCATTCTGTCCCGATGCCCGCTGGCATATTGTGTTGAGGTGACGGGTTGAAATCTTGAGCTTGTCGGCATAATACTGCACCGAGCGCTCCTTGCGGAATTTGTGTGTGAGCATTATCCTGAATTCGTTGAACAGCTTGTCGCGGTTCTCTGAAATTGCTCCCTTGTTCGCCTGCTCGCATTTGTTCTTCATCTCCTGCATATAAAGCAGCAGTGCATTTACCGACAGGATAATGTTCTTACGGCAAAAATCGCCGCTCTCGGGATTCTCGGCAATCATCATCTCCATCAGGTCTATCTGACGGAAGATGTTCGATACAAACTCCTTCTCCTGCTCGCTGTTTCCGCCGGCGTGGGGTATGCGCTCAATATCCTCCATACTCTCGGGGCTGAATGCGCTGCGTGCCGCGAGCCATATATGCTTGGATACTCCCAGCAGACGTGCCGAAAAGTCGCTTGTAATGTCGAGCAGAAGGATATTGCAGCCGCGCGGACAAATGATAGTCTGTCCCGGACGGAAACGGTGCTTCTGTCCGTCGATGCTGAAGAGTGCCTCGCCGCAGATGCACCAGAAAATGGAGGTGAACTGCATCTGGTACGAGTGCTGCACGAACTGCTGCAACGATGAGCGTATGGTGGCAAAACCCTGTTGGGGTATTTTCTTGAGATATATGTTGTTCATAAAATTTTGCGTATTAAGGAAATTTGTACTTTGTGTTGGTGCAATTATCGTTATTTTATTTGAATTTTACAACAGTTAAGCATTAAAAAACCATTATTTTGACTTTTTTTACCTGTAAATGGGATGCGAGAGGTGGTTTTTTGAGTTATTCTCTTTGGCGTCGCCTCCGAAAAAAAGAAAAAAATCTTTTGTTCTTCGTTAGGTTTACACTATCTTTGCAGCGTCTTGTTCTGCGAAAAGCAGATAACCGTGTAGCAAAATGTTGTTTGCCCAATGGCGTATCTGTGCAGATTAAAAGGGAAACAGGTGAGAATCCTGTACAGTCCCGCTGCTGTAAGCTCCTTGGTGATGCTTCGTTCAGTCTCTTTTGCCACTGTCTTTTATAGATGGGAAGGCGAGCGAAGCGAGTAAGTCAGAAGACCTGCAAGACGAGTCAATTGCCCGCAGCGCCCTCGAGGAAAGGGACAGGGTCATTGTTTTATTCAATCCATTTATGCTGTATGCGCCTTGCACGCATAACACTATCCCTTGTTGTGGGATACATTGCCCCGTTGTTGCCGCTGTGCCCCCTGTGTGCGCAGAGTGAGGGTGTGTGCACGCTCGACTCGTTGGTAGTTACCGGCAACAGACATTTGCAGGCTGTGGAGAGCGGTGTGCCCCTGCAGCGTCTCTCGGCGCAGGATATTGAGCGCTTGGGAGTGACCGATGCGGGCGATGCGATGAAGTATATGAGCGGTGTCACTGTAAAGGATTACGGCGGTGCGGGTGGTCTCAAGACAGTGTCGATACGCGGAATGGGAGCGCAGCACACTGCCGTCTTTTACGACGGCGTTGCGGTGGGCGACTGTCAGAGCGGGCAGGTTGACTTGGGACGTTTTTCAACCGAAAATCTCGGTGCGCTGCAATTTGTGATAGGGCAGGGCGATGATATATATACGTCGGCACGAATGTTTGCATCGGCAGGCTGTGTGTCGCTCGAGACGCGGTTGCCCGAGGGCAATTATATGCGTGCTACGGTGCGTGCTGCCTCGTTCGACACATACAAGGCGAGCCTTCTTGCGGGACACTCGTACAGTAACGGATTGAAATCTTCTCTTTTTGCCGATTATACAAACTCGGCCGGCGATTATGGATACACGATAGACAATGTGCGCGGAGACATCGGCGGACGGCGTGTGAATGCCGACATTGAGGCTCTGCGTGCCGAGGCCAATCTGCAGTGGAGCAGCGGCTATGCTCACACTGTGCGTGCAAAGCTCTATGGCTACGGCTCGCGTCGCGGTGTGCCAGGTGCGGTGATTGTCGATAATCCGTTGAGCAGCGAGCGCCTGCTGTCGAGGAATTTCTTCGGGCAGATACACTATGAATATGTGGCGTCGGGAAGCGTGCGTATGAAGGCTGCACTCAAACAGAATTATACGTTCGACCGCAACCGACAGCCGGCAGCATCTGTCACACACGAATATTCACAATATGAGACCGATGCTTCATATACCGTAAAATGGCAGCCTGCCGACAATTTCTCTTTTGTATTTGCCGAAGAACTTTTTTATAATACGCTGCATACAAGTAACCGCCACAACGCAATGTCGTCTGTTCCCGAGAGGCTCACTGTGCTCTCGGCTGCCGCTGCGCGTTACTGCCAAGGGTGGTTGTGTGCGACGGCATCGTTGCTGCACTCTTATGCCGAGGAGTGGACTTCAAAGGGTGAGGTCGCTCCCTCGCGCTCGCGTTTCTCCCCCTCGTTGACGCTGTCGGTGCAGCCTGCGGGTTGCGGTTGGCTGCTGCGTGCATCGTACAAGGATATTTTCAGGCTGCCCACGTTCAACGACCTCTATTACCGCGAGAGCGGCAACTACAAGCTGCGCCCCGAAAAGAGCCGTATGCTCAATGCGGGTGTGGCATATGCCGGCAGTGCGGGCGGGTGGCTCACGTCGCTTCGCTTCTCGCTCGACGGCTACTGCGGACGCGTCGAGGACAAGATTGTTGCCGTGCCGGGAATCTTTGTGTGGAAGATGAGCAACGTCGACGATGTAAGCCTCACTGGTGCCGATGCCAATCTCTCGGCCGATGTTGAGTTTGGAAAGGCTGCACGGCTCACCCTCGCGGCTGCATACAGCTATATGCGTGCCGTCGACGACGGAAAGGGCTCTCCCACAAAAGGACACCAGATAATATATACACCGCTGCACTCGGGCTCTCTCTCGGCTGCGCTGCATACTGCCGTTGCCGATTTTGGATACTCGCTCCTGTGGAGCGGCGAGCGCTACCGCCTTGCGCAGAATATTCCCTCGACACGTGTCGGCGGATATTACGACCATTCGTTCAATGTCTCGCGCAACTGGAACATATCCTCGGCAGTGCTCACTGCAAGGATAGAGGCAATGAATATTCTCGACAGGAATTACGAGATTATACGCTACTATCCTATGCCCGGAAGAAACTACCGTCTATCATTAACCCTTAATTTATAAGTTATGAAAAAAATGCCGTTAAAATCTTTGTTTCTCTCGGCGGTGTGTGTGTTTGCGGGTATTGCACTTGTGTCGTGCAGCAACGACGACGATAATGCCCCCGGCGGCGCTGCGCCTGCGGCAAGCAACGGCTGCTATGTGCTGAACTGTGGCAATTGGGGCGGCAACGATGCCTCGTTGCAGTACTACGATTATGCAACAGGCCTTGCATCAGCTCCTGACGCCGATGCGAATATCTTTGCGGTGCAGAATGGCGCGATGCTCGGCGACCTTGCGCAGGATATGTTGTGGGTGGGTGATAAGCTGTTCGTGTCGGTTAGCGGCTCGCAAAAGCTCGAGGTGCTCGACGAGGAGGGCAGGCGTCTGCGCGAGCCTTATCTTTACGGCGGGGAGGGTGCCTCGCCCCGTATGCTCGCAACCGACGGGAAGTATGTATATGTGACAAACTACGACGGTAACGTCTATGTCTACAGTGCCTACACGGCTGAGTTTGTAAAGACTATTGCAGTGGGCGCACGTCCCGAGGGAATAAGTTGCACCAACGGTATGCTTGTGGTGAACAATTCGGGCGACCTCTACGCTTACAACGGTACAGTGTCGGTAATCGACCTCAATAGCGAAGAAAAGCGCGATATACAGCTTGTGAATCCTTATACCGCGAGCGTTGTGTGCAACGGCGATGTGTATATAATAGACAGCGGCAACTACTACGATTTTCCCTCTACTGTCTACCGTGTTTCTGTGGAAGAGGCGACGGTTGAGGCTCTGGGCTTCTCGGCATCGGCAATTGCTGCATACGAGGATAAGATATACTATGTAAACAACGAGTGGAGCTACGAGGTAAACAACTACGTGGCAAGCCCTCTCTATTCTTACGATACTGTTACGGGCGAGAGTGAAGAGGTTCTTCCCGCCGAGGCTATGACAAATGTTAATTCCCTCTCGGTGAACCCCGAGAATGGCGATATTTACGTGGGCTATGCTCAGTACGGCGTGCTTGGCACAATGAATGTATATACCCTCACAGGCGAGGCAAAGGGTACATTTACAGTAGGATATTATACAACAGGAGCATATTTTGAAAACTGAAAAAAATAAAGGACTCTTTCTGCTGCCGCTGGCAGTGGTATTCATTTGCCTTGCCGTTGCATCGTGCAGCGGCAGGGCAAAAAGTGCAAATGTGGCAGTGGCGGGCGATACGCTTGCAATGCGTCACGCATCGCTGTTGACAATGGTTGAGTGCGACGGTTATACGGTTGCCGATGTCAAGAACCCGTGGAGCGGGGGAGTGATGGGCCGCTACATTCTTGTGGATAAGGGCGCATCGTTGCCCGAGGGGCTGCCTTCGGGACGGGTGCTGCGCACTCCGCTCGATAAAATGCTGGTATTCTCCACCGTGCACGCGGAACTTATATGCAACCTCGGTTGCGCCGATGCCATAAAGGGTGTGTGCGAGGCGCAATATATGACGCAGCCCGCTGTTGCTGCAGAGCTTGCGAGCGGTGCGGTTGCCGATTGCGGCAGCTCACTCAATATAAATGTGGAGCGTGTAGTACAGTTGTCACCCCAGGCTGTGTGGGTGCTGCCATACGAGAATGGGGGATACGGCAAGCTCGACAAGCTCCCTTATACGCTTGTGGAGTGTGTAGAGTATATGGAAAATTCTCCGCTTGCCGCAGCCGAATGGATGCGTTTCTATGGCCGTCTGTTGGGACGCGCCTCTGCTGCCGACTCGCTCTTTGCGGTTGTGGAGTCCTCTTATCTGTCGTTGCGCGACAGCCTGGCACACTGCACGTCCCGTCCCACTCTTATGTGCGAGCTCAAAAGCAGCTCGGCCTGGTATATGCCTGCTGCAAAAAGCACAATGGGGCAGTTGTACAGCGATGCGGGTGCCGATTATCTTTTTTCTTCGTACGATGGTAGCGGCTCTGTGCCTCTTGCCTTTGAGACAGTGCTGCACCGTGCCGCAGATGCCGACTTTTGGCTCATAAAGTACGGCGGCGCGCAAAAGACATATAAGAGCCTTCTCGGGGAGTATGGCGGCTACGCTCACTTTCGTCCCTACAAGGAGCGCAATATTTTTGCCTGTAATTTGAGCGAGAGACGTTTTTACGAGGAGACTCCCTTTCGTCCCGATATTCTTTTGCGTGAGCTTGCGTCAATCTTTCACCCCGAAATAACAGAAGGTTATAAAAGACGATATTATGAGGAACTCGAAGAGGAATGAATTTTTTATGATGATTGTTGCCGTGCTGTCGGCTCTGCTGCTGTTTGTGGCGAACCTCTTTTGGGGTGCAGTAAGCGTGCCGGCATCCGAGGTGCTGAATGTCCTTTTGGGTAGCGCTCCCGATGATTCGGCGTGGAGCCTTATTGTGTTGGAGTCCCGCCTACCGCAGGCTGCAACGGCATTCCTTGCGGGTGCGGCACTGTCGGTTGCTGGACTCTTGTTGCAGACACTCTTTGGCAATCCACTTGCGGGCCCCGAGGTTTTTGGAATAAACAGCGGTGCTGGTGTGGGTGTAGCCGTGGTAATGCTTCTGCTGCAAGGTACTTTTGCTGCGGGTGCGTTGAGTCTCTCGGGCTATGCGGCTGTGCTTGCTGGAGCTTTCCTGGGGGCGTTGCTTGTCATTGCCATTATACTGGGGTTGTCCTCCTGGGTGCGCAACAGCCTCTATCTGCTCATTGCGGGTCTTGCGGTGAGCTATCTTGCCTCGGCGGTAATTACGCTGCTCAATTATTTCTCCACGGCCGAGGGGGTACACTCGTATCTCATTTGGGGTATGGGAGATTTTGGCGGAGTGTCGTTGGAACATCTGCCGCTGTTTGCCGTGCTGCTCATAGCTGCGCTTGTGGCTTCGTTTATGATGGTGAAGCCTTTGAACGCTCTTCTGCTTGGCGATGCGTATGCTGCTAATCTGGGTGTGCACACAAGGCGTGCGCGCGGTATACTGTTGCTGCTCACTGGCTTTCTCACGGCGACAGTCACAGCCTTCTGCGGGCCAATCTCTTTTATAGGTCTTGCAGTGCCGCATTTTGCCCGTCTCGCCCTGCGTACAAACAATCATATTTATCTGCTCCCCTCAACATTGCTGTTGGGCGGTGCAGTGGCGCTGCTCTGCAATCTTATATGCCAGCTTCCCGGTGACAGCGGACTTGTTCCTTTGGGTGCTGTTACTCCGCTCATCGGTGCTCCAGTTATACTGTATGTGGTGTTGCGCGACAAGGGAACGCGATAAAAAACGCATCAGATAATAATAATTATCGTTTTTTCTTTTTTTCTGAGAGCCTTTTGCATTATCTTCGCAAAAAATGAATAAACAAAAAACAATATACCTATGAGTCAGATTGTATCGCCGTCGTTGTTGTCGGCTAACTTCGGAAATTTGCAGCAAGACCTTGAAATGATTAACAGCAGCAATGCCGATTGGCTGCACATTGATATTATGGACGGAGTATTCGTTCCCAATATTTCATTCGGCCCTCCCGTGCTGCAATATGTAGCAAAATTATGCAACAAGCCTCTCGATGTGCATCTGATGGTGGTGAACCCTATGAATTACCTCGATGCTGTTAAGGCGCTTGGTGCAAGAATAATGAATATACATTACGAGGCCGAGACACATCTGCACCGTGCGATAATGCAGATTAAAGACGCGGGAATGATGGCAGGCGTAACACTTAACCCCTCGACTCCCGTCGTGATGCTCAAAGATATTATTGCCGACCTCGACCTTGTGTTGCTGATGAGTGTAAACCCCGGTTTTGGCGGTCAGAAGTTCATTGCCCACACTGTGGACAAGGTGCGCGAGTTGCGCGAGCTCATCGATGCTACTGGTTCGAAGGCGGTCATTGAGGTTGACGGTGGCGTAAATGTGGAGACCGGAAAATTGCTTGCCGATGCAGGTGCCGATGCTCTTGTTGCGGGCAATGCGGTGTTCAAGGCCGACGACCCCCAGGCTGTGATTGACGCTCTGCGGGCATTGTAATTAGTGGCTTTCCTTTATTGTCGGCTGTCGTGTGCCTCAATAGTGCAATAGCTTTCCCTTTGCGGTAGCAGGCAGGGACAGCATACATTTTTGTACAGTGCAGCGTTTCTTCAAGAATAACCCTATGCTGATATTGGCGTTCCCACTTATGGTGGGAATTGCTGTTTCGTGGCTTTGCGGCATACAGATGTTTGCGGCAACGCTGCTGCTGGCGCTCTCTGCTGTTGCGGCGATTGCTGCCTTCCTGTGGCAGGGTGGTGCGCGCTGGCTCTTTGGAGCGACGCTCATTGTGGCATTCTTTGCGTTGGGCGTATTTTCGGAGGTGATGGACCGCAGTCGTCTCGAACCGCAGTGGAGCGGTGCAAAGGGACGTTTCGAGGCTGTGCTGCTCGAAGCTCCGCACGTCGGCGGAAAGGCAACGCGTGTAAGGGCTGTCGCCACGCGTTTGGGGCGCGACTCTATCCGCGGGGCGCGGCGCGAGGGCATTGTCTACCTCTATTTTGAGAACAGCGTGGAGCTTGAGTCCCTGACGGTGGGCAACAGGCTCTGTTTCGAAGGCAAGGTGCAGCCTCCGCGCAATGCGGGTAATCCTGCCGAGTTCGATACAGAGCACTATATGTATGTGCAAGGAGTTACCGGCACTGCCTATCTTGCACGAAAGGGGTGGACGCTGCGCAAAGACGCCCTTCTCACATTGCAGATGCGTGCAATGCTGTTACGCGAGAAAATATCGGGGCTTTACTCATCGCTCGGCATAGCACCAGAGTCGCAGGCGATACTCTCGGCGCTCACGGTGGGCGAGAAACGCGACCTCTCAAAAGGGGTGCGCAATCTCTACGCCGCGGTGGGTGCGAGCCACGTGCTTGCCCTTTCGGGCCTTCATTTGGGAATATTGTATATGGTGCTTACCCTGCTGTTCCCGGTAGGTGGCAGCAGGCTGCTGGGAGTATTGCGTGAGGGGGTGATTCTTGTTGTGCTGTGGGGCTTTGCTGCGGTTGCGGGTTTTACCCCGTCGGTTGTGCGTGCAGCGGTGCTCTTTACGCTTATGTCGCTTGCCCGTTGTATGCAGCGCGACGGCAGCTCAGTGAATTCATTGGCTTTTGCAGCGTTGCTGATGCTTGCTGTCAACCCGCGGTGGCTTTTCGATGTGGGCTTCCAACTGTCGTTCTCAGCAGTGTTTTCTATCTTGCTTCTTGTCCCGCTGCTCGACAAACTGCTCGCAGTGCACAGGTGGGGCTGTGTGTACCGATACGTTGCAGGGATAATATCAGTGTCAGTCGCTGCGCAGATAGGCACGTTGCCTCTTGTCTGGTACTATTTCGGTGCTTTCCCGCTATATTTCCTTGCGACGAATTTTGTAGTAGTGCCGTCGGCTTTTGCCATAATGCTGCTGGCTGTGCTGCTGTTGCTCTCCTATCCTGTTGAGTTTATAAGGAACGGCATTGCCATTGTGCTCGATAATCTGATCTCTGTTGTGAATTTTCTTCTACGGCAGATTGAATCTCTCCCTTCGTCGTCGGTGGAACTGCCGTGCATTGATGCGTGGGGCGCGTATGCCGTTGCCGTGGCTCTTGTTGCTGCGCTGTATGCTGTAGTCAACCGCAGATGGCGCTTTGTTGCTGTTGCAGTGGTTGCTGTATTGCCGTTGGCGGGTAGCCTGCTGTATATCAGGTACCGTACCGTAGAGCCGCATATAATCTTTTATAACAGTAAGGAATTTTCGGCTATGCAGCTTGTCGTTTCGCGCAGATGCTCCTATCTTGTGAGCAGCTATCCGCAGTGGGAGGTGGATGCGCAGTATGTTGCAGAGCCCTATTGGCGGCGTGAGCAGATGGAGGAGCCGCGCCTGTTGCCTTACTGCTGTTACAGCAATTACTCCGATGGAAATGTAGTACTTGAGGGCGGGCTTGTGACGTTTGCCGGCCGCAGGATAAAAGTGATTGCCGATGAGGAATGGAAAGAGGATACCCTCATACAGCCCGTGGACTGTATCCTCTTGTGCCGGGGGGGGGCGGGCAGCATAAAAGAGCTTATTGCGCGCTACCCCTCAAAGTTCATTCTTATGGACGCGACGCTCTATGCGGGCAGTCTCAAGAGAATACGGCGTGAGTGCCGGCAGCAGGGCGTACGCTGCATAAATCTTCGGGAGGCAGGTGCGCGCAAATTGCTTGTGAACGGAAGGGGGGTGAGGTTCCTTCCCGTAGAGTGATTTTTTTGTTGCACCCGCAGGCAAAAACCTCCTCTGCCGATAAAAAACAGAAATTCCCGGCGCGTTTCTCGTTAAAAAAGGCTATCTTCGCGAATTAAACAAAAATAACTATGTTCGACCTTAAAATTGATGCCGGGAAAATTTCGGCAATTAAAGAGTATATATCGCAAGGAGAGAATTTTGTAGTCCTTGCCCACGTGAATCCCGACGGTGACGCCATCGGTTCGTCCACAGCTCTTGCATATTACCTGCGTACAATGAACAAGAAGGTTAATGTGATTGTTCCCAATGCCTTTCCTGCTTTCCTGCAGTGGCTCCCCGCCGCCAATGAGGTAAAGACCTACGACGACAACAAGGAGCAGTGCGATGCGCTGTTGGCGGCAGCCGACGTCATATTCTGTCTCGATTTCAATTCTTTCTCACGCATTGGCGCAATGGGCGAGGCGGTTGCATCTACTGCGGCCAAGCGCGTCCTCATCGACCACCATCTTGCTCCCGACGACTGCTTCGACGTTCAGATTTCCGAGACTGTGGCCTGCTCGACAGCCGAGCTTGTCTATCGTGTAGTTGAGGCTCTTGGGCCGTCGCGTGCCATCGACTCCACCTTTGCCGAGGCAATATATACGGGTATGATGACCGATACTGGCAATTTTGCCTACGCGTCGAACCGCAAGGATATTTATCTGATTATTGCCAACCTTATGCAGACGGGAATAGACAAGGACATTATCTACCGCAGGGTGTTTTACAACTACTCGGTGAACAGAATGAAACTTCTGGGCTTTGTGATGTACGACAAGCTCAAGGTCTTTTCGTCGAGCAACGCGGCGCTGATAACTCTCACCTACAAAGAAATGCGACGTTTCTGTGCGGCAAAGGGCGATACTGAGGGCCTTGTGAATATGCCCCTTCAGATAAAGGGGGTGCGCTTCTCGTGTATGCTGCGCGAGGAGGTTCCCGGCAAGATAAACGTATCGCTGCGCAGTGTCGACGATTTTCCCTGCAATAAGGTGGCTGCCGAGTTCTTTGGCGGTGGCGGACACTTGAATGCCTCGGGCGGAGAGGTATATGGCACAATGGAGTATGCAGTGGAGCGCTTCAAGGCGGCATTGGCAAAGTACAAGGAGCAGTTGACCCAATAAAAAACTGTTATTTTCAATTAAATATATGGCAGATGGCGCATTATTGCGCAAACTTTTTGTATCTTCGCACAAAATAACTATTTTGCACAAATTGAGCGTAAAAGAAAAGTAGAGACGATGAAGAACAGATGGATTTTTATGGCTTTGCTGCCACTCTTTGCATTCCTGTCCGTTGCTTGCGACGATGAAAAGACATATTCGGATATGAAGAATGCCGAGCGCGATGCAGTAAAGAGCTTCATAAGAGAACAGGGAATAAATGTCATATCCTATAAGGATTTTGTGGCACAGGATTCAACCACCGATGTAGAGAACAATGAGTTTGTGCTCATCGACGATGTATATATGCAGATTGTACGCAATCCCAAAGGGGCAGACAATGCGCGTCAGATGCGTGACGGCGAGACGCTGAACATTCTTGCCCGTTTCGTGGAGTACAACATACAGAGCGGCGATACTATCATAGGCAACCTCTACGACTCGGACAACCCCGAGATTATCCGTCTCACATACGACAGCGGTTCATACTCGGGAACATTTACAAACGGATATATGAGCTCCTATTATGGAAACGCCGTCCCTACAGGCTGGTTGACCCCTTTCCCTTATATCTGGCTTACACGCAGCACAAAGAACACTGCAAAGGTAAATCTTATTGTTCCCCATACAAAAGGAACATCAAATGCAGCATCGTATGTCTATCCCTGTTACTATGAGATAACATTCCAGCCCGACAGTAACTTCAAACCGTAACTAACTATCATCAAATTATACATTATATGACACTTATTAAATCAATTTCCGGTATCAGAGGTACAATCGGTGGACACGCCGATGAAGGACTCACTCCTCTTGATGTTGTAAAATTAACATCAGCGTATGCAGCGTTGATACGTAAGACAACCACAAAGACATCGAACAAGATTGTTGTAGGCCGTGATGCTCGTCTATCGGGCTCAATGGTAAACCATATTGTTTGCGGTACTCTTATGGGTATGGGATTCGATGTAGTGGATATAGGTCTTGCATCTACTCCTACAACTGAGCTTGCTGTTACAATGGAGGGTGCTTGCGGTGGTATTATCCTTACAGCCAGCCACAACCCCCGTCAGTGGAACGCCCTTAAGCTTCTCAACGAGAACGGCGAGTTCCTTAATGCTGCCGAGGGTAAAGAGGTGCTTCGTATAGCTGAGGCCGAGGAGTTCGATTATGCCGATGTTGAGACACTCGGAAAATATCGACTCGACGAGACATACAACCAGAAGCATATCGACGCAGTACTTGCTCTTCCTCTTGTCGATACTGAAGCTATCCGCAAGGCTGGATTTAAGGTGGCAATCGACTGTGTTAACTCAGTAGGTGGTGTTGTTCTTCCTATGCTTCTTGAGCAGCTTGGCGTTCAGAGCGTAGAGAAACTCTACTGCGAGCCCACAGGTGATTTCCAGCACAACCCTGAGCCTCTTGCAAAGAACCTTACAGATATTATGGGTCTTATGGCTAAGGGTGGCAATGATGTTGCATTTGTTGTTGACCCCGACGTTGACCGCCTCGCTATCATCTGCGAGAATGGCGAGATGTACGGCGAGGAGTACACACTTGTGACTGTTGCCGACTATGTCCTCAAGCATACTCCCGGTAACACTGTATCTAACCTCTCTTCGACACGTGCTTTGCGTGACGTTACAAACGCTCGTGGCGGTAAATATGCTGCATCGGCAGTAGGTGAGGTTAATGTGGTAACTAAGATGAAGGAGACTGGTGCTGTGATTGGTGGTGAGGGTAACGGTGGTGTCATCTATCCCGAGTCGCACTACGGTCGCGATGCTCTTGTTGGTATCGGTCTTTTCCTCAGCCACTTGGCACACGAGGGTAAAAAGGTAAGCGAGCTCCGTGCTACATATCCTGCTTACTTTATGGGCAAGAACCGTATCGATTTGCAGCCTGGTACCGATGTTGACGCTATCCTCCTCAAGCTTAAGGAGCTTTATGCAGGAAAGGCCGAGATTAACGATATCGACGGTGTTAAGCTCGACTTCGAGAATACTTGGGTACACTTGCGCAAGAGCAACACAGAGCCCATCATCCGTATCTATTCCGAGGGTCCCACACAGGAGGCTGCCGATGCAATAGGTGAGGAGATTATCAAGGTTGCTCAGACTCTGATGTAATATATACCTTATATATTAATATATAGGCGACGTTCCTTTAGTGGAGCGTCGCCTTTTTTTTTATTGTTGACTCTAAATAGCGAAAGTCATAGACTGCAATCAAATAGTGAATATCTAATTGTGGCGCAATAAGAAATTTCGCTACATATGCCACTGGATTTAAGAATCTTTATTCAATCGGAATCTGAATGATAGACAGCCACTGTTCGGGGTTGTCTTGATTCCATACACCGTCAATGTAACATATGCGCGGGTGTCCGGCAATCTTATATCCCTGTTCTTCTATATAACTGAATGCTTCGGTGTACGATTCGTGGAATTGCTCGTATGGTCCTATATGTTTCATACATAGAGCCTTCTCTACGGCAGGTAGGCGTTTGAACTGTATGATGCCGCTATCCTTGCCCATCTCTTCTACCTGCTCGCAATACTCAATGTCAATGTTCCCGGTACTGTACTCCCGATTGTGTTCTATGGTAAAGCAGTAGCCGGGTGGTGGGCACTTGCAGCCAAGACGTTGCATCTCTGGGCCAATCTTATTCACACAAAGCATTCCCAACGTGCTGTAGTCGGGTATTATTTCTCGATGACTTGCCACAATGATTTCGGGCAATGATTTAATACTGAATTTCTCCATTGTGTTAATTTGTTTGTGAGAGTCCAGCCATTTGAGCAGTAGGTTACGGCGTTCCATCAGTAATTGCAGTTGCCGCTCTGTTGCCTCAATTTTTTTAGTCAGTTGGTCGGTGCTTGGCTTCTGCGCACCATCTTCTAGCAGCTCCTTGATTTCTTCGAGTGTGAAACCTTGTCTCTGGAGTCCGCGAATAGTGTTGAGACGTTGCATCTGCTTCATACTATAATAGCGATAGCCCGTCCATTCGTCCACTTCATCGGGCAGGAGTAATCCTCTCTGCTCGTAGTGGCGCAAGGTCTTTACCGTTACCTGCATCATCTTTGAGAACTCTCCGATTTTTAATTTTGTTTTGTTACTCATTATCGTACGATTTATTTGCTAGCGAGTACAAAATTAATATATGCCTTTAGGGACGAGTCAAGAGAAAAATGAAATATTTTTTGAAAAACTAGCGTTTGAAAAGGTTTTTACCCGAAATTTGTGTCTCATCAGGAGTGTCGTTCTTTGTAGTATGTTATATGCATACATACTATTTAAAATGAATTATGCGAGCTACATTGTGGCTCGCATAATTCGTATAATGAGTGTTTGTCCGCTCTTGATTAAGCCTCCTCAACAGCAGCCTGTGCCGCAGCCAAACGTGCGATAGGCACGCGGAAAGGAGAACAAGAAACGTAGTTCAAACCTACTCTGTGGCAGAACTTGACTGACTCGGGCTCACCGCCGTGCTCACCGCAGATACCGCACTTGAGCTCGGGGTTTACAGCGCGACCCTTAGTTGTAGCCATCTCAACGAGCTGGCCAACACCTGTCTGGTCGAGTACCTGGAAGGGGTCGTTCTTCAAAATCTTCTTGCGGAGATAGATGGGGAGGAACGAGTTGACGTCGTCACGAGAGTAACCGAAGGTCATCTGTGTAAGGTCGTTTGTTCCGAATGAGAAGAACTGAGCCTGCTGTGCAATCTGGTCTGCTGTAAGAGCAGCGCGAGGAATCTCAATCATAGTACCGATTGTGTACTCTACGCTGTCGCCCTCTGCTGCAAAGAGTGCATTAGCTGCCTCGAGAATAGCATTCTTCTGCTCCTCGAACTCGTTGATGATACCTACGAGGGGAACCATAATCTCGGGATAGATTGTCTTGCCCTCTTTCTTGAGCTCGAGAGCTGCACCGAGGATAGCAGTTGTCTGCATCTTGGTAATCTCGGGATATGTGTTACCGAGACGGCAACCACGGTGACCGAGCATAGGATTGAACTCCTCGAGTGACTTAACGCGACGCTGAACAGCCTCTACGGTCTTGCCCATTGCCTCGGCAAGCATCTGCTGGCCCTTAGCATCGTGGGGTACGAACTCGTGGAGAGGGGGATCGAGCAGACGTACTGTCACGTGCAAGCCTTCCATTGCCTTGAAGATACCGATGAAGTCGGCCTTCTGGAAAGGCAACAGCTTAGCGAGAGCTACCTCACGCTCCTTTGTTGTCTCGGCAAGAATCATCTCGCGCATTGCCTTAATCTTCTCGCCCTCGAAGAACATATGCTCTGTACGGCAGAGACCGATACCTATAGCGCCGAAGTCGCGTGCAACCTGTGCATCGTGGGGGGTATCAGCGTTTGTACGGACGCCGAGGCGAGCGTACTTGTCGCAGATAGCCATAAGCTCTGCAAAGTCACCGCTGAGTTCGGGAGCCTTTGTCTCAACCTTGCCCTCGATAACCTGACCGGTAGAACCGTTCAATGAGATGTAGTCGCCCTCGTTGAATGTGATACCGTCAACTGACAATGTGCGTTTCTTATAGTCGATAACGAGTGTACCTGCACCCGATACGCAGCACTTACCCATACCACGTGCAACAACGGCAGCGTGAGATGTCATACCTCCACGTGCGGTGAGGATACCCTGAGCGGCAGCCATACCTGCGAGGTCCTCGGGAGAGGTCTCGATACGTACGAGTACCACCTTCTCGCCATTCTCGTTCCACTTCTCAGCGTCATCGGCAAAGAATACGATACGGCCAGTAGCTGCACCGGGAGATGCGGGAAGACCGTTAGCGATTACCTTAGCCTTAGCAAGAGCTGCTGTGTCGAAGATGGGGTGGAGAAGCTCGTTGAGTTTCTCGGGCTCCATACGCTTGAGGACTGTCTTGTCGTCGATGATACCGTCGCGGTAGAGGTCCATTGCAATCTTTACCATTGCGGCACCTGTACGCTTACCGTTACGTGTCTGCAAGAACCACATTTTGCCCTCCTGTACGGTGAACTCCATATCCTGCATATCTTTGTAGTGGTCCTCGAGACGTGTCTGGATAGCATCGAGCTCTTTGTAAATCTCGGGCATCGCCTCTTCCATTGAAGGATACTTAGATGCGCGCTCCTCCTCGCTGATGTTCTGGAGGGCAGCCCAACGCTGAGAACCAATCTTTGTAATCTGCTGGGGTGTGCGGATACCTGCCACAACGTCCTCGCCCTGTGCATTGATGAGGTACTCTCCGTTGAAGAGGTTCTCACCTGTAGCGGCGTCACGAGAGAAGCATACACCGGTAGCCGATGTGTCACCCATATTACCGAATACCATTGCCTGTACCGATACGGCTGTTCCCCACTCATCAGGAATTTTCTCCATACGACGGTAGAGGATAGCGCGCTCGTTGTTCCAAGACTCGAACACAGCGCAAACAGCACCCCAAAGCTGCTCGTAAGCGTCGGTGGGGAAGTCTTTGCCGGTCTGTGCCTTTACGGCAGCCTTGAATTTCTGAACAAGCTCCTTGAGAGACTCTACGCTAAGGTCCTTGTCGAGGACAACGCCTGCCTCTTCCTTAACCTTTTCGATGATTGCCTCGAACGGGTCAATCTCCTCTTTGCTTGTGGGTTTCATACCAAGAACCACGTCACCGTACATCTGTACGAAACGGCGGTATGAATCCCAAGCGAACTTAGGATTGCCGGTCTTAGCTGCCAAGCCCTCTACTACAACGTCGTTGAGACCCAGGTTGAGGATTGTATCCATCATACCGGGCATTGATGCACGTGCACCCGAACGTACCGATACAAGGAGGGGGTTGGTGGGGTCGCCGAATGTTGAGTTCATCAATGTCTCGATGTTCTTCACTGCTGCTTGAACCTCTTCCTTGAGGAGCTCGATAACTTTCTCGCGACCGAGGCTGTAGTACTCGCCGCAAACCTCAGTTGTAATGGTAAATCCGGGAGGAACAGGGATACCGATAAGGTTCATCTCTGCCAAGTTGGCACCTTTACCTCCTAACAAATTTCTCATTGACGCGTTACCTTCAGCAAGACCGTTACCAAAGGTATAGACTCTTTTGTCTGCCATAAATTTTTGAGTTTATTATGTTATTGATAGTTAAAAGTATAATTGTATTTCTCTCTAAATGTCAAGGAAATGCCATTTTTGTGTATGTAAACAGCATACCCTTTCCAATTTGCAAATATAAGAAAAAAACTTTTTACAGCGAAGTTTGTGGAAAAAAATGTGCGGCATATTTATTAAAAATCGAAGATATTAACTTAATTGTGCCGATAATAGGGAAAATAGATGTAATTTTGCGACAAAACAATCCTATTATCAATATGGCAAAAAAGAAAAAACCGTTGCCGCTCCTTGAGCGGATAAAAATAACAGCAGTAGCAGCCGAAGGAAAGTCTCTTGCGCGCGTAGACGACCTTGTGGTGTTTGCCCCCTTTGTGGTGCCTGGTGACGTTGTCGACCTTCAGGTGCGACGCAAGAAACACAGTTACGCCGAGGCCGAGGCGGTCAAGTTCCACGAGTATTCTACCGAGAGGGCAGTGCCTTTCTGTAAGCACTATGGCGTGTGCGGAGGTTGCAAATGGCAGTGTTTGGCATACGAGCACCAGCTCAAATACAAGCAGCAGCAGGTGGTGGACGCCCTCACACGCATAGGCAAAGTGGAACTGCCCGAGGTAAGCCCTATATTAGGTTCGCAGCGTACGCGTGAGTACCGCAATAAATTGGAGTTCACATTCAGCAACAAGCGCTGGCTCACCTGGGAAGAGGTTGAGAACAAGACTGTGTATGAGCATATGAATGCCCTTGGCTTCCACATTCCAGGTGCGTTCGACAAGGTGCTCGACATTGAGGAGTGTGCCCTTATGCCCTCGCTCAACAACGAGATACGCAATGCCATACGCGAGTATGCAGTACGCGAGGGGATACCTTTCTTCGACCTCCGTTCGCAGACGGGTGTTCTCCGTAATATGATGTTGCGTACCTCCACCACAGGTGAGGTTATGCTGCTTATACAGGCAAAAATAGAAGATGATGAGCAGATGAAGCAACTGCACAGCGTGCTCGGCTTTGTTGCCGATACATTCCCGCAGATTACATCGCTCCTCTACGTGGTGAACAACAAATGCAACGATACTTTTGGCGACCTTGAGGTGCACACCTTTAAGGGAACCGACGTGATATATGAGGAGATGGAGGGGCTGCGCTTCAAGGTAGGCCCAAAGTCGTTCTACCAGACAAACAGCGAGCAGGCATACAATCTTTACAAGGTAGCGCGCGACTTTGCGGCGCTCACAGGCGAGGAGATTGTCTACGACCTCTACACAGGTACAGGTACTATTGCCAACTTTGTGGCACGCAAGGCACGTAAGGTGGTGGGCGTGGAGTATGTCGAGGACGCTGTCATTGACGCTCGTGTAAACTCGCAGCTCAACGGGCTCGACAATCTTACATTCTTTGCGGGCGATATGAAGGATATTCTCACACGCGAGTTCATCGAGGAGCACGGACGTCCCGATGTGATAATAACCGACCCTCCTCGTGCGGGAATGCACAACGATGTGATTGATACAATCCTCTTTGCCGCTCCCAAGCGCATTGTTTATGTGAGCTGTAACCCCGCCACACAGGCACGCGACCTCTCTCTGCTCGACAAGGACTATCGTGTTACGGCAGTGCAGCCCGTGGATATGTTCCCGCACACACACCACGTTGAGAATGTGGTGCTTCTGGAGCGCCGCTCGCAGGATTGACGCTTTCCCTCCTTGAGGCAAGCGCGAGGCAATGATTTTTTTTTGATTCATAATTCATATAACATACTGTATGCGCAAAAAACCTAATTCTATGCTCACATTCAAGGTGGCAGAGGCTGTGCAGTTGCTTCCTTTCATAATGGAAAAGATGCACGGAATAAGCCGTAACAGAGCAAAGGCTCTGATTGTGAACAGAATAGTACTTGTAGACAATATAATCACAACCCACCCTTTGACCGAGCTTAAACCCGGACAGACGGTGATGATTGACCGCTCAAAACACAAGATGGCGTTCCACAGCAACGACCTTGACATTGTGTACGAAGACCCTTATCTGCTTGTGATTGACAAGCGTCCGGGCCTTCTCTCTATGAGCAACAACACACGTCAGGAGACAGCCCAGTCGGTACTCAACCGCTATCTTGAGAAGGGTGGAGGACGCAACACCGCCCATTTGGTGCACCGTCTCGACCGTGACACTTCGGGAATTATGCTCTATGCAAAGGACGTGCAGACACAGCAGTCTTTTGTGCGCGGCTGGCAGGAGCTTGTGACCGACCGCCGCTACGTGGCGCTTGTTTCGGGTGAGGTGGAGCAGAACGAGGGCGACATATGCTCGTGGCTCACCGAGGACAAGCATTTCTACACCCATTCAAGCCCCGTGGACAATGGCGGAAAATATGCCCACACACATTATCGTGTACTCTGCCGCTCAAATGGCTATTCGCTTGTAGAACTTGAGCTTGAGACAGGACGCAAGAACCAGATTAGAGTACATATGGCCCAAATAGGACATCCTGTCGTAGGCGACAGAAAATATGGTAGCGATGACGACAGCATAAAGCGTCTGGCACTTCACGCCTATCTGCTCTGTTTCCGTCACCCTGTAACCGGAAAATATTTGAGGTTTGAGACCCCCGTCCCTTATAGCTTCGAGAAATGTTTGAATGTTAAGTAAATGCGCAAAAATCTTATTCGTATTGCTGTTGCTGCTTGTGGCAGTGCAGAATGCGAGTGCGCAATTCTATAGACAAAAAGATAGCGTCGCACGTATTGTGAAACAAACTATTCTTCACAAACGCTCGGCGCTATCTGTAAACAATCATACGGATAAGGCGGCAAGCAACAAGTCTAAGAAAAAGAAACACTCGAAAAAGAGTGCCCGTAAGCAGCCTAAGAGTAAGGCTGTAAAGGACTTGGCAAAGGTTGCCGGGCGCAAAGGAAGAATAGAATACACGGGGCGCAGGTATCGTCTGGGCGAGCGCATCATAATGCGCGGCGACTCGGGCAGCGACGTGAAGTCCCTTGCGAATATCCTTGTCAAGAAACTCTTCCTCGATGAAAAGAGCATCATATACACAGCTGATGGAGGCGTGCTCTATGAGGGTGAGATTGTAAGGGCGGTGAAGCTCTTCCAAAAGGTGCAGGGAATATTCGACAATGGTGTCGTGGGTGAAACTACCCTTAAGGCCTTGCGCAGGCGCAAGTGAGTGAAGCTGGCAGCATCGAGGTGTTATTTCTTTTTTTGTTAGTGAGTGAACAGTTCCTGCTTTTCTCCTTGTTTCTTATCTAAAAACAGTAAATGAAAATGTTCTATTGGATTATTGCAGCAATAGCATTGTTCCTTGTGGCGATGCTTGTATATATGTGTGGCGCATTCCTCTTCGGGAAAAAAGGATACACGCAGCAGCAGATTGACACCCTTGCGATTGTGGCGCACAGGGGCGATGACGGCGTTGCGCCCGAGAATACCCTTGCTGGGATTGCCGAATGTTTGCAGATGGGGGTGGATATGATTGAGATAGATGTCCGCCTCACAAAAGACGGTGAGATAGTCGTGTGCCACGACTCTCACGTTAACCGCACGACAAACGGCAAAGGCGCAATAGCCGATATGACGTTGGAGCAATTGCGCGAATACAGGATTGTAGACAAGACGGGTAACGTGACAGACGCTGTAATACCCACGCTGGGCGAGGTATTTGAGCTTGTCGATGGTCGTTGCAGGCTGCTCGTAGATGTGAAGCGTACAGCCGATGCCGAGCGTATGGCAAAGGCTCTTATAAACGAGGTTGCGCTCTATCAGGTTGCGCAGTGGGTGGTGGCGCAGTCGTCCGACGATGCTGTGCTTGAGCATCTGCACCGTTTGGGTCACCCTTTCCCGCTCGAAAAGATTTTTGTATTCAAAGTGCCTTTTCTTCCCGTTGCATACGACGGCAAATTCGTGGGGTACGGATACGCAAAATACGACTATATAAGCTCCTTTAATTTCTACTACCGTATGTTGCCCGTTGCGCTTGTCGAGGAGATTAGGGCGCAGGGCAAAAAGGTGAAAGTGTGGACGCTCGATGCTCCCGCCGATGCTCCTTCTCTTCCCGTCGACGGTGTTATAACCGACTCTCCTGCATTGTGGAAGAAAAAAGAGTAGAGGGTGTCTTTTTCCTGTAAATGACAGGTAAATCAGTAAACATTCTTATCCTGTTCCTTGTTAATGAGGAGCAGGATTTTTCTTTTATAATATAACAATAAGACTGTTTTTGCTTAAGAAGATGTTTAACCAAATTATTCAGTAATTATGAAAAGTATCAAAGGTACGGTAACCGAGCAGAATTTGCTCAAGGCTTTTGCAGGCGAGAGCCAAGCACGCACGCGCTACACATTCTTCGCATCGGTGGCAAGGAAAGAGGGCTACGAACAGATTGCAGCCGTTTTTCTCGAAACTGCCGAGCAGGAGAAGGAGCACGCCAAGCGCTTCTTCAAGTTTCTCGAGGGTGGCGATGTTGAGATTCTTGCAACATATCCGGCAGGCAGGATAGGCTCGACGAAAGAGAACCTTTTGGCGGCAGCCAATGGTGAGCGCGAGGAGTGGGACGTCCTTTACCGCGACTTTGCGCACATTGCCCAAGACGAGGGCTTTCCAGCTGTTGTTGCAGCCTTCAAGGCTGTTGCGGCAGTAGAGGCCGAGCACGAGCGCCGCTACCTCAAGCTGCTGGAGCGTATTACCGACGGCAGTTTCTTCCATCGCGACGGCAAGATATGGTGGCAATGCCGTAACTGCGGCTACACGGTAGAGGCACAGGACGCCCCCGACATTTGTCCCGCCTGTCTGCATAAGCAGGCTTATTTTGAACCTATGAGGTTCAACTATTGACAATTATGTGGTTCTACTAAAAATACTACTTTTTATTCAAACCCCAGTAATAACAAGAGGTTAGCCCATTCTTATCCTTGGGCTAACCTCTTGAAAATACTTTTTACTTAATTATAATTCAATCAGTACTCCTGCCGATATTGAGCGGAACTCAGGTCCGAATGATGTTTCGAGTGTGTTGACAGGTGAGTACTTAAAGTAGAACGACAGTGGGTCGATACTTAGCACTCCCTTTAGGTCGAATGTAACGGGCTTGTGGTGTATGTTGCTGGTTGTCTCCTTGAATCCCTCCTTCTCCTTGCCTTTTCCAACTGCGTAGCGTGTCTTTATTGACGCGTGTGTGTTGAAGTTCACAACAGGACCTGCTGCCACAGATACCTTCTTTGTTATCTTCTGACGGAGCAGAAGCTCAAGAGTCATTGAGAATACCTTTATGCGTGAGAAATTCACGTCGGCACCCTCGGGGTAGGGGGCTATTATTATGTTATTGTCCTGCTTAAGGAAACGTCGGTCGCCAGTCATACGGTAGTTGCGCCAGTCTACTCCAAAGCCCAGCGAGAGCGATGTGCTGCGTACGGGACGGTACTCCCATTTGAACAGGTTGTTGAGGATGAACTCCCAGCCGCTGTTACCGAACCCTACGTCCATTCCAGGAGCCTGTTCAGTTGCCGATACCAGTCCGAGGCCAAATTCAAGGTCGTCAAGGAGGTCAAACGAGAAATGTGCGTATGAGCGATGCTTGTCTCTTTTGGTGCTTCCAAAAGGTACGTTGAAATCCCAGTTGCTGTCGCTCTCTATTGAGATTGTTTTTGTGTTGTGTATGCTGCCTGTCGATTTTATCTCGTATGTATAGTCTGCGCCTTTTATGTATATTGAGCTCTCTCCGTCATTCTTCATCAGTGTGACTCTTTGCGGATTGCTGAACTGTTTAGCATCGGTGTCGGTAATGCCGTTCGCCTGTACGCTAATGTAGTGCGAGGGCTCAATCCTGGTGTTAAAGGTGATGTCGTAGTCGTAGCCGTTGTGCTCTCCTTCCACCCTTATGCTGTAGCTGTCTGTTGTCAGGTCCACTGTAACAACCTTCGGGTTCTTTATGACAAGTGTGTCCTGCGTGTTTCTTAGATACTGTTCGGCGCGGGTATTCATACTCGTATAGCCTTGTGCGTAGCTTGCCATTATCAGTGCAAGCAACAGTGTTGTAAATAGTACTCTTTTCATAATGTTTTATTATTTTTTATTTCTATTATTTGTTACTCCAATATATCAATTTTCCTCCAGTGTAGCATAGTATGTAGAAGGTCTCTTCGTCTTCCTCTTTTGTCGTTGCTGTAATTATCAGTTGGGTTACAGTGTCGTTTATGAACGATGAAGAGAGGTTTGTGGTGGCATCGTTCCCTTTATCCCATATTCCAAGGTATTTTTGTACACGGCCATTTTTTGTGAATCCCCGGAATATATGGCTCTTCCACAGAACAAGTTCCGATGATACCGATCTCTTTTTGCGCAATGCAAGTCTCTTGGCCTGTTTGTGCATTATCTTGTATCCTTTGGTGGTGTATGGTTCCCATATTGTGATTTTGTCGCTATCTATGCTGTCGAGCATCGTCTGCAATGCCTCCTTGTCGTTGCATTTGTTCAGCAGATTCTTTGTCGCAACCTTTCTGATAATTCCTTTATAGTCCTCTTGAGCCTCAGGAGTGTCGTTGGATGCCTGTGTCCTCACAATATTGCCTTTCTCGCACTGTTTCCGAAGCTCTCTGCCCAATTTGCCGTGCAGTTGTGCGCTTGCAGTCGCTAAGGTCAACAGCATTATCAGTATGGTGTATATTCTTCTCATTTCTGGAACATCTTTTTAAGCTCTTTCAGGGTGGGGTAGCCCTCCATATATACGATTGTCACTTCGTCTTTTTCGTCGCTGCGCAGCGAACTGTTGCGGTAGAATATGTACCTGTATTTGTTGTTCTTGGGCTTGAATACGTAGAATCCGTAGTATAGCTTGCCGTTAATGTAACCGCACTCCTTGTCTATGGCTGTTGCGGCGTCTTTTTCTATTGTCTCCTCAATCTCCCCGAAGAGGCGCGAGTCGCCCGTGGTGATGCTGCGGAACAGCGTGAGGTTGTAATCCTCCAGCATCTCTCCCTCGATGTGTGTCGTTGCGAATTTCTGTTTCCACTTGTCGCTACCCTTGAACAGAGGATTTATTGCAAGGTCGCTCTGTGCGTATACTCCTGTAAGTGCGAACAGGACTATTATAAGTGCTGTCAGATGTCTCATATTTATTTCTCCTTTCATTTTCTTATTTCTATATCTTGACTGTTCTCGTTCAGTGTGCCGAATATGTCGTACAATTGTTCCTGTGCACTATACTGGCTTGTGTTGTTGCTGACGTGTGCCATAGCCCTGTGCATCTGTGCGAGCACTGTCGTGCGGTCGGTGTAGCGTTTCCCGTCGATGTAGGCAACGCATATATTCGATGGTGTGCTGCCCAATTGTATGCCCACTATTATCGCTCCTATTATCGCTGCTGCTGCGCTGTATCTTGCTATCTGTACAATGACGCTGCTGCGTTTGCGGGTGTTGTCTTTCTGTCTGCGGGCTTTGGCGGTTGCAATGTAGCCTGTCACTGCCTTTACCTCGTCAAAGATGGGCGATGACGATGCTTCGCTTGCAAGGAACAGATAGAGTTCTCGTTCCTCATCGTCGCTCAGCGTGGCTTCGAAGTAGCGCTCTACAAGTCGTCTCCACTCTTCTATGGTGCGGCTGTGTAACTGTTTTTCTTCATTCCTGTTCATTGCTGGTTTCTTTTTTGGTAACATTCTCTTATCTTCTTACGGGCGCGTGACAGTTGCATTCTCACTGCTGTCTCTTGCATTCCGAGGCTCTTGGCAATCTCTTCGGTTGTCTCTCCGTTGTATTCTTTCCGTTCTATTATATCTTTTTGCAGTGCTGTCAGCTCCTGCGATATTATGCTCTCAACTTCCTCAATGAGCTCTTCTCTGCTGTCGCTATCGTCATTTTCTTCTCTGTCGTGTTGTTCGTCTATCGGTACTGTCTCAATCTTTCTCTTGCGGTGGCTGTCGATGCAGATGTTCCGTAGGGTGGTGGCAGCGAGTGCTTCGGCTTCTCGTGTGCTGTTTATTGTGTCGCGCCGCTGCCACAGGCGGCAGAAGGCTTCTTGTAGCGCATCTTCGGCATCATCACCGTGCGGCATCAGATGCGTGGCAATACTATGCAATCGTCTGCGTAGTATTGTGAATGCTGATACAAGTGTCTCTTCGCTCATTCGTCGGTGTGTCTTCAGTTTAATTCTGGAATTATTGAGGGTTACGCTTCTTGTGCTTCTCTATTATGTATAACGTAAAGATACAGCTTTTGTAACATCTTTTATGATGTTTTTTTTGTTAGGGTACGACTTTTTTCGTACGACTTTTATCGTAAAGTAAGCATCCGAAGAAATGCATATTGTAGCGTGTAACAATGCTTACTACCTTTGCACAAAAACGTAATTTTATGATGACACGTGAAGAAATCCTTTCAATAGAGGAGTATTGTGCAGAACATAAGGTATCGCACAGGAA
>JAFZIA010000042.1 GCA_017554605.1 Bacteroidaceae bacterium
GAAAATGTTTTGCAGTTAAAAAAAAAGCCCTACCTTTGCACTCGCTTTACGACAGTAACGACAAACAAATAAACGTTGCCTCTTTAGCTCAGTTGGCCAGAGCACGTGATTTGTAATCTCGGGGTCGTTGGTTCGAATCCGACAAGAGGCTCCAACGTTATTTGGGTGTTGAAGAAGTAAAGTTGTCGCAAATGCGTTTTCTGAAATAGTGACAAAAACCAGGGCAAATTCCAGAGTGGCCAAATGGGGCAGACTGTAAATCTGCTGTCTTTCGACTTCGGTGGTTCGAATCCATCTTTGCCCACAATGTGTTGAAAAAGGAGAATGCAAACCAGCCTCGACGGTAATCAATTTTAATTTGTAACTGTCTCAGTTTGTTTGCAAATTCTTTATGTAAACGTATTGCGGAAGTAGCTCAGTTGATAGAGCATTAGCCTTCCAAGCTGAGGGTCGCGGGTTTGAGTCCCGTCTTCCGCTCTTTTTCAACGCTGTTATAGCTCAGTGGTAGAGCACTTCCTTGGTAAGGAAGAGGTCCCGAGTTCAAGTCTCGGTAACAGCTCTGGAGAAGAGTGCGTTTTTGTCTCTATATGAGATACACACCTTTGAATATTTGGTAAATATATTGTTATAAATTAAAGCTAAAAACAACTATGGCAAAAGAAAAATTTGAACGTAGTAAACCGCATGTTAACATCGGTACTATCGGTCACGTAGACCACGGTAAGACTACTTTGACTGCTGCTATCACAACTGTATTGGCAAAAAGAGGTCTTTCAGAGTTGAAGTCTTTCGACCAGATTGACAACGCTCCCGAGGAGAAAGAGCGTGGTATTACTATCAATACAGCTCACGTTGAGTATCAGACAGAGAACCGTCACTATGCACACGTAGACTGTCCGGGTCACGCCGACTACGTAAAGAACATGGTTACTGGTGCTGCTCAGATGGACGGTGCTATCATCGTATGTGCTGCAACTGATGGTCCTATGCCCCAGACACGTGAGCACATCCTTCTCGCTCGTCAGGTGAACGTTCCCCGTCTTGTTGTGTTCTTGAACAAGTGTGACGTTGTTGATGACGCTGAGATGCTCGAGCTCGTTGAGATGGAGATGCGTGAGCTTCTTGCTTTCTACGATTTCGACGGTGACAATACTCCTATCATCAGAGGTTCTGCACTCGGTGCTTTGAACGGTGTAGCTGAGTGGGAAGATAAGGTAATGGAGCTTATGGCTGCTTGCGATACTTGGATTCCCCTTCCTCCCCGTGACATCGATAAGCCTTTCTTGATGCCCGTTGAGGACGTGTTCTCTATCACAGGTCGTGGTACTGTAGCAACAGGTCGTATCGAGACTGGTGTTGTTAAGGTAGGTGATGAGGTTGAAATCCTTGGTCTTGGTGAGCACAAGAAGACTGTTGTAACAGGTGTTGAGATGTTCCGTAAGCTTCTTGACCTTGGTGAGGCAGGTGATAACGTAGGTCTTCTCCTCCGTGGTGTAGACAAGAACGAGATCAAGCGCGGTATGGTGCTCTGTCACCCCGGTCAGATCAAGCCTTACTCTACTTTCGAGGCTCAGGTGTATATCTTGAAGAAGGAAGAGGGTGGTCGTCACACTTCATTCCGCAACAAGTATCGTCCCCAGTTCTACCTCCGTACAATGGACTGTACAGGTGAGATTACTCTCCCCGCAGACGTTGAGATGGTAATGCCCGGTGACAACTTGAAGATCACTGTAACTCTTATCTATCCTGTAGCTCTTAACGAGGGTCTTACATTCGCAATCCGTGAGGGTGGACGTACTGTAGGTGCAGGTCAGATTACAAAGGTTATCGAATAATTAAGATAAACAATCAATATTTAGTCTCCCTTCCAACGGGAGGGAGACTACAAACGGGAATAGCTCAGTTGGTAGAGCACTGGTCTCCAAAACCAGGTGTCGGGAGTTCGAGCCTCTCTTCCCGTGCCACAAAATAAACGAATATGCTGACTAAATTCATAAACTATTGTAAGGATTCTTACAATGAGCTTGTGCATAAGACAACTTGGCCCACAATGAAACAGTTGACGAGCCAAGCATTTCTTGTTCTATATGCATCGATTTTGATTGCATTGGCTGTTTTTGTTATTGACCAGGCGTTTGAGTCTGTAATGAAACTCATTTATAGTCTTTAAGGAAAATGGCACAAGGCAATAAACATTGGTATGTATTGCGGGCTATCAGCGGTAAGGAATCTAAGGTAAAGGAGTACATCGAGGCCGATGTCAAGTTGCGCGGTCTTACCGATTATGTATCTCAGGTTCTGATACCTACGGAAAAAGTTGTTCAGGTTCGCAATAACAAACGTATCGTAAAGGAAAAGAACTATCTTCCCGGTTATGTGCTTGTCGAAGCCGAACTTGTTGGCGAGATAGCTTATCTGTTGAGAAATACACCTAACGTACTTGGTTTTTTGGGCGGAATGGACGCACCCACTCCCATCAGACAGTCGGAAATCAACCGTATCTTAGGTACTGTAGATGAACTCCAGGAGACAGCCGACGACTCTTCACTCGAGTTTACATTGGGCGAGGTTGTCAAGGTTAATGTCGGACCTTTCTCGGGTTTCAACGGAACGGTAGAGGAAATCAATACCGAAAAGAAGAAGCTCAAGGTTATGGTCAAGATATTTGGAAGAAGTACTCCTGTTGAATTAGGTTATACACAAGTAGACAAAGAATGATGCGGCTTCCACACATCGTTCTAAATTAGTTGTTAATTTTATAGATTTTTTTTACAATGGCAAAAGAAGTTGCTGGACTTATCAAGTTGCAGATTAAAGGTGGCGCAGCAAATCCTTCTCCTCCTGTTGGACCCGCACTCGGTTCTAAGGGTATCAACATTATGGATTTTTGCAAAGCGTTTAATGCCAGAACCCAGGATAAGGCCGGAAAAGTTTTGCCCGTTATCATTACTTACTACACAGACAAATCGTATGATTTTGTTGTAAAGACTCCTCCTGTAGCAATCCAGTTGCTCGAAGCAGCTAAGATTAAGGGTGGATCTGCTGAGCCTAACCGCCGTAAGGTCGCTTCTATCACTTGGGAGCAGGTTGAGGCTATCGCAAAGGACAAGATGGTCGATTTGAACTGCTTTACAGTAGAGGCAGCTATGAAGATGGTTGCAGGTACTGCAAGAAGTATGGGTATCAGTGTTAATGGAACTTTTCCCGGAAACAATTAAAAATTAAACTAGAATGGGTAAACTGACGAAAAATCAAAAGTTGGCAGCCGCAAAAGTAGATACAGCTAAGGCTTATCCGCTTACAGAGGCAGTTGAGCTCTTGAAGGAGATTACCTTCACAAAGTTCGATGCTTCTGTAGATATCGATGTACGCTTGGGCGTTGACCCTCGTAAGGCTAACCAGATGGTGAGAGGTGTTGTGTCTCTTCCCAGCGGTACCGGAAAAGAGGTTCGTGTGCTCTGTTTGTGTACTCCCGATGTAGAGGAGGCAGCTAAAGCGGCAGGCGCTGACTATGTTGGTCTTGATGAATATATCGAAAAGATCAAAGGTGGTTGGACGGATATCGATGTTATCATCACAATGCCGTCAATAATGGGTAAATTAGGTGCTCTCGGTCGTGTGCTCGGTCCCCGTGGACTTATGCCCAACCCCAAAAGCGGCACCGTTACTATGGATATTCCCAAGGCAGTTAAGGAAATCAAGCAGGGTAAGATAGATTTCAAGGTGGACAAGACAGGTATTGTACACGCTTCAATCGGTAAAATTTCTTTCTCATCAGATGCTGTGATTGCTAACGTGAAGGAGTTTATGTCAACTATTATCAAGTTGAAGCCTTCTACTGCAAAGGGTACTTATGTGAAAAGTGTATTCCTCTCGACTACGATGAGTAAAGGTCTGAGAATAGACCCCAAAACTATCGAGGCTTAATTTGATTGAACTATGAAGAAGGAAGATAAAGTTAAGAAAATAGACGAGATTGGTGGAATCATCAAGGAATATTCTCACTTCTATTTGGTAGACGTTACAGCGATGAACGCTGCCGATACAAGCGCAATGCGCGCTAAATGTTACAAGCAGGAGATCAAAATGTTGGTAGTGAAGAACAAGCTTCTCGCTAAGGCATTTGAGGCTTCGGGTATAGATTACTCACCCCTCTTCCCCTGCTTGAAGGGAACCACAGCTATGTTGCTCTGTAATACCGCTAACGCTCCTGCAAAGCTTATCAAGGAGGTTGCCGGTAAGGGTACAATCCCCGCACTCAAGGGTGCATACGCAGAGGAAAGCTTCTATGTTGGTGCAGATCAGCTTGAGAACCTTATCAACATCAAGAGCAAGAACGAACTTATTGCAGAGGTTGTTGCATTGCTTCAGTCTCCTATCAAGAATGTTGTTTCGGCTCTACAGTCTGGTGCTAACACTATTCACGGAGTACTTAAGACTCTTGGTGAAAGAGAATAAACTAAACTATTTATTTCAGTAAAAAACAATTTAAAATTATACTAAAATGGCAGATTTGAAAGCTCTTGCAGAAGAATTGGTTAACTTGACAGTAAAAGACGTTAACGAACTTGCAACAATCCTTAAGGAAGAATATGGTATCGAACCCGCTGCTGCTGCAGTAGCAGTTGCTGCTCCCGCTGCTGCTGGCGCTGCTGAGGCAGTTGCTGAGAAGACTGAGTTCGATGTAGTTTTGGCAGAAGCTGGTGCTAACAAGATCAACGTTATCAAGGAAGTTAAGACACTCTTGGGCCTTGGTTTGAAGGAGGCTAAGGACCTCGTTGACGGCGCTCCCTCTACATTGAAAGAGGCTGCTTCTAAGGCTGAGGCTGAGGCACTTAAGAAGGCTCTTGAGGAGCAGGGTGCTAAGGTTGAACTTAAATAAGTACATCCCGACCCTGATAAGGGTTAATGGTTATGAACCCCTCAGAGGGTTCATAACCTTTTGTGTGTAAAACAAAAACTTATTTCTAAAACATTTTCCACAATGTCGTTGAAATCTAATAATCAAAGAATTAACTTTGCTTCTATAAAGGAACCGATGCCTTTTCCGGATTTCTTGGAAGTACAATTGAAGTCTTTTGAGGACTTCCTCCAATTAGATACCCCTCCTGAAAAAAGAGTAAATGACGGTTTATATAAGGTCTTTGCCGAGAATTTCCCCATTACTGATACAAGGAACAATTTCGTATTGGAGTTTTTGGACTATTATATAGATCCGCCCCGTTATTCCATTAACGAGTGTCTTGAACGCGGACTTACTTACAGTGTCCCACTAAAGGCAAAGTTGAAACTTTATTGCACCGACCCCGATCACGAGGATTTTGATACAGTGATCCAAGATGTTTTCTTGGGTCCGATTCCCTATATGACAAAGCAGGGAACTTTTATCATTAATGGTGCTGAGCGCGTTGTGGTATCACAGTTGCACCGTTCACCTGGTGTATTCTTCGGACAGAGCGTCCACGCAAACGGAACACCGCTCTATTCGGCACGTATCATTCCGTTCAAGGGCTCTTGGATTGAGTTTGCTACTGACATCAACAATGTTATGTATGCATACATCGACCGTAAGAAGAAGTTGCCCGTAACAACATTGCTCCGCGCCATCGGTTTCGAGAGCGATAAGGACATTCTTGAGATTTTCGACCTGGCCGAGGAGATTAAGGTAAACAAGGCTAATCTCAAGAAGGCTATCGGCCGAAAAATGGCAGGTCGCGTAGTCAAGACCAAGCAGGAGGATTTTGTGGATCCCGATACAGGTGAGGTTATCTCAATCGAGCGTAGCCAGCAGGTTGTAGAGCGCGGCGCTATACTCGATGCCGACCTTGTTGAACGTATCCTTGACAGCGGTGTCGAGAGCATCTTGCTGCACAAAGAGAGCTGCGAGAGCGATTCACTCGACTACAGGCTTGTCTTCAATACACTTGACAAAGATACCAGCAACTCTGAGAAAGAGGCTGTCAATTATATATTCCGTCAGTTACGTAATGCCGACCCCGCCGATGATGCGAGCGCACGTGAGGTTATCAACAACCTCTTCTTCTCGGAGAAGCGCTATGATTTGGGCGATGTTGGCCGTTACCGTATCAACCGTAAATTGGGTCTAACCACTGATATGTCTATCAGGGTGCTGACCAAAGAAGATATCATAGAGATTATCAAGTACCTCATTGGACTTGTCAACTCTAAGGCTGTTGTCGACGACATCGACCACTTGAGCAACCGTCGTGTGCGCACTGTGGGCGAGCAGTTGTCGAACCAGTTTGCTGTGGGATTGGCACGTATGGCACGTACTATCCGTGAGAGAATGAACGTGCGCGATTGCGAGGTGTTCTCACCCACAGACCTTATCAACGCAAAGACCGTTTCGGCAGTTATCAATACATTCTTCGGTACTAATGCGCTCTCGCAGTTCATGGACCAGACAAACCCCCTTGCCGAAATTACACACAAACGTCGTCTCTCGGCGCTCGGTCCTGGTGGACTTTCACGTGACCGTGCGGGATTCGAGGTGCGAGACGTACACTATACACACTACGGACGTCTTTGTCCTATCGAGACCCCTGAGGGTCCGAACATCGGACTTATCTCGTCACTCTGTATCTATGCAAAGATTAACGAGCTCGGATTCATTGTGACTCCCTACCGTACCGTAGCAAACTCAAGAGTAGACATAAACAACGAGAATATCGTTTACTACACAGCCGAGGAGGAGGAGGGCAAGATTATTGCTCAGGGTAATGCTCCGCTCGACAACGAGGGTAACTTCATACGTAAGAAAGTAAAGTCACGTCAGGACGCCGACTATCCTGTGGTAGCACCTGATATGGTTGAGCTTATGGACGTATCGCCCCAGCAGATTGCATCTATTGCAGCATCACTTATCCCCTTCCTTGAGCACGACGATGCCAACCGTGCGCTTATGGGATCGAATATGATGCGCCAGGCAGTACCCTTGTTGACAACCGAGGCCCCCATCGTGGGAACAGGCATCGAGAAGCAGCTTGTAGAGGACTCACGTACACAGATTGTAGCCGAGGGCGAGGGTGTAATCGAGTTCGTGGACGCTTCGCGTATCGTCATCAAGTACGACCGTACCGAGGAGGAGGAGTTCGTGAGCTTCGAGCCCGCTTCCAAGGAGTATATCCTTCCCAAGTTCCGTCGTACGAACCAGAATATGACAATCGACCTCCGTCCCATCTGCGACAAGGGCCAGCGTGTAAAGGCCGGCGACATTCTTACCGAGGGTTACTCTACACAGGGTGGAGAGCTTGCTCTTGGAAAGAACCTCCTCGTGGCTTATATGCCCTGGAAGGGTTACAACTATGAGGACGCTATCGTGCTCAACGAGCGTGTAGTGTCTGAGGACGTCCTTACATCGGTTCACGTCGATGAGCTTTCACTTGAGGTGCGTGAGACAAAGCGCGGACTCGAGGAGTTCACATACGATATTCCCAATGTCAGCGAGGACGCAACAAAGGACCTCGACGAGAGAGGTATCATTCGCGTGGGTGCTTGCGTAAAGCCCGGTGACATCATCATAGGTAAGATTACTCCCAAGGGAGAGTCGGACCCCACACCCGAGGAGAAGCTCCTGCGTGCCATCTTCGGTGACAAGGCTGGTGATGTGAAGGACGCTTCGCTCAAGGCTTCACCTTCGCTCCAGGGTATCGTGATTGGCCGTCGCCTCTTCCAGCGTGCCGAGAAGAGCCGCTCGGCGAAGATGGCCGACAAGGCTAAGCTCCCCAAGATTGACGACGAGTTTATGGAGAAGGTAGAGGAACTCAAGTCTATCCTCGTGAACAAGTTGCTCAAGCTTATAGGCGGCCGTGTATCTCAGGGTGTCAAGGACTTTATGGGCACTGAGGTTATTGCAAAGGGTGCCAAGTTCACAAAGCAGGAGCTCGATGCAATGGACTTTACATCGGTTCAGCTCAGCAAGTGGACATCGGACGCTCACACGAACGACCTTATCCGTACACTCATCATAAACTATCTCCACAAGTACAAGGAGCTTGATGCCGAGGTTAAGCGCGAGAAGTTCGCCCTCACCATCGGTGATGAGCTGCCCTCGGGTACAATGAAGATGGCCAAGGTGTACATTGCCAAGAAGCGTAAGATTGGTGTGGGTGACAAGATGGCGGGTCGCCACGGTAACAAGGGTATCGTTTCGCGCGTAGTGCGCAAGGAAGATATGCCTTTCTTGGCCGACGGTACTCCCGTGGATATTATCCTTAACCCTCTTGGTGTGCCTTCGCGTATGAACATCGGTCAGATTTTCGAGACAGTACTCGGCCGTGCAGGAAAGGAGCTCGGTGTCAAGTTCGCTACTCCTATCTTCGACGGTGCTACACTCGATGACCTCTGCACTTGGACCGACAAGGCCGGTCTGCCCCGATTCGGAAAGACTTATCTCTACGACGGCGGTACAGGTGACCAGTTCGACCAGCCTGCGACAGTAGGTGTCAGCTATATGCTCAAGCTGGGTCATATGGTCGAGGACAAGATGCACGCACGTTCAATCGGTCCTTACTCTCTCATCACTCAGCAGCCCCTTGGCGGTAAGGCGCAGTTCGGAGGCCAGCGTTTCGGAGAGATGGAGGTCTGGGCACTCGAGGCATTCGGTGCAGCCCACATTCTGCAGGAGATTCTGACTATCAAGTCTGATGATGTGGTAGGCCGTTCAAAGGCATACGAGGCAATCGTCAAGGGCGATGCTATGCCTTCACCCGGAATACCCGAGTCTCTCAACGTATTGCTGCACGAGCTGCGTGGTTTGGGACTTAGCATTTCATTTGAATAATATATATTCTTCACGTTTGTCAATATACAATTATGGCTTTCAGAAAAGAGAATAAGACAAAAAATAGCTTCACGAAGATAACAGTTGGTCTTGCATCTCCTCAAGAGATCTCGGCCAATTCGTGTGGCGAGGTGTTGAAACCCGAGACAATCAACTACCGTACATACAAGCCCGAGCGTGACGGATTGTTCTGTGAGCGCATCTTCGGTCCTGTCAGAGACTATGAGTGCCACTGCGGAAAGTATAAGCGCATACGCTATAAAGGTATTGTCTGCGACCGTTGCGGTGTAATGGTTACAGAGAAAAAGGTACGCCGTGAGCGTATGGGACACATACAGCTTGTTGTTCCCGTTGCACATATATGGTATTTCCGTTCATTGCCCAACAAGATCGGTTATCTGCTCGGACTTCCCACAAAGTCGCTCGACGCGGTAATCTATTACGAGAAATATATCGTTATCCAGCCCGGTGCAATGACACGCAAGGACGACGAGACACGTCAGGATATTCCCGGCAAGTACAATGTGCTTGACGGTGTAGAGGCCAACCAGCTTCTGACCGAGGAGGAGTACCTTACTATCCTCGAGAACCTGCCCCAGGGCAACCAGGCGCTCGACGACAACGATCCCGAGAAGTTCATCGCAAAGATGGGTGCAGAGGCCGTTTACGACCTTCTCTCGCGTCTCGACCTCGACTCTTTGTCGTACCAGTTGCGTAACCGCGCCAACACCGATATGTCGCAGCAGCGCAAGAACGAGGCTCTCAAGCGTCTTCAGGTTGTAGAGTCGTTCCGTTCGTCTATGGCTGCATCTAACGGCGGCAACCGTCCCGAGTGGATGATAATGACAGTAATCCCTGTCATTCCGCCCGAACTGCGTCCTCTCGTACCCCTTGACGGTGGACGTTTCGCGACATCGGACCTCAACGACCTCTACCGTCGCGTAATCATACGTAACAACCGTCTCAAGAAGCTCATCGAGATTAAGGCTCCCGAGGTAATCTTGCGTAACGAGAAGCGTATGCTTCAGGAGGCAGTTGACTCGCTGTTCGACAACTCGCGCAAGGCAAGTGCCCTCAAGAGCGACGCCAACCGTCCTCTCAAGTCACTTTCGGACAGCCTCAAGGGTAAGCAGGGACGTTTCCGTCAGAACCTTCTCGGTAAGCGTGTCGACTACTCGGCACGTTCGGTTATCGTCGTTGGTCCCGAGCTCAAGATGGGTGAGTGCGGTTTGCCCAAGCTTATGGCAGCCGAGCTCTACAAGCCGTTCATCATACGCAAGCTCATCGAGCGCGGCATTGTAAAGACTGTAAAGTCGGCAAAGAAGATTGTAGACCGCCGCGAGCCTATCATCTGGGATATTCTTGAGTACGTGATGAAGGGTCACCCCGTTCTTCTGAACCGTGCGCCGACACTTCACCGTTTGGGTATCCAGGCGTTCCAGCCCAAGATGATCGAGGGTAAGGCAATCCAGTTGCACCCCCTTGCCTGTACAGCGTTCAACGCCGACTTTGACGGTGACCAGATGGCTGTTCACCTTCCCCTCAGCAACGAGGCGATACTCGAGGCACAGATGCTGATGCTTCAGTCGCACAATATACTTAACCCCTCGAACGGTGCTCCTATCACAGTGCCTTCGCAGGATATGGTTCTCGGACTCTATTATATCACCAAGCTGCGCGAGGGCGCATTGGGCTCGGGAATGACATTCTACGGACCCGAGGAGGCGCTCATTGCCTACAACCAGGGACGTGTTGACATTCACGCGCCTGTAAAGGTACTGGTAGAGGACGTTAACGAGAATGGCGAGTATGTACAGGTATTGCGCGAGACTTCTGTCGGTCGTGTGATATTCAACCAGATAGTACCCCGTGAAATGGGATTCATCAACGAGCTCATTTCAAAGAAATCTCTCCGTGACATCATCAGCGATGTTATCAAGAGAGTGGGTGTAGCCCGTTCGGCCGACTTCCTTGACGGTGTCAAGAACCTCGGTTACTTGATGGCGTTCCGCGGTGGTCTGTCATTCAACCTCGACGATGTCATTATCCCCAAGGAGAAGGAGGAGATGGTACGCAAGGGTAACGAGAAGATTGAGGAGATTCTTGCAGAGTATAACCTTGGTCTTATTACCGACAAGGAGCGTTATAACAAGGTGGTCGACGAGTGGACACACGTTAACCAGGACCTTACCGATATCCTTATGAAGACAATTGCCGAGGACGACCAGGGATTCAACTCGGTATATATGATGCTCCACTCCGGTGCCCGTGGTTCGCGCGACCAGATTCGTCAGCTTTCGGGTATGCGTGGTCTTATGGCTAAGCCCCAGAAGGCAGGTGCCGAGGGTGCACAGATTATCGAGAACCCCATTATCTCGAACTTTAAGGAGGGACTCTCGGTGCTCGAGTACTTTATCTCTTCTCACGGTGCGCGTAAGGGTCTTGCCGATACCGCTCTTAAGACAGCCGATGCGGGTTACCTGACACGTCGTCTTGTGGACGTATCGCACGACGTCATCATCAACGAGGAGGATTGCGGCACATTGCGCGGTCTTGTTTGTACAGCACTCAAGAACGGTGACAACGTCGTTGCTACATTGGGCGAGAGAATTATGGGCCGTGTATCGGTACACGATGTAATCCACCCCACAACAGGGCGTCTTATCGTTGCTGCGGGCGAGCTCATCACCGAGGAATTTGCCGACGAGATTGAGAACTCACCCATCGAGAGCGTCGAGATACGTTCGGTACTCACCTGTGAGTCGAAGCAGGGTGTCTGTGCCAAGTGTTACGGCCGTAACCTTGCTACACAGCGTCTTGTTGAGAAGGGCGAGGCAGTGGGTGTCATTGCTGCACAGTCTATCGGTGAGCCCGGTACACAGCTTACTCTGCGTACGTTCCACGCCGGAGGTACAGCGGGTAACATCGCAGCCGACGCAAGCATCAAGGCTAAGCACATTTCGCGCCTCAAGTTCGAGGAGTTGCGTACTGTAGATGCAGTGGATGCCGACGGTTCACCCGTTAAGATTGTAGTGAGCCGCTTGAGCGAGGTACGCTTTGTCGATGTAAACACAGGCATTGTACTCTCGGCACACAATATCCCCTACGGTTCTAAGCTCTATGCATACGAGGACGAGCTTGTTGAGCCCGGAAAGGTGGTTGCTACCTGGGACCCCTTCAACACTGTGATTGTAACAGAGTTCGGAGGTAAGATTGAGTTCGATTCGGTTATCGAGAATGTCACTTATAAGGTAGAGACCGATGAGAGTACAGGTATGCAGGAGATGGTCATCATCGAGTCGAAGGACAAGAACAAGATACCTACAATCCACGTTTGCGACGAGCAAGGAAATGTGCTTCACCAGTACAATATGCCCGTGGGCGGTCACGTCGAGGTTGAGGACGGTCAGGTTCTCAAGGCCGGTGATGTCCTTGTGAAGATTCCCCGCGTATTCGGTGGTGCAGGCGATATTACCGGAGGTCTCCCCCGTGTTACCGAGCTCTTCGAGGCGCGTAACCCCTCTAACCCCGCAGTCGTATCCGAGATTGACGGTGAGGTTACAATGGGTAAGGTTAAGCGCGGTAACCGCGAGATTGTGGTAACATCTAAGGTTGGCGACGTCAAGAAATACCTTGTTGCGCTCTCTAAGCAGATTCTGGTACAGGACGGCGACTATGTACGTGCCGGTACTCCCCTGTCGGACGGTGCAATCACTCCCTCGGACATTCTTGCAATCAAGGGTCCCACCGCAGTGCAGGAGTACATTGTGAACGAGGCACAGGACGTTTACCGTTCACAGGGTGTGAAGATCAACGACAAGCACTTTGAGATTATCGTGCGTCAGATGATGCGTAAGGTACAGATCAACGAGCCCGGCGATACACGCTTCCTTGAGCTTCAGATTGTCGACAAGCTCGACTTCCACGAGGAGAACGACCGTATCTGGGGTAAGAAGGTGGTTGTTGATGCAGGTGACTCGGAGAACCTCAAGCCCGGTCAGATTGTGACAGCACGTAAGCTCCGCGACGAGAACAGTATGCTCAAGCGCCGCGACCTCAAGCCCGTTGTATCGCGTGACGCAGTGCCTGCGACATCTACCCAGATTCTCCAGGGTATCACACGTGCCGCATTGCAGACATCAAGCTTTATGTCGGCTGCATCGTTCCAGGAGACAACAAAGGTGCTCAACGAGGCTGCAATCAATATGAAGAGCGACTATCTGCTCGGTATGAAGGAGAATGTAATCTGCGGTCACCTTATACCTGCCGGTACAGGACAGCGCGAGTTCTCACGTATCATCGTAGGCTCCAAGGAGGACTACGAGCGTGTAGCGGCTAACCGCAGAACAGTGCTCGACTACTCGGCGATAGAGGATAAGGAATAAAAACTGTATAAAATAAACTATAATAATCGGCGAGGAACAACAAGCTTGTTCCTCGCCGATATTTTGGTGTAAATAATCTTTGTTTTGTGGAAAATAAGACTTATTTTTGCGTTTGTTATAATAAATTGTACAGAGTAGACTCGTTTGCTTTTCAATAATGAAATTCTTTCTTTTGCTTCTGTTTACAGGAAAGGGGGAAGGGTATAGTGAGAGACAGTGTCTGTTATACAATGTATCGGGCTGTTTGTCGTTTACTTTTGCAAGCAATTGGTGTCTGTACAAATGCAAGTGAGTACAAAGCATATTAATCAGGGGACGATGAAGGATATTGTTCAGATAGACGTCGAGGCCATTCTCAAGGCAAAAGCGGGTAGCAAGGCAAAGTATGTACCCCGTTTCCTCGTGTCCTATCTAAAGAAAATAATACATCAGGACGAAGTGAACTCTTTCCTGCGTGAGAACGGCAGCAAGAAGGGGCTCGATTTTATACGGGCCTTTATGCAGTTCTTCAACAACAGTTTCGAGATAAGGGGCATTGAGAATCTTCCCGATGAAGGACGTTATACTTTTGTGAGCAACCACCCGCTGGGAGCGCAGGACGGACTGGGGCTGGGACTTATCCTGGGCGAGCGTTACGGGGGAAAGATAAAGTTCCTTGTGAACGACCTGCTGATGAACTTCCCGCAGCTCTCCTCGCTGTTCATTCCCGTTAACAAGACCGGTGGCCAGTCGCGCAGTCTGCCGCAGCAGGTTGCAGCAGCCTTCGCCTCGGACAACCACATTGTGATGTTCCCTGCCGGAATATGCTCCCGCAAACAGAAAGGCGTGATACGAGACCTTGAATGGAAAAAGACATTCATAGTGAAAAGCGTACAGAGCGAGAGGGATATTGTCCCGATACATTTCGAGGGTCAGAACTCCGATTTCTTCTACCGCCTTGCCAACCTGAACAAGATGCTTGGAATAAAATTCAACATAGCAATGCTCTATCTGAGCGACGAGATGTTCAAGAACAGGGACAAGAAATTCACAGTGACAATAGGCAAGCCCATACCCTGGCAGACATTCGACGCGAGCCGTCGTCCCTCGGAGTGGGCACAGTATGTGCAGGATATTGTCTATTCGCTCAAATAACAGCAATTGCTGCCGCGTTCTTATAACCACGCAAACACAAGAAACAGAAAATACAACAAAATAACTTCTCAGGATATGGAAGAAATTATAGCACCGGTTCCGCGCGAACTGCTTAAAGCCGAACTTACCGAGGATAAGCGCTTGCTATTCACGCATCGCAGTAACAACGAGATATATGTACTCACAGCCTTCGACTCGCCCAATGTGATGCGTGAGATTGGCCGTCTGCGCGAGATTGCCTTCAGGGCTGCCGGCGGCGGTAGCGGAAAATCTGCCGACATTGACGAGTTCGACACAATGGAGAATCCCTACAAGCAGATTATCGTGTGGAATCCCGATGCAAACGACATTGTAGGCGGATACCGCTTCATACACGGCAGCGATGTGCGCTTCGACGAGAATGGTGAGCCCATTCTTGCCACAGCACACGGTATGTTCAAATTCTCCAAGCGTTTCTTGGAGGAGTATCTTCCCGTGACAGTGGAGCTTGGCCGTTCTTTTGTATCGCTCGAGTACCAGTCGACACGTATGGGTTCAAAGAGCCTTTATGCACTCGATAACCTGTGGGACGGATTGGGTGCTCTCACGGTTGCGATACCCGATGTAAAATACCTCTTCGGAAAGGTTACGATGTACCCCTCGTACAACAAGCACGCGCGCGACCTGATACTCTACTTCCTCAAGAAGCATTTTGCCGACCCCGACAAGCTCATAGAGCCAATATCGCCCCTGCTTTTCGAGGAAGAGGAAGCTGCGCTCGCAGGTGTTATATGCGGCGAGGACTTCAAGAGCGATTACCGTATACTCAAGAACGAGGTGCGCAACGTGGGACTGAGTATCCCTCCGCTCGTGAACGCATATATGGGATTGTCACCCACGATGAAGATTTTCGGAACAGCCGTGAATACCGACTTCGGCAATGTAGAGGAGACGGGAATATTTATTGCGGTAAATGAGATAATAGAGGAGAAATATGTCAGATACATAGAGTCCTTTGCAAAGCAGAATCCCGGCTCGATAAAATTGACCTCAGGCGCAAACAAGGTATTCAGCAGCTCTTCAGATACAGAATGACAGACAGTCCAAAAATAAAAACTCCGAAAACAAAATCCTGCTTTCGGAGTTTTCAATTTAGAAACAACTTGCAGTTTTGTTAACAATACATAAAAAAGATAAAGAGTTATGAAAATAGAGATAATAAACCGTTCGAAACATCAGCTTCCTGCCTACGCAACCAGCCTCTCGGCAGGAATGGACCTGAGAGCCAATATCGACGCTCCCATTGTGCTCGCACCCTTGCAAAGGGTGCTTGTCCCCACAGGACTGTACATTGCCCTGCCCGAGGGGTACGAGGCACAGGTGCGTCCCCGCAGCGGCCTTGCCATAAAGAAGGGAATAACAGTGCTCAATTCGCCCGGAACCATTGATGCCGATTACAGAGGCGAGATATGTGTGATACTGGTAAATCTCTCGTCCGAGGATTTTGAGATTGTCGACGGAGAGCGCATAGCACAGATGGTTGTTGCACGTCACGAGACAGTGGAGTGGAGCGTTGTCGAGACGCTCGGGGAGACAGGACGCGGTGAAGGCGGATTCGGACATACAGGCGTATGATGTGCAAGGTACTTGAAATAGCAGTTCTTGCGCTGCTGCTTCCCTTGCAGGTGTTTGCAGCAAAAGGAGACAGCGCTGCCGTTGCCGGCAACGACAGCGTGGCACGCGCGCGTGCATTCGACTACTTCTATATCCAGGCAGTGTCGATGCGCGAGGCCGAGAGGTACGACGAGGCTTTCGACCTGCTTGAGCATTGTCTAGCGTTGCAGCCCTCTTCGCCCATTGTACAGTATGAGCTCTTCTCGATGTACAGTTTCCTTGGACGTAACGAAGAGGCTATCAGAATGATAGAGAATGCCTCGGCCGGTGAACCCGACAATTATTGGTACCGCAGTTGGCTTGCCTCCGCATACAGTGAAGCGGGGCAGAGGGGTAAGGCACTCGAGGTGTACGAGGCAATGGCGCAGGACTTCTCCTCGCACAGCGAGCTGTTCTACATACTCTATCAGATGTATGCCGAGGACAAGGAATATAACTATGCCATAGAAGCATTGGACGAGATTGAGCGCATAGAGGGCAAGAGCGAGCAGATAACATTGCAGAAGTGCCGCATTTATGCGCTGATGAACGAGAATGCCCTTGTGATAAGCGAGATGCAGTCGCTCATAGACGAGTACCCCGATGAACCACGTATAAGGATATATATGGGTTCTGCTTACGAGATGCTCGGTGAGAATGAGAAAGCATTCGAGATATACAATGCAGTGCTTGCCGACGACCCGGGAAACGTGGCGGCGCAGGCATCGCTTGCCGAGTATTACAGCAACGCGGGCAATGACTCGCTCTATACTGTAATGATAGAGCAGATGCTGATGAACGACCGCTTCACGGGCGAGGAGAGGACCGAACTTCTTGTGCGCCACATTGCGTGGAAGGAGGCTACCGACACTACAGGGTACAATTTCCGTCTGCTCGACAAGCTCATCGAGCTGCCGCACGACAAGGTTGTTACAACCGAAATCTATGTCGATTATCTGCGTGCGATAAATGCTTCGAACGACAGTGTGGCACCGGTGCTCGAAAGGCTGCTGCAACTGGAGCCCGAGAACCAGAAGGCACAGCTTGGACTGTTGCAGATTGCGATAGAGCGCGAGGACTACAGCCAGGTGATAATGCGTTGCGACACGGCTATCCTCTATAATCCCGAAATACTCGAACTATACTACTACAAAGGAATCTCCTGCTACCACGAGGAACGCTATCAGGAGGCTATCGATACATACCTCAAGGGACTCGAAAGGAGAGGCGAGGGCTACGAGGGTGAATTCATTTCGGACATATATTCTGTAATGGGCGAGATATACCACGAGCTTGGCAATCTTGACGCCTGTATGCAGGCATACGACTCGGCGCTTGTCTATAACAGCGCCAATGTGAGTGTGCTTAACAACTATGCCTATTACCTGACAATAGAAGGCGGTAACCTTGACAAGGCCGAGGAGATGAGCCTCGCCACAATAAAGGCTGAGCCGGAGGACGCTACCTACCTCGATACCTATATGTGGGTGCTCTTCTGCAAGGAACGCTATCAGGAAGCAAAGGCCTACGCCGAGAAACTGCTTGCAATGGAGGGCGAGAATGCCGATAAGGTGCTGCTGCATCATTGTGGCGATGTCTACGCAAAATGTGGTGAGATGGAGCGTGCGGTGGAGTTGTGGCAACGCGCACAGGCTGCGGGAGACAATACCAAACTGTTGGACAAAAAGATAAAGAAACGCAAATACTATGCCGATAAAAAGAAGAAAAGATAGTCTTCTGCTTGTAGCTCTTCTGTTTGTGGCGCTGCTGTTTACGGGTTGCCGTTCCACAAGGAGGGAGGCTGTCTCGCCCGAGACGGTAAGGTTGCAGACGGCCGTGCAGCAGATGCAGGCTATGCTTCCCATTGACGGCTGTCTGTCGGGTAAACTTAAGATAGAGGCGTCGCTCGGAGAGAAGAGCCTGTCGGCAGGAGGGACTCTTGGCATTGAGAAGGGGGTAGGGCTGCAATTGGCGGTAACGGCATTGGGGCTCTTCGAGGTTGCCCGCCTCGAGGCTACTCCTGAGGGACTTTTTATCATAAATAAGGTGGGCAAGGAGTATGCCACTGCCGATTATTCGGCCTCTTCGCTTTTGGGACAGGCTGGTCTGACGTACGGCATTCTGCAGTCGGTGCTCCTCAATGAGCCGTTTATGCCCGGCGGTGACGACTTTTATGCCTCCCTTTCAAAAATGACCCTTATGCGCGAGGAGGGCAATATTGTTGCAGTGACTCCCGAATATGACAATATGCGCTATACGTTTGTGTTCGACGCCTCCACAGGCGAGCTCCGCAGCAGCGAGGGTGTCTGCAACGGTAAGGTGAGGGTGACGTGCCGGTATTCCGGCTTCAAGCAACTGGACAGGCGCAGCTTCCCCACAAAGATAGATTTTGAGGTTCAGGGCACGGGTACGCCGATAAGGCTCTCCTTGCGCCTCACTAACCTGAAGGAGGGACATTTTGCGTTCAAGCGCAGCTCCCTGTCGTCCTATAAGAAGATAGATGCAAAGGAGATTGTAAAAGCCTTGGACAAGTGATGAATGTATAAACAGTACTTTTTGACGCATTATGCCGAAAAATATATTTGCACAGAATCAGACGCAAACGCAGCAGCAGACACAGACGCTGTCGCCCCATCAGGTGATGGTGGTGCGCCTGCTTGAGCTCACAAATATTGAGCTTGAGGACAAGGTGCGTAGCGAGCTTATCGAGAATCCAGCCCTCGAGGCTGTGGAGCCCGATGCAATGTCTGCCGGTCCGGTGGCGGGAGGCGACGACGAGTACGGTGTGCGCCCCGCAAATTCGGCCGATGATTACCGCACCGAGGACGATGTCCCCGACTATAATGGCTGGGAGTACCACTCGCGCGGCGAGGTTGCCGAGGAGATTCCTGTATCGGCAGACACCTCCTTTGGTGAGACGCTGCTCGAACAGCTTTCCGAGCTCTCGCTCGACGGGCAGCAGCGCACGATAGGCGAATATCTTATAGGCTCTCTTGAGGAGGACGGTCTTTTGCACAAGCCGCTTACCGAGATTGAAGATGAACTCACCGTGTACTACGGGATATATACCGATTGCGCCGAGATTGGGCGGGTGCTGCAGATGATACAGGGGTTCGACCCTCCAGGCATCGGTGCGCGCACGCTGCAGGAGTGTCTCCTGCTGCAGCTCGCACGCGAAGAGGAGAACGGCGGTTCGCTCTCTCCTGCATTTGCCTTGCAGAGGCGCATTCTCACGGAGTGCTATGAGGATTTCAGCAAGAAACGCTGGAGTGTGATTGCCGACAGGCTGGGAGTGGACGATGAGGAGTGCCGCGAGGCGTTGGGCGAGATTGCACGCCTTAACCCCCGTCCCGGGGCGTCGCTTGCCGAGAGCCTGAGTGCCAGCCGGCAACAGATTATCCCCGATTTTACCGTTGAGATACAAGATGAGACGATTACCGTCTCGCTCGACAGCCTGTATGTCCCCGAACTGCGTGTGAGCAACGAGTATCAGCAGATGCTCGATGGCCAGATGCAGAGCGGCTCTCCCGAGCACAAGGCTGCGGCGCAATTCCTCAAGCAAAAGATAGATGCGGCAAAAGGGTTCATAGCAGCCGTCAAGCAGCGCGAGAAGACGCTCGTCGATACTATGAACGTGATTGCTGCCGAGCAGTCGGCCTTCCTTCTGAGCGGCGGCGATGAGTCGCAGTTGAAGCCTATGATACTCGAGGATATTGCCAGGGCTACGGGCTACGATGTTTCCACAGTGTCGCGCGTGAGCAACAGCAAATATGTGCAGTTGCCGTGGGGGATTTTCCCGTTGAAATATTTCTTCAACGATGCCGTTGCAATGAACGACGGTGGCGAGCGTTCTGTGCGTGAGCTCTACCGCTGCCTGCAGGAGCTTGTTGACACCGAGGACAAAGGTTCGCCGCTCACCGATACGGAACTTATGGAAAAACTCAAGGAGCAGGGCTTTACGATGGCGCGCCGCACGGTGGCAAAATACCGCGAGCAGTTGCACATTCCCGTCGCACGCCTGCGAAAGGAATGAGCGTACCTGCCCGTCCGATAAAATTCCTGATGAAAAATCTTATATTATTAGAAGCTGTTTAAATTTATATCGTTAAGTTTTTTATAGGTCAAAAAATAGTGTCAGCGAGCAAAACGCAAGTTTACTTGCTGGTTTTTCGGCGAGTGCAACCTATTTTGGCGCAAAGCAAAGTGGAATGTTTTATTATTTTTCGAGGGAGCGTAGCGGGCTACGTAACCGAGAGAAAGAAGAAAACGGGCAGTTTTGAACATAAAAAACAACGAAATAACGGCTTCCAATATAATAATAACTTTTTTTAGAAATTTAA
>JAFZIA010000043.1 GCA_017554605.1 Bacteroidaceae bacterium
TAAAAAAAATCCAAACAAACAATAGCTATTCTCTTATTCTTCAAGAGAATAGCTATATTTTTTGCAAATCATTTTCCATAAGGGGATAAATGATATAAAAAGCAAAGAGGGCAACCCGTTTTACTTTTGGGTCACCCTCATCATATCATTTATACCAAATGTTGTATTACTTGGCAGCTTTCTTCATAAGCTTAGCGATGTACTTCTCGGCATTTGCCTTTGCGCTAGCAAGCTTCTTTTCAGCCTTTGCTGTAGCCTTTGCATCGCCGGCAGCCTTAGCCTTGGCTACCTCGTCGTAGAGTGCCCAGAGGTTGTACTTTGTTGTAGCCTCCTTCTGAGCAGCGCTGTATGCATCGGCATATGCCTCTGTTGCAGCCTCAACCTCGGGAGCTGCATAAGCGTGCTTGTAACCCTGCTGCTCGTTCCAGTGACCGCGTGTGAAGTCGGGGAACGATACTGCAGCGCAGTTGTTGTCCATTGAGATTGCACCAAGCTCAGCAAGACAGCACCACTCGGCCATATCATAAACGTCCATATCAAGGGGAAGACCGTTCTGCAAGCAGTAAACAAGACGAGAGTCCATTACAAAGTCCATACCTCCGTGACCAAGGTCGCGGCCCTTCTCGACATACTTCTTGAGAATGGGGTGGTAGTATTTTGCCATCATTGCATTTCTCTGCTCTGCATTCATAAAGCCGTGAGCGTTCAAGTTGTCAACCTGGGGAGCACCTGTACCCTTGAGGGCCTCGCCCGAAAGTGCAAGCTCGGGTGTGGGGTACTTTGTAGCGTAACCCTTTGTACCTGTGAGCTTGAAGAGACGGTTGTAGGGCTGGGGAGTCATTACGTTGTGCTGAATCTCAACAACCTTACCTCTTGCTGTACGCATAAGGGTGGTTGTGTGGTCGCCATTGCGGAACTCGCCGCAGTCGTTGCCAGTTTTTTCCTTTACAAGCTCCTTGCCGAAGAAGGGGTCTGTATCCATTGCAACCAATGTGGTGAAGCGGTCGCCGCGGTGTATGTTCAAGCACTGTGCAACGGGTCCAAGGCCGTGTGTAGCGTAAAGGTCGCCACGGTTCTCCTTGTTGTACTTCAGACGCCAGTGGAGGTTGTCAACATCGTTGTCGGCGGGGTCTTTCCAATATGCGTCCCAGAACCACTCGAGGCTGTGGATATAAGCACCCTCGGCGCGGATAATCTCGCCGAATACGCCGTCCTGTGCCATTGCAAGAGCGTTCATTTCGTAGTCGTCGTAGCAGCAGTTCTCAAGGATAAAGCAGTGCAGACGTGTCTGCTCCGAAAGGTTGATGAGGCTCCAGCACTGCTCAAGGTTCATAGCCGAGGGAACTTCGATAGCTGTGTGCTTGCCGTTCTCCATTGCGAACTTTGCGATAGGATAGTGGTGGTTCCAGTCGGCAGCAATGTAAACGAGGTCGATGTCGTCTCTTTTGCAGAGCTCCTGGTAACCGTTCTCGCCCGAATAGATGTCGGCGGGCATAAGACCCTGCTCGCGCAAGAATCTGTTGCACTCCTCGGCGCGGCCATACTCATAGTCGCAGAGGGCTACAATCTCAACACCGGGGATACGGCAGAAACGGATAACAGCACCGTCACCGCGCATACCGAGACCTACAAACGCAACGCGTACAGTCTTGATGGGGGCAACTGCGAGGTTAAGTACGTGCTCCTGACCGGCAGGACGCTCGGGAGACTCGACTACAATTGTACCCTTCTCCCAGTGCCATTTTGTCGAGGGAGAGAGCGACTGTGCCTGAAGTGTGCTGCCGGCAAAAGCCATCACAGCAACTGCTGCAGAAACAAATAATTTCTTAAAGTTCATAATAGTAGTAGATTTTAATAGATTAAAAATATGATTTAAAAATATTAATGTTTTTCAATAATCTGCCTATTCTGCATATTTTGCAGCGGTTACGGTGCAATTCTGCATATTGCTGCAAAGATACATAAATATTTGTAAACAAACCCTTCTATGAGTTTTTTTTTAATTTTGGCGCGTAAAATTGTATAAACTAAAAAAAACATCTATATTCGCAAAATAAACTCAGAAAAACAATCTAACTAAATTATTTATACCATTATGGAAAGCTATGTAATAGGAATAGACTTGGGCGGTACAAATACTGTCATCGGTCTTGTTGATGTAAAGGGTCATATATTGGCTAAGGACGATTCTATAAAGACTCAGGCTCACCCCGAGATTGAGGAATACACCGATGCAATTGCAAATGTCATTGCAAAATTGGCAAAGGAGAACGGTTGTGAGGGCAAGATTGAGGGTGTCGGAATTGGTGCACCTATGGCCAACTACTACACAGGAGAGATTGTGAACGCAGCCAACCTTCCCTGGAAAGGTATTGTGCCCCTTGGCTGGCTCATCGAGAAAAAGACAGGTCTTCCCACCAAGGTGACAAACGACGCCAATGCAGCCGCAATAGGCGAAATGAAATATGGTGTTGCTCAGGGTATGAAGGACTTTATCGTCATTACTCTTGGAACAGGTGTTGGTAGCGGTGTTGTTGCCAACGGTCAGCTCATCTATGGTCACGACGGCTTTGCAGGCGAGCTCGGACACGTGACAGCGCCTGTGCTCGAGGGGCGTTCTTGCGGTTGCGGAAGAGTGGACTGCTTGGAGACATACGCATCGGCAACAGGTATCGTGCGCACTGCAAAAATTTGGCTCGGCACACGTACCGACGAGAGCGTGTTGCGCAACATCGAGTGCGACAAGCTCACATCGAAGATGCTTTACGATGCGGCAATGGACGGTGACAAGCTGGCCAATGAGATTTTTGAATTTACAGGTGCTGTGCTTGGCGATGCATTCTGTAACTTCATCGCTTTCTCGGCTCCCGAGGCTATTGTCCTCTTCGGTGGTCTTGCAAATGCGGGTGAGCTGTTGCTTGAGCCTATCCGCAAAAGAATGAACGAGAATGTTGTCTTCTTGTGGAAAGATAAGGTAAAAGTCCTCAAATCGTCGCTGCCTGGTGCCGATGCTGCGGTGCTTGGCGCTTCGGCTCTTGGCTGGAAGGCATAAGGAACATAAACTTGTATATGTTGAAAAGAGGCTGCCGAGGCGGCCTCTTTTTGCGTATGTAAGAGTGCGTTCGATGCTTTGGTTTCTAAGTATTGCATCATAATTGTACTTTTTTGTTTTTTTAATATAAAATATCTTTATGCGATAATTGCCATTTAACAAATTATTCTATATTTGCACAAAATAAATCATACATTAGACAAACACTGTAACTATGAAAGAACCGATGGACAAAATCAAGAATTTAGTGTGTATGTCGCTCGCGGGAGCAGCAATTATGCCCTTTGCGGCTTGCAGCGACAAGAAAGAGGAGTCCAAGCCCCTGAATATCCTGTATATAATGTGCGACGACCACTCATATCAGACAATAAGCGCGTATGACAACCGATATATAAATACCCCCAACATCGACCGCATAGCAGCCGACGGTGTACGCTTTACAAACAGCTTTGTGGCAAACTCCATAAGCGGACCGAGCCGTGCCTGTATGCTCACCGGAAAGCATAGCCTTGCAAATGGCTTTACCGACAACCGCTCCGAGTTTGATGGCTCGCAGCAGACTTACCCCAAATTGCTGCAGGCGCAGGGATACGAGACGGCTGTAATAGGTAAATGGCATCTGACATCCGACCCGACGGGTTTCAACCATTGGGATATACTCATAGGCCAAGGCGACTATTACAATCCTACATTTATATGCAACGGCGAGAGGGTGCAGCGCAAGGGTTACGCAACGAACGTCACCACCGACCTTGCTCTTGAGTGGCTCGAGAATGGTCGCGACACCGAAAAGCCTTTCTGTCTTTTATTGCACCACAAGGCTCCTCACCGCACGTGGATGCCCGATACCTGTGACCTCGACCTCTTCAGTGACACCGAATTCCCCTTGCCCGATACTTTCTACGACAGCTACGAGGGACGCGAGGCTGCAAGAATACAGCATATGTCCATCTCGAAGGATATGGACATTGTCTACGACCTTAAGCTTGCCGATAAAGACAGCACTATACACGGTCGCCCCGACCTCGAGGCAGCCGGCCGTGCTATATACAATCGTATGGACCCCGAGCAAAAAGCTGCTTGGGATGCCCACTACGACAAGGTCATTGCCGATTTCAAGCAAAAGAACCCTCAAGGCAAAGAGCTTGACGCCTGGAAGTTCCGCCAATATATGCGCGACTATCTGCGTGTCATCACATCGGTCGACCGCAATATCGGACGCGTGCTCGATTATCTCGAGGCCGAGGGACTTATGGAGAATACACTCATCGTCTACACCTCTGACCAGGGATTCTATATGGGTGAGCACGGCTGGTTCGACAAGCGCTTTATGTACGAGGAGTCTTTCCGCACACCGCTGCTTATGCGTTTGCCCGGAGGTAAGAAGGGCGATGTCCCCCAGCTTGTACAGAATATCGACTATGCCCCCACAATCCTCGAGGCTGCAGGCGTAGAGATACCTTCGGACATTCACGGTTGCTCGCTGTTGCCTTTGTTGAAGGACGAAGAGTGGAACCCCAACCGCAAGGCACTTTACTACCGCTACTATGAGTTCCCCGACGAGCACGCCGTACGTCCCCACCTTGGAGTGCGCACCGAGCGTTACAAGCTCATCAGAATATGCGAGGTTCCCGCAAGTGCCTCAACCGAGGCTATGCCTGGCAGTTGGGAACTGTTCGACCTTGAGAACGACCCCCAGGAGCTCAACAATATCTACGGTACACCCGGTACAGAGCAGATAGCCGACTCGCTCAAGTCGCTGCTAAAGGAACTGCAGTTGCAGTATGGCGAGGAGCAGTATGTCGAGTTGTAAAAAATGATTGTACCGACAGGATATGAAGAGTAACAGAAAAAACAATTACAGTCTCACCGACATTGCCAAGATGCGTCGTGCCCCGGCTTTCTCCACAATGGTAAAGCCCATCGGCTCGGCGTGCAACCTCGACTGTAACTACTGTTACTATCGCGACAAGGCCGAGATTTACAACAACCGTATGCCGCTTATGAGCGAGCAGTTGCTCGAGGAGTATATAAAGCAGTATCTGCAGGGCGTGTCGCAAGAGCGTGTCTCTTTCTGTTGGCACGGCGGAGAACCGCTTATGGCAGGCCTGCCTTTTTATCGCAAGGCAATGGAACTGCAAAGAAAATATTGCGGCGACAAGGAGATTGAGAATACCCTTCAGACAAACGGTATACTGCTCAACGAGGAGTGGTGCGAGTTTTTCAGGGAGAACAATTTCCTTATAGGAATATCGCTTGACGGCCCGCAGGACATACACGATGCTTTCCGCCGCGACTGTGGCGGAGCACCCACATTTGCCCGAGTAATGTCGGCTGTGGAGCTGATGGCACGTACGGGAGTTGAGTACAATATTCTCGCAACCGTGAACAGCCGCAGCGAGGAACGCGGAGCCGAGGTTTATAAATTCCTACGCTCGTTGGGCAACTTTATACAGTTCCTGCCCGTTGTAGAGTATGTGCGTATGCGCGACGGCAAGCGTCCGCTCATAGTGTCGCCCGACGAGGAGGACGCCGTCGAGGCACCCTGGTCGGTGTCGGCTGCGGGATACGGCAAGTTTATGTGCGACGTGTTCGACGAGTGGGTGAAATACGACGTTGGCAGGCACTTTGTGCAACTGTTCGACGTGACGCTTGCCAACTGGTGCGGAGTACAGCCCGGTCTGTGCTCCTTCTGCGAGACCTGCGGCGACGGACTGGTTGTGGAGCATAATGGCGATGTATATTCGTGCGACCACTTTGTCTATCCCGAGTACAGCCTGGGCAATATAATGCAAAAGCCTCTTTCGGCAATGTACGGCAGCGAAGAGCAACAGGCGTTCGGACGCGACAAGCGCGAAGCGTTGCCGATGGAGTGCAAGCGCTGCAACTACTATTTCCTTTGTCGTGGCGAGTGTCCCAAGCACCGCTTCGGTTATGCAGCCAACGGCGAACCCTACAAGAATGTCCTGTGCGACGGATACAAGATGTTCTTCCGCCACAGCGACCCTTATATGAGATATATGAAGACACTGCTTGACAAGGGCGAGCCAGCCTCGCTTGTTATGCAGTGGAAAAGATAACCGTTAACAATAAAACCCAACTAATATGAATCCGAATTTCGTTTTACCGAAAATTGGCGAGCTACCGGTACTCGCATCAATAGAAAGTATCTGTAATTTTGAGAAGGTACGCACCACAATCAGCGAGAATGCTGCCGAGGGTGCAAAGAAAGCAGCCGATATTGTAGTTGCTGCAATAAATTCGCACAAGGAGGAGCGCAAGTTCGTGCTCGGTCTCTCAACAGGACGCACCCCCTTGGGCTTATACTCCGAGCTCGTGCGCAGACACAAGGCTGGCGAGGTAAGCTTCAAGAATGTTGTGGTGTATAGCCTCGACGAGTTCTATCCTATGACTCCCGACAATCCCCAGAGCCGCAACCATCGCGTCTATCAGGAGTTCCTCAATTATATCGACATTGAGAAAGAGAACGTGCACTTCCCCGACGGTACGGTATCCGAAGATTGCATACGCGAATACTGCAAGCAGTACGAGCAGATGGTCCACGGGAATATCGACCTTATGATAATGGGAGTGGGCGAGCTTGGCCAGATAGGCTTCAATGAGCCCGGCAGCTACTCAAAGTCCACCACACGTGCGGTGCAGCTCTCTTACAACAGCCGCAAGACACAGTTCCAGTTCTTCTCCAACCCCAACGACGTGCCCAAGATGGCAATAACAATGGGACTCGAGACAATTTACAGCGCCAAGAGCATTGTGCTTATGATGTGGGGCGAGGACAAGGCCAACGTGGCACGCGAACTCATAGAGGGCGAGGTGAACGAGATATGCCCTGCTACAAGATTGCAGACACACCCTAACGTACAGGTGATAATTGACGATGCGGCAGCCCAGGAACTTACACGCGTAAAAGAGCCCTGGCTCATTTCTCCTCCCGCAGAGTGGACTCCCAAGCTCATACGCAAGGCCGTTCTTTGGTTGTGCGGCGTGGTGGAGAAGCCTATCCTCAAACTCACATTCCAGGATTATATCAACAACTCGCTCTCCGACCTCCTTGAGAGGGTAGACACATACGACAAGATAAACATTCGTGTCTTCAACGATGTACAGCACATAATATCGGGCTGGCCCGGAGGAAAGCCCAATGCCGACGACTCGACCCGTCCCGTTCCCTCTACACCGTTCCCCAAGAGAGTGGTCATATTCTCCCCTCACCCCGACGACGACGTAATATCAATGGGTGGAACATTCAACCGCCTCATAGAGCACGGCCACGACGTACACGTTGCCTATCAGACATCGGGTAACGTGGCAGTAAACGACGATGTCGTGTTGCAGAATATCGATACTGCACGCGAGATGGGTTACGGACACTTGGGCGACCGCTTCGACGAGGTACGTGAGATTATTGCATCAAAGGTTCCCGGACTCCCCGAGCCTCCCGAGCTCCTGCACTACAAGGGCGCGATACGCCGTGCCGAGGCGCGTGCAGCCTGCCGCTCTATCGGATTGAACGACCGCACCAATGCACACTTCCTCAACCTGCCCTTCTACGAGACAGGCGGCATAAAGAAAGGACAGTTGACCGATGCAGACATTGAGATTACAAAGGAGCTGTTGCGTAAGATAAAGCCCCATCAGATTTATGCTGCGGGCGACCTTACCGACCCCCACGGCACACACCGCGTATGTATCGAGGCTGTGCTGCGTGCCTTTGAAGAGGTGAAGGACGACGACTGGGCCAAGGAGTGCCACATCTGGCTCTATCGTGGAGCTTGGCAGGAGTGGGACTTGTCGGTAGCCGATATGGCTGTTCCCTTGAGTCCCGAAGAGATGATACGCAAGCGTCACGCTATATTCCGTCACCTCTCGCAAAAGGACATTGTTCCTTTCCCTGGTGAGGACGCACGCGAGTTCTGGCAGCGTGCCGAGGACCGTATGCAGGGCACTGCAAAAATGTTCGACAAGATTGGACTTGCCGAGTATCAGGCTATAGAGATGTTCGTGAAGCTGTTCTGATTATAAACCTGTATATGACAAAGATAATGCAAAGAGCACTTTGCTCCTTGTTGTCTGCTATGTTGTTCGCACCCCTTTTCACGGGGTGCGACAACCGTAAAGTAGAGACACATACATTCACCTGTAGCGAGGGTGTTTTTCTGCTCGACAGTACACGCTTCACGATAGGCTCGGTGGAACTCACGTATGCGAGGGTGCCACGCGGCTACTGGGGCTATGCGATGCAGCAGGCCCGTGCAATGGGTGCAAACACCATAATGGTGCGTGTGCCGTGGCTTCTGCACGAGGAGAATGAGGGTATCTACGATTTTTGCGGCGAAAAGGATATCCGGGAATTTTGCCGTATGGCACAGGAGAACGGTCTCTTCGTGTGGTTGCACGTAGGACCTTTTGCCGATGCCAATATGGATTTTGGCGGTATGCCGTGGTGGTTGCTCAAGTACGAGAATATGCCGTTGCGCTCGCACCATAAAATGTTTATGGACAAGGTGGGACGTTTTTACAGAGCCTTGTCGCAGCATCTTGCAGGTATGCAGGTGACTGAGGGTGGTCCGATAATCCTCATAAACATAGAAGAACCTATGATGCAACAGTCCAATCAGCAAAAGTACCTCTCGGCACTTGCAGATACATTGAAAGCGGTTGGCTTTGGCGAGACGTTGCTTACAGCCTCGGTCAAGAGGGACAAGCTGCTCTCCGTGCCCGACGGCGTGTTGCCCGCAATTGTGATTGACGAGGAACAGAATTCTAACAACCACTTTTCGGGAATAAGGAAAAGGGACCCCGATACGCCTGTACTATGTGCAGGAACAGCGCTTTCCTGTAACCACGTATGGGGCAGTGAATATAAGATGCACAACTACAACAAACGCTTTATGCGCACGTTCGAGGTGTTCAATTCTGGTGGCTCAATGAACATTGGCTTTGCTATTGGAGGAACTTCGTTCGGGCATCTTTCGGGGGCAACGCTTGTCGATTCACTCTTTGTCCCGTACGCTACATCGTACGACAACGGCTCAATAATTTCCGAGGGAGGAATCATAGGGAAAGAGGCGGAACGCTTTGCCGGGCTCTACAAGAACAAGGCGACCCAGATGCACTCTGTTGTCTATTCACCCGAATATGCTCCGCTCATAATGCCTACGGGAATAGCGTTTACCGAGTACCGGCCGTTGGGTAGCAGTCTTGTTGCCCCGCAGTTGTCGGAGCAGCCCCTTACGCTGGAGCAGTGCAATGTGGGTTACGGAGCGGTGCTCTACGAGACTGTACTCCAAAGTGTTGCGCAAGGTGCGCGTCTGCGTCTGCGTGGGGTGCACGATAATGCGCAGGTTGTGCTTGGCGGCAAATTGCTTGCCAGGGTGCAGCGCACAGATGCCCCCGTGGATATTCCCGTTGTCGGGGCTGTTGCCGGCGATACCCTGCGTATATTGGTCGATGCATACGGCAGGCTTGCCGATGCAAAGGATTACAAGGGTCTTGTGGGCGGTGTCTCGCTTGTCGATGAAAAAGGTAATGAGAGCAAGATTGGTGGCTGGAAGAATTATGCGTTGCCGTCGTGTCATTCGGCTGGCGATGAGGGCTTCGTTTCTCCGCAGCAACCGCTTGCAGCGGGACGCTACAGGGCGACGTTCAAATGCAGCGACAGGGGCAATTTCTACATCTTTACAGGTGCGTGGGGCAGGGGCGAAGCGTGGATAAACGGCCATTCGCTTGGACGTTACTCTTGCGACGGACCTCAAAAGACGCTCTATGTGCCCGGTTGCTGGCTCAATGAAAATGGCGATAATGAGCTTCTTATCCTCGATTGGGTAGGGCTTGGTAGTATCGAGGTTGAGTGTTTCAAGAATGGCATTCTTTAGGCTGCTTAACGTACAATTAGAGCAACGGTGTAACCGTCGGTTACACCGTTGCTCTAATTCTTGGACTGTGGCACGTTCAGAAACAGTTATGCCGCACAGCCTTTTCAGTCCTCTATAATGCCATTATAGGCAAGCTCTCCCTCAATTACAAAGAAAAGCTCCTCGGGGTCATATTCTCCAATACCGTCTTTCTTAGCCTCCTTAGCCACATATTCGGCAATTTTGTTTATGTCAATGTCTATATACTCGTCGTTGCTGTCGAGGATACCACTCTTGTCGTAGTAGTCGTAAGTGGTGTCGAGAATATAGTAAAAGTCATTGTCGCTGAATTTCTCTTTCAGTTCCTGTGGCAGGTGCTCGCGTATGTATGCAATGGTCTTCTCGTCGTCGAGGTCTTCCATTGCGAATTCATCATTCTGCATAATGGATTACTTTGCAAGCAGTTCCTCAAAAAGCTTCTGTACGTCGGCCTTTGACTTTGAGCCTACGAACTTGTTCACAACCTCTCCGTTCTTGATGAAGATTACTGTGGGTACGTTGCGTATATTGTACTCGTCGGTGAGGTCGGCTGCCTCCTCTATGTCGCATTTGCCCACTGCTATGCGTCCGTCGTACTCTTTTGCAAGCTCGTCTATTACGGGTGCCAACTGGCGGCAAGGACCGCACCAAGTTGCGCTGAAGTCTATTACGATGGGGAGCTCTGTTGCAAGGAATTCCTTTGCATTGTTGTCATTTACAATTACTTCCATAGTCTTTGTTTTTTTTAAGTGGTTATTAATTGAGTTTATATTCTATATTAGGTAAAGATTTTATATAGTCTATCAGTTCCTGTTCCACGGTTATACTGTGCTTTTTCGATACAAGTTCCAGCGAGAATTCATTCTCGGCATCTTTTATGCAGAATTGCAGCTTGCTGTTGCCTGGGTGCTTATCGGCATATTCGAGCAGGTATTCGTACAGTTCCTGCGTGAAGCTCATCACCTCGAAGGTTATTGTAAGGCTCTTAACTATTGTCTCCTTCACGTCGGGCAACAACTGTATGCTGTTCACCGAGAATTCCAGTGAGTTCTGGTCCCAGCGCTTGGGCTGGCAGCTTCCTGTGATATACAGGAATGTTCCGGGGGTGAAGTAGGACGATTTCTGTATCCAGTCGTCGCCGAAGAATGGCAGCTCGGCAGTTCCGCTGAAGTCCTCTATCTTTACAATTCCGAACGGGTTGCCGCGCTTTGTCTGTCCCACACGCGGTGCCTCGCTCACAATACCTCCGAATGTCACTTTGCGGTTCTTCAGGTTGTCGAGGTTCGAGAATTCCTCGGCTTTTGTGTTGCAGAATTCGTTGAGCACCAATGCGTACTCGTCCAGCGGGTGTGCCGACAGGTATATGCCCACAAGCTCGCGCTCGCGGTTCAAGCGCTCCAGTGTGCTCCAGTTGCCTCCTTGCGGTACTTCGGGGTGGGGTATTGCTGCTCCCTCCTCGTCGCCGAAGAGCGATGCCTGGGCCATCGACTTGTCCATCTGATAGCGGTTGCCGTATCGCACAAGCACCTCGAGGAACTGTTCGCCCTTGCTGTTCGTGCTCATATACTGCTCGCGGGTGATGCCGCCTTCGAGCTCGTCGAACGCTCCCGACAGGGCAAGGCACTCAAGGTTCTTGCGGTTGCAGGCAGTGAGTCTCACGCGCTCCACAAAGTCGAAAATGTCCTTGAAAGGACCGTTTGCCTCGCGCTCCTCTATTATGCATTGTACGGCATTCTCGCCCACACCCTTTATGGCGCACAGACCAAAGCGTATGTGTCCTTTCTTGTTTACACTGAACTTGCGGCGCGACTCGTTTACGTCGGGTCCAAGCACCTTTATGCCCATTGCTGTACATTCCTGCATCAGCTTGGTGATTTCGGTTATGTTCGACAGGTTGCGGCTCAGTGCGCCTGCCATATATTGCGAGGGGTAGTGCGCTTTTAGGTAGGCTGTCTGGTAGGCTACCCACGAGTAGCAGGTGGCGTGCGACTTGTTGAATGCATACGATGCGAATTTCTCCCAGTCGGCCCAGATTTTTTCCAGTACATCGGCGGGGTGGCCGTTTGCCTGTCCGCCTTTTATGAATTTGGGTTTAAGCTCATCGAGCTTGTCCTTGAGCTTCTTACCCATTGCCTTACGCAGGGTGTCGCTCTCGCCTCGGGTGAAGTTCGCAAGCAGACGTGAGAGGAGCATCACCTGCTCCTGGTACACGGTGATTCCGTACGTGTCCTTAAGGTATTTTTCCATACACGGAAGGTCGTACTTCACAAGCTCGGGGTTGTGCTTGCGCTCAATGAAGTCGGGGATATAATCCATAGGTCCAGGACGATAGAGCGCGTTCATCGCTATAAGGTCCTCGAATGTACTCGGCTGTAGTTCACGCAGGTATTTTTGCATTCCGAGCGACTCGAACTGGAATGTTCCTATGGTGCTTCCCTTGCAGTAAAGGGCGTATGTCAGCTCGTCATCAATAGGAATGCGGTCAATGTCTATCTCAATTCCTAAGCTCTGTTTTATGTTTATGAGTGCCTCGTTTATTACGGAGAGGGTCTTTAGGCCCAGGAAGTCCATCTTTATGAGGCCTGTCTCTTCGATGACACTTCCCTCGTACTGTGTCACAAGCAGTTTCTCGCCTGTCTCCTTGTCCTCGGCAATGCTCACGGGCACGTGGTCGGTAATGTCGTCGCGGCAGATGATTGTACCGCAGGCGTGTACACCTGTGTTGCGCACGTTGCCTTCGAGCATCTTGGCAAATTTTATCGTGTCGCGCAGCAACGGGTCGGGCGATGCCTCGGCCTCGCGCAGTTCGGGAACCGACGCTATTGCATTGGGCAGGTTCATCTTCTTTCCGTCGGGCAGACGGTCGGGGATTGCTTTGCACAACTTGTTCGAAATTTCAAGGGGCACTTTCTGTACGCGGGCAACGTCCTTTATGGCAAGCTTCGTTGCCATTGTACCGTATGTGATGATGTGTGCCACCTTTTCCTGGCCATATTTCTCTGTAACCCATTTGAGTACCTCGCCGCGTCCGTCGTCGTCAAAGTCGACGTCAATATCGGGGAGCGATATACGGTCGGGGTTAAGGAAACGCTCGAACAGAAGGTCGTATTTTATGGGGTCGACACGGGTAATCTCAAGGCAGTAGGCAACAACGCTTCCGGCTGCCGAACCACGTCCGGGGCCCACGGCCACGCCCAACTGTTCGCGGGCGGCGCGTATGAAGTCCTGCACAATGAGGAAGTAGCCTGGGAAACCCATTGTCTTCATTATGTGCAGTTCAAAGTCTATACGGTCGGTAAGCTCCTGCGAGAATGGTTCGGGGTAGCATTTCCTTGCTCCGTCGTATGTTATCTTTCTCAGATAGTCGCCCTCGAGCTTTATGCGGTAGAGCTTGTCGTATCCGCCCAGCTTCTTTATCTTCTTCTCGGCCTCCTCTTGGCTCAGTACCACGTTACCTTTCTCGTCGCGTGTGAACTCGTTGAACAAATCCTCGTGGCTGAATTTTTCGCGGTAGGTCTCCTCGGTGCCGAACTCCTCGGGTATTGCGAAGTTGGGCATAATGGGAGCATTGTCTATGCTGTAGAACTCTACTTTATCGCATATCTCCACTGTGTTTGTCAGGCTCTCGGGAATATCGCCGAAGATAGCCTCCATCTCCTCGCGTGTCTTCATCCACTCCTGCTTGGAGTAGAGCATACGCTTGGGGTCGTCAAGGTCCTTTCCTGTGCTGAGGCATATAAGGCGGTCGTGCGCCTCGGCATTCTCCTCGTCGACAAAATGTACGTCATTTGTACAAACTAATTTTATCCCGCACTTCTTGCTCAGCTCCACTATGTGCTTGTTCACCTCTTCCTGTATCTCGGCCACCTCGTGGTTGGCGCGTTCTACGGTGGCTCTGTGGAGCTGCAGCTCAAGATAATAGTCCTCGCCCCAGATACTCTTGTACCAGTTGGCTGCCTCCTCGGCCTCGGCAATCTTGCCGTCCCTTATAAGTTGGGGTATTTCTCCTCCCAGGCAGGCCGAGCACACGATGAGTCCCTCGCTGTACTTCTCAAGCTCCACTTTGTCGGTTCTTGGAGTGTAGTAGTATCCCTCGGTCCACGCCTTTGATACTATTTTAATAAGGTTATGATAACCTTTGGAGTTCTTTGCAAGCAGCACAAGGTGATGTCCGCGCATATCCTCCTTCTGTTCGCGGTTGAACAGACGGCGCTCTGCCACGTAAACCTCGCAACCAATAATGGGTTTGAAGCGCTCGTCGCCGCTCTTGCCCTTGTTCACTTTGTTTACGTAGTTGTAGAATTCCTTTATCGCCATCATATTGCCGTGGTCGGTTACGGCAATGCCTTTCATTCCGTCGGCAATGGCCTTGTCGACCAGCTTCTTTACCGATGCCTGGCCGTCGAGGATAGAGTATTGTGTATGTACGTGAAGATGTACAAAATCTAACATTGTATTGTGTTGTTTTATTTCTTGGTTCAAAGATACGAATAAGCGAGCGAGAAATATCAAGTTTACTTGAATATTTTTCACAGCGAGCGTAAGTATCTTCGAGCTTCAGCTCAAAGTCCCGAATAAGCGAGCGAGAAATATCAAGTTTACTTGAATATTTTTCACAGCGAGCGTAAGTATCTTCGAGCTTCAGCTCAAAGTCCCGAATAAGCGAGCGAGAAATATCAAGTTTACTTGAATA
>JAFZIA010000044.1 GCA_017554605.1 Bacteroidaceae bacterium
AAAAAAATCCAAACAAACAATAGCTATTCTCTTATTCTTCAAGAGAATAGCTATATTTTTTGCAAATCATTTTCCATAAGGGGATAAATGATATAAAAAGCAAAGAGGGCAACCCGTTTTACTTTTGGGTCACCCTCTTTTTTTATCCCCGGCCTCCCTTACATTATAGGAGTCAACAGATAACCGAGCCACCCGCAGAAACGGTTCCACAGCGGACGCGACTTCCAATATTCGCGCGTCATAAGAAAACTCTCCTCCTGGTCCTTTCGGAAGCATTTTATCATAGCCTCGGTATCCTTTCTGTTGAACACGAATATATTGCATTCATAATCGAAGCGCAGACTGCGGCTGTTGAGGTTTGCCGACCCTATTGTACAGAAAGTTCCGTCGACAGCCATCACTTTTGCGTGATTGAACCCACCGTCGTACATATGTACTATTGCACCCTTTTTCATAAGTTTATACGCTGTGTACATTGTAGCATCGGGTGTAAAGGGTATGTCCGACTTAGAAGAAATCATAATCTCAACCTTCACACTGTCCTTCAATGCCTTTTTTATGGCACGGCGCACAAGGTATGTGGGAATAAAATACGGGCTTACAATATACACACTATCCTTGGCTGCATTTATGGCATTTGCGTATGAGCGCCGCATATATTCGGCCGTTTTCTTGGGCCATCGGTCCACCACAGCAACGCGCGAAGCTCCTTTTGCGCCTGTTACGGGATAATATTGCCCACCGCCCACATTGCGGCCTGTCTCTCGGTTCCACATTGCAAGGAACACATCCTGCAACCCTGCAACAGCCTCGCCCTCGACACGTGCGTGCATATCGCGCCATTTGCCCACACCCTCCAGTCCGTTCAGATAGTAGTCGGCAACATTTATTCCTCCAATGTAACCTATACAGCCGTCAATCACAACAATTTTCCTGTGGTCGCGGTGGTATGTGTGGTTAATCCACGGAAAGACAATAGGGTCGAATTTCTCAATCTCGATGCCACGCGCACGTATCTCGTCGAGATGCCTCTCCTTGAGCGGCCTGTTGTTCGACATATTACCGAACGCATCGAAGAGGGCGCGCACCTCAACCCCCTCGGCAGCCTTCTTGGCAAGCGCGCCTATGAGCACCGCATTAATGGAGTCGTTGCGGAAATTGAAATATTCGAGATGTATATGATGCTTGGCACGGCTTATATCATCGAGCAGGCGCTCGAACTTCTCGTGCGCCCCGTTGAGAATCTCCACGCTGTTGCTGTCGACAATCTCTATTCCCTTATTGTTCAGGTAGAGGGCAAAAGCATCGTCGGAGTGCATTGCCGCACTACGGTCTATAGCCACGAAGCCGCTCCTACACGATGCAAGAAGCAGCACAGCCGACACAGATACAAGAAAAGATACAATCCTTCTCATCATTTTCCTTCTCGTTTTTTTACCGTTTGTTGGTCTTTTTTGTATTGTTGCGCGAAGATACGAAAAAAGCTACCACCTGAAAAATCGGTGGTAGCTTTTTTCTGTTATTTACGTTTATTTCACTCGGCGGGAGACATTACAATCTCGATATAATTGTCCGAAGCGAGAATAGCCTTAAGCACAGCAAGCACATTCTCTGCTGTCACCTGCGAAACAGCATCGGCATACAGTTTGTCGTAGTCGCTGCCGTTCTTCTTCCACTCCTTGAGCACTGTCAGCCAGTAACGGTTGCTGATGCGGTTCTCGGGAATGTTCTTGAGCATATTCTTCTTCACATTGTCGAGCTTGTCGGCAGGAATACCCTCGTTCACAAGATTGAGCACGCCCTGCTTTGCCAATGCGACAAGGCTCGCAGCCTGCTCGGGGTTGGTCTCGAATGCAACCTGTATTCCGGCATACTCCTTGGGCTCGTCGTTCATTATAACGGCGACACCTGCGCCGTATGTTCCACCCTCGCTCTCGCGCAGAGTCTCGGTAAACACCATATCCAGTATCTGCTTTGCAGCATCGAGCATAACCTCGTCCTTAACGCTGTATGGAACATCGGCCGAGTAGAACTGGAATACAGTTGTCTTGGGAGTCTCCATCGCCACAGTGGGGTGCTCAACTACATTGCCTTGTGCAAAGTACTCTTTTCTGTCAACCCATTCCGAAGCCTTTTTGCCTTTCTTTATAGAACCTATATATTTCTCTATGAGAGGCTTCACCGAGTCGACATTAACATTACCCACAATGTAGAGTGTTGCACCGTTCACTCCGTCGAAGAGACGACGATAAACGCTCTCTAAAGTACCGATGTTTGCAGCAGCAAGAGTCTCCATACTTATAACACCGCGACGGGGATTATTTGCATAAAGAGTATTCATCAGCACCTCCTGGAATTTAAAATCGGGCTGCGGGAGCAAGTTTGGCAAAATAGCCTCGAGCTGTGTTATTCCCAGCTTAAACTCGTCGTTATCGAAACGGGGAGCCATATAATTGAGATAGATGAGCTGGAATGCAGTTTCAATATCCTTGGGAGTGGACTCCATTGACACACCGTGGCGCAACGAGTTTATATAAGGCGCACCGTGTACATTCTTTCCAGCAAGCATTTTCTTCAACTGTGTACCCGAGAATGTAGAGAGTCCGCGGTTTTGCAGGAAGAGCCCCCATACATTGTCGTCGAGCGATGCAAGCTCGCCGTTCTCTACAAGCGAGAGACCACCCTCCTCGACAAGGTCTATAATCACCTGGTCCTTCTTGTGCTCGGTGGGCAGTACCACCACATTCACTCCGTTTGACAATTTCCAGGTTGTAGCGCCGTGCACGCCCTCCTTCACATTCTTCGACTTTGCGCCCTTGAGTGCACTTGCGTCGAGCAAAGGCTCGTTGCTTGCCTCCTCTACGGGTGCGGCAATCTCGGCATTCTTAACCTTTGCCAAAACAGCAAGGATAGCCTCGACTGTAGGCTGCACGAGTCCTTCGCGCTCGGGAGCCTTTGAAATTATCACATTGTTCTTAGTGCCGATGAGCTGGGGAAGCACCTGCTGGAACACTGCAGCGGGCAACTGGGCAAGGATAGCCTGTGTGAGCTGCAGCTCGGTTGCAGGATCAATATTATAGTCACCTGCAAAGAACTGGTCAAGGATAGGATATACAAGTTCCGAGCTCTTGCGGCTGTCGGCTGCTGTCACTCTCTTCTCGAGGCGGCTTATTATCTTTTGCTTTGCACGCTCAACCTCGCTCTCGGTAAAGCCGTAGCGCAGCATCTTCTCAACCTCGAGCATATATGCCTCGAATGCAGGGAGAGCCTCACCGTCCTTGAACATCACACTACCCTGTACAGCGTCGCTCGACTCGCAGAGTCCGCCAACCATAAGCTGTCCCATAAGGAAAGGAGCATCTGTCTTTGACGTAATATCCTTGAAACGCTCGTCCATAACAAGACCGATGATGCGGTACATAAGGTCCGAGACAAAGGCAGCATCGGTTGCACGATACTCACGAGGCATACGAGGTATCCTCCAAAGTACCTCAATCATTGAATTTGTAGACTCGGGGTCGGTGAGCACTGCTACCTGCGGTGTATCGTTGTCGGGGATAGGAATCACAGGCTTCACTGTGGGCTGCTCGGGCGCGGGAACCTCTCCGAATATAGCCTTTATCTTGGCCTCAATCTGGTCTACGTCAATGTCACCCACCACAATTACAGCCTGCATATCGGGCTTGTACCAGGTGCGGTAGAAATTGGTAAGGCTCTCGTATTTGAAGCTCTTGAGCTGCTCCTCGCCACCAATCAATGTACGGCGTGCCATCTGTGTATCACCGAAATAATAGGGCAACGACCTTTCGAGCATACGCCAGTCGGCATTTCTGCGGCTGCGGCGCTCCTCAAGGATAACTCCGCGCTCGGCATCAATCTCCTCGGGAGCACAGGTCACGTAGCACGAGTAGTCGCGCAGAATCATCAGACACGAGTCGATGACACCCTCGCGCACCACGGGAATATTGTTGAGCATATAGCTTGTCTGCTCAAAGCCTGTAGATGCATTGATGTTACGGCCAAACTCAGCACCTATGCTCTGCAAATAGTCGAGAATGGCCTTACCGGGGAAATTCTTTGTTCCGTTGAAGCACATATGCTCAAGGAAGTGCGCGAGACCGTCCTGGTCGTCGGTCTCCTGGAAAGCTCCCACATTGGTGGCAAGATAAAACTCGGCACGCTCCTCGGGCAACGCATTGTGACGGATATAATAGGTCAGTCCGTTCTCAAGTTTACCCACTTTCACGGCCGGATCGCTCGGCAGAGGAGTCTGTCCGAACGCAACAATCGCAACAAAAAGCGATGCGAATGTAAACAGTAATCTTTTCATAATTAAAGTATTAAATTGATTTTATATAAATAGTTCCATAATTGTTCAACTCTACAATCCTACAAATTTAGTACATTAGCCGCAAATATTCTATTTTGTTCAAAAAAATTAACATCAGCCACTGTAAAAAAACAGAAAACAAACAGAAAGCACTTCGTGGCAATAAAAATAAACATCAACGGTTAATGCGCATTATATACTATTATTCTGCACTCGCTGTAAAAAATATTCAAGTAAACTTGATATTTGATTTTATCCAAGTATGTCTGCGCTCGTTGCGTAAAAATAAATTTTTCCACTCGCTTGTGTTTACTTTTTCGCTCGTTTGTGCGTATATTTCCATTTTAGTAGATATACTTCTGCACTCGCTGTAAAAAATATTCAAGTAAACTTGATATTTGATTTTATCCAAGTATGTCTGCGCTCGTTGCGTAAAAATAAATTTTTCCACTCGCTTGTGTTTACTTTTTCGCTCGT
>JAFZIA010000045.1 GCA_017554605.1 Bacteroidaceae bacterium
ATAATAAAACATTCCACTTTTGCATTGCGCCAAAATAGGCTGCACTCGCCGAAAAACTGCAAGTAAACTTGCGTTTTGCTCGTTGGCACTATTTTTGACCTATAAAAAACTTAACGATATAAATTTAAACAGCTTCTTATAAAAACCGATGCAAAAAAAGAGAAAATGAGACAACAAAAGGCATTCGCCCCTTTTGTCGGGAGAAATACGGCTACCGCTCCAATATTGCAACTAAGCCACAATTAACTTGTTTACTTGGCACTTTTTTATTATCTTCGCAACATATTAACTAAGATAAATTATACAAGTATGAAAAAGATTCTTCCCCTTATAGTTATGCTGTTGTTTGCAACCGGAGCAGAGGCACAGCTCTTCAAACAAAAGAAAAAAGCCCCCGTAAAGACCGAGTATCTGCAGGGTGCAGTACCCGTTGAGAACAACCGCGTTGTATTCCGCCACACGATAGAAGCTCCAGGGATTAGTGCACAGGAGATAAAGCAGCGTGTAGAAAAGTGGTACACAGCACGTTACACCGCGCCAACTGTAATCTCGTCAAAGATAACAAAATCGGACAACGGCACATTCGAAGCCAAAGCCGAGGAGTATATCGTATTCAAGAAAAAGCTGCTGGTGCTCAACAGGGCAAGAATATACTACTATCTTACGATAAACTGCAGCGACAACCGCTGCGAGGCTATAATCTCGCGCATCACCTACTGGCACGACGACGAAGCGCCCGATGGTGGCACACGCTACACTGCCGAGGAGATAATAACCGACAAAGTGGCGTTCAAAGGGGACAAGCTAAAAAAACACCCAGGAAGATTCCGCACAAAGACCATAGACCTCAAGAATGAGCTGTTTGCAGAAATTGAAAGAGCCATAAACCAATAATAAGATGAAAATAGACAAGATAAGATTCATACTCAACACGCTGTTCCTTGCAGGTGTTGTAATAACAATGATACTGTACTTTATACCCGGCTGGCGCGAACCTTTCTTTTACTGCGGTTTCATCACCCTGTCGATTAAGGTAATGGAATTCATTCTGCGGTTCGTGTACTGAGAAGCCCGACGCACCGCCAAATTTGCCAGGACCTGCCTTTACTTGCATTGCCAAGAAAGAGCGGTTCCGCGAAAATCAAGGAGATAAAAAGACAAGATCTTCTTGCTGATAATGCAAACAACATTCTTGAAAGAAATTTAACCAGCTACTTAAACAGCTTCTTAATAAGCTTCTTAATATGAGAAGGATATTCTTATACACCATACTTCTTCTGCTGCCCCTGACCGCAATCTCGCAGACACTGCGCACCAACGACGCAAATGCACAGGCAGGCAAGAACCTCGGCTTCGGCAGCGGAGACATATTCAACCCCTTTTCCAAGGACACCACAAAAAGGGAAAAGGTTGAAGCACCAAAAGAGATTCACCAGTGGCACATCGACGAGTTTTCGGGCAATCCTATCCCCGTAAATGCCGACACGCTGCCCCACCTCTATCAGAACTGGCATTTGACCGAAGGAATGAACGGAGAGTACAATTTCCTGGGAAATATGGGTGCACCGCGCCAGTCGCGCATATTCTTCAACCGTCCCTCCGATACCCAATATGATTTTCTTCAGCCCTACGACTATTTTATTGTACGTCCCGGCGAGCTGTTCTTCACCGACACAAAATCGCCCTACACCAACCTCAGCTACAATGAGTCGGGCGACAAAGTGACGGGAGACGACCGTTTCCGTGCCTATTTCGCAACAAATGCAGGAAAGAAATTCGGAATAGGATTTCTCTTCGACTACCTCTACGGACGCGGACGCTACGACAACCAGTCGACAGCGTTTATGAATTTCTCACTCTTCTCGTACTACCGCAGCGACAAATACAACTACCACCTGCTGGCAAGCCGCTACCACATTAAAATGGCCGAGAACGGCGGAATAACCGACGACGAATATATCACCAACCCCGAAAAGACCGACGGCGCAAACAGCAATTTCGGCACAACCGACATTCCCGTACACCTCGACCGTACGTGGAACAGGAACGAGGTGTACACAGCGTACTTCAGCCACAACTACAACTTCGGCTTCTACAAGAAAATGCGTAAGGACGTGAGCAGCGACAGCATTGCACAGGAGGTAAACAGACATATGAGCGAGCGCAGCGCAGCACACAGCGGCGCGCAGACAGCCGGGACAGTTGACAGCATAGGCGACAATCGCGCAACGGCAGCAGGCAGCGACGAGCTCGAACTGCGCTTTATCCCCGTGGCACGCATAACCCACACGGCCGACCTCACGACCAACCGTCACGAGTTCCTGTCGTATGAGCCTGCCAACAACTACTACGCACACAACTACCTGCCCTACGACTCTATCGACCGCACCGACTACTGGACACTCAAGAACACCGTTGCCCTCTCGCTGCGCGAAGGATTCAACAGATGGGCCATAGCCGACATTACCGCATACATCAGTTACAGGTACAGCAACTACAGGCAGCCCGACACAATCGGTGCAAGAGAATACCGCCGGCGCACCGAGGAGCACACGCTTATGGTGGGCGGACAGATTGAGAGCACACGCAACAGATACCTCAAATACAAGCTGCGCGGCGAGACTGCAATATCGGGCGACGACCTTGGTGCCTTTCTGCTCGAAGGCAAGGGAGAAGCTACCCTTCCCCTCCTTAACCAGGATACCAGACTCACCGTCAATGCACACATAAAGAACAACCGCCCGTCGTACTACTACCGCCACTACCACTCGGAGCACTACTGGTGGGACAAGAACCTCGACAAGGAGTTCCGCACACGCATAGAGGCAGGCATAGCGCTTCCCCGCTGGAGGACAAGCATCAAGACAGGCATAGAAAACATCAAGAACTACACATATTTCGCAAACAACTCGGTAGCCTACGGTAACAGATACCTAAGCGACATTACCGTCAAACAAGAGAGCAGCAATATACAGGTGCTGTCGGCAACGCTCAAGCAGGACTTCAAGGCAGGACCTCTGAACCTCGAGACAGAGCTCACATATCAGAACAGCAGCAACAAGAGCATTCTCCCCTTGCCCGACATAAACGTATATGCAAACCTTTATATAAAGTTCCGCATAGCAAAAGTACTTAACACAGAGCTTGGAGCTGACTGCCGTTACTTCAGTTCATACTATGCTCCCGACTATTCGGCGGCATTGGGACAGTTTGTGCAACAGAACCAAAAGGAGAGAATATCCATAGGAAACTATCCAGTGGTGAATGTATATGCAAACTTCCTTTTGAAAGAGACACGTTTCTATGTTATGTACCAACACATAAACGAAGGCATAGGCAATATGAACTATTTCCTTGCACCCCACTACCCGATAAGCCCCAAAGCCCTTTGGTTCGGCCTGTCGTGGAATTTCTACAACTAAAATCCGAGGCACTATGAACATTAACATAAAATGGGGATTTATAGGTTGCGGCGAAGTGACAAAGAAAAAGAGCGGACCTGCATTCAACCTGATAAAAGGCTCAGAGGTTGTTGCCGTAATGGGCAGAGACAAAGAAAAGACAAAAGAGTACGCCCGCAGCTTCAATATCCCACGCTGGTACACCGACGCACAGGAGCTGATAGACGACCCCGAGGTAAATGCAATATACATTGCCACTCCTCCATCGTCGCACGCCACATACGCCATTATGGCAATGAAGTCGGGCAAGCCCGTATATGTGGAGAAGCCCCTTGCAGCCAACTACGAGGATTGCGCACGCATCAACCGCATATCGCGCGAGACGGGCGTACCCTGCTTTGTGGCATACTATCGCCGTTACTTGCCCTATTTCCATAAAGTCAAGGAGCTTATCCCCCGTCTGGGCAAGGTGCTCAATGTACAGATACGCTTCTCGGTTCCTCCGCGCGACCTCGACTACAACCGCGACAACCTCCCCTGGCGCGTACAGCCCGACATTGCCGGCGGCGGTTACTTCTACGACCTTGCCGCCCACCAGTTGGACCTTCTGCAAGATATGTTCGGCTGTATCCTCGAAGCAGAGGGATACACAGCCAACCGTGGCGGAATGTACAAGGCCGAGGACACAGTGAGCGCCTGTTTCAAGTTCGAGACGGGTATTCCCGGTTCGGGTTCGTGGTGTTTTGTGGCGAATGAGCTTGCAAAGGAAGATTACATAGAGATATTCGGCAGCGAAGGAACACTCCGCTTCTCGGTATTCACATTTGAGCCTATCATTTTTATGGGAACAAACGGAAGGGAAGAGTTCAAGGTAACCAACCCCACATACGTCCAACTGCCCCTTATCAAGAATATCGTCGAACATCTTCAGAAAACGAATATATGCGCCTGCGACAGCATAAGCGCCACCCCCACCAATTGGGTAATGGACAAGATACTCGGCAAGATACTGTAAACAATCACAGCATCTGATGCGTTCAGAAAGATGCAATGAGACAACCCTGCAAATATAAGCACTTTGTACTTACGGCAATCGCACTGTTTGTCTGCACTGCAACGTGCGCCCAAAATGAGAACAACTGGCTGCAATATCCCGAGAAGCTGGTAGGTCTCACACAGCAGGGAATAAAAAGGACCAACAGCATAATAGAAAAATACCTCGACGAGAAGGACACCGTGTACGTAACACCCAACAAGTACCGCCTCACACTTATGACGCAGTACACCAACAGTTACGAGTATTACCGTTTCTCGGCACAATCGCACTACAGCACACAAAGCATCACCCTCGCCCCGCGCGGTTGCGACAAGCTGGGCATATACGTAGGCTGGAAGTGGCTGTTCCTCGGCTGGTCGCTCGACATTGGCAAGAACAGCGCCAAGAACGACTGGAACTTGAGTTTCTACACATCGAAGCTGGGCATCGACCTATTCTACCGCGAGCGCAACGAGGGGTTCAAGATAAGGTCGCTCAACGGTTTTCTGGACAAGACAGGCAACATTGTCGACAAATACAGCCGGCAGTTCGACGGAATGTCGGTGAACCAGAAAGGAGTGAACCTGTACTACATTTTCAACAACAAGCACTTCTCCTATCCCGCAGCATACAGCCAGACAACCAACCAGCGCATAAGCAGCGGCTCGTTTATCCTGGGCTTCAACTACTCGGAGCAATCCTTCCGCCTCGACCCAACATTCTTCGACATACACATACAGCAGGGACTATCCTCGGAACTACGTTTCAAGAAGGTGAGGTACAAGGAACTGAGCATCAATCTCGGCTACAGCCACAACTGGGTGTTTGCCAAGGACTATCTTGCCAACATCTCGCTCACTCCCGCCATAGGGTACAAGGATACGGAATTCAAGCTCGACAATGGAACGGATTTTATAAACAACATAAACTTCGATTTTATTTCGCGTGCGGCGCTTGTGTACAACAACACACGCTATTTTGTGGGAGTGTCGATAGTTTCGCACACCTATTCCTACCGCAAGACCGGACTGTCGATAGTCAGCGGGTTCGGCACAATAAATGTATATACGGGAATAAACCTGTTCAGGGATTAACAAGGCTCAGTAGAAAAAAGGTGTGGGTAATTTGCTTATATTAATGGAACACCATATAATTTTATCTGTTTAAGCAGGTAATTTTCAGACCAACTGCACGCCGAAAAGAAATTCAATTGCGGGTAGGCGGTTTTAAGGGAATAGTGTGAGGACCGTCCAACCGCTAGTTAGACGCGCACAGCG
>JAFZIA010000046.1 GCA_017554605.1 Bacteroidaceae bacterium
AAAAATAATAAAACTTTCCAATTTTGCATTGCGCCAAAATAGGCTGCACTCGCCGAAAAACTGCAAGTAAACTTGCGTTTTGCTCGTTGGCACTATTTTTGACCTATAAAAAACTTAACGATATAAATTTAAACAGCTTCTCATAAAGAAAAAAGATTATCAAGCAATCTCCACCACGTGGAGCGTCGTTCCACAAACCCTGAAGCGGACATTCATTCCCCCGAAGAACAACCCGTAGAGCTTGCTGCCGTCGTCGTGATACTGCGGACGGGGGTCGAGCGCAAGGACCTTCATAAGCGCAGGCAGCAGGCGCGCCGGCACGCAAACGGCAAGATGTGGCGGCATATCCACCGTGAGCATCTGCCACTCATTTGTATCGACAAAGCCACTACGTGCACCGGGGTGAGCATCGGTGTACGGCACGTATGGTTTAATGTCATATATGGGCGTACCGTCCATAAGATCGGCCCCACGCACGTGAATCACAGGAGCATCGGGCGAGTCATAATCGACCCTGCCGATGCGCACCGACGAGAGCCCCAGCCTGTTGGGACGGAAAGGCGAGCGCGTTGCAAACACACCCACCGACCTGTTTCCGCCAAGCAGCGGCGGACGCACCGTGGGGTGCCACTTGTCTCCGGCTGCTCCGTTTGCCGAGAATTCCCACACGAGCCACAGATAATCAAAACCCTCAATGCCCCGCAGCGCATCGGCATTGCGGTACTTCGGCACAAAGACAATACTCCCGCAGAGCTCGTCGATAATGCCGCTCTGACGCGGGATACCGAACTTTGTAGGAAAGGAGGAACGGAAATATGCGATAGGTTCTATATTCATAGTTGCAAATTTACATAAAAATATGCGAAACAGGCCATTTATTTGCCATAACAAAATATTTTTGTACTTTAGCACAGATTTTACAATACAAACAGAGCAAAGAGAATGGACATATTACTTTTTTTAGGAGGCATAGGCTGGGGCGAGATTGTGGTGATTGCGCTCGTCGTGCTGCTGTTCTTTGGCGGAAAGAAGATACCCGAAATGATGCGCGGCATAGGCAAGGGCGTCAAGAGCTTCAAGGACGGAATGAACGGAATTGAAGAAAAAGAGGAAGAAGAGAAAAAATAACATTTTCCCTTGAGCATATACCCCCACACAGGCAGCAGAAAGAAGAACGCACAAAGGGGGCAACCACACACCTACCGATATTTAAGTTTGGAAAAAGAGAGTACCTTTTGGGAGCACGTGGAGGTGCTGCGCTGGAGCATTGCACGCTGCGTCGGCGTAGTGCTGCTGTTTTTTGCAGCAGCATTTGCCATTATGCCCCGGATATTCGACACATATATCCTTGGGGCGGCAAGCAGCGACTTTTTCATATTCAATCTACCGGGACTGTCAATGGGCACATTCGCGCCCCTGGAAATAATCAACATAAACCTGGCTACACAGTTCCTCACACACATAAGCACATCATTCTGGCTGGCCGTGACAGTGGCCTTCCCCTACATAATGTTCGAGGCGTGGCGTTTCATAAGCCCGGCACTCTACAGCAATGAGCGCCGCAGCACACTCTTTGCCTTTACATTCGGAACAGCGATGTTCTACACGGGGTGCACCGTAGGCTACTGCGTTGTATTTCCCGTGACGCTCAATTTCCTTGCACGCTACCAACTGAGCGCAGCAGTAACAAACAGCATCTCGCTCGACTCCTATATGGGCACTTTCCTGCTCATAATATTCATTATGGGCATTATGTTCGAGCTGCCGCTGCTAATATGGCTACTGAGCCGCACAGGAACAGTAAACAGACAATCACTCACAAAATACCGCCGTCACGCAATTGTGGCACTGATGGTGTTTGCAGCCATAATAACCCCCACAGGCGATCCCTTCACACTTATGGTGGTATTTATACCGCTGTACGCGCTCTATGAGCTTGGCATACTGATGGCACGGCGCACATAACAGGCCCACGTCAAGGGTGCGCAATTGTGTATTACGACAACAACCTATCGAAAACCTAATACCGTAAAATAGACTATGAAAGAGAACAAGAGAATATTATCGCTCGACATACTGCGCGGTGTCGACCTCTTTATGCTTGTGGGATTACAACCTATACTCTATCCCCTGCTTGCAAAATCGGATTACACATTCCTCAACACCACCCTACTATCGCAGATAGACCACGTCCAGTGGGAGGGTTTCAGTGCGTGGGACCTTGTAATGCCCCTTTTTCTCTTTATGTCGGGAGTGACAATGCCCTTCTCTTTGCCCAAGTACAGACAGAACAACAGCAGCGCCAAACTATGGCTAAGGGTGATAAAGAGATTTTTGTTGCTCTTTTTCCTGGGAATGATTGTACAAGGTAACATACTCGGTCTCGACCCCAACCGAATATACATCTACAGCAACACCCTCCAGGCAATAGCCGTGGGCTACCTGCTCACCGTGCCAATGGTATTATACCTCAAGCCACAGACACAGATAGCCGTAATTGCAGCGCTGTTGGTCATTTACACGCTGCCAATGGCCCTGCTTGGCGATTGGACTCCCCAAGGCAATTTTGCTTGTATTGTAGACAAAATGTTGCTTGGCCGTTTCCGCGACGGCAGTTACATTGCATCAGACGGTACGTGGCAGTTTGCCTCGTGGTACGACTACACGTGGCTGTGGAGCAGCCTCACATTCTGCTGCACAGTAGCAATGGGAAGCCTTGCCGGAGTGATGATAAAGAACGGCAACAGCAATAGGCAAAAAACTGCAATAAGAATGCTCATAATGGGAATCGCGCTCATTGCCAGCGGAGAGATATGGGGTATGTGGCATCCTATAATCAAACGTATATGGAGCGGCAGTATGACCCTTTACAGCGGTGGCTGGTGCTATATACTGCTTGCGCTCTTCTACTGGTGGATAGACGTAAAGGGGCACAAACGCGGACTGCAATGGCTGCAATACTACGGCTGCAATGCCATAGCGGCCTATCTGCTTGGCAGCCTAATAAGCTTCCGCAGCATTGCAGACTCCCTTTTCCACGGCCTTGAGCAGTATATGGGCGAGAACTACCCCATTCTGCTAACAGCAGGAAACAGCCTTATAATATTCGGGATATTGGCCGTTCTTTACAGGCAAAAGGTATTCATTAAGGTATAAGAAGCTGTTTAAATTTCTAAAAAAAGTTATTATTATATTGGAAGCCGTTATTTCGTTGTTTTTTATGTTCAAAACTGCCCGTTTTCTTCTTTCTCTCGGTTACGTAGCCCGCTACGCGCCCTCGAAAAATAATAAA
>JAFZIA010000047.1 GCA_017554605.1 Bacteroidaceae bacterium
GCTTCCTGTGCGATACCTTATGTTCTGCACAATACTCCTCTATTGAAAGGATTTCTTCACGTGTCATCATAAAATTACGTTTTTGTGCAAAGGTAGTAAGCATTGTTACACGCTACAATATGCATTTCTTCGGATGCTTACTGATATAAAAAGCAAAGAGGGCAACCCGTTTTACTTTTGGGTCACCCTCTTTAAATGCTTAAGCAGTCGTATGTCTGTAAAATTATCTTTCGGCTTAATAGTTGCGCTTGCACTCTCACTGATATAATGTGCAGGTTGGCTATTCTGTTTACTTCCAACTATATTTGTGAATCATCTTCTTAAAGATAGGTATATCGCAGACCGAAGCGAATAATAGCATACAGGACCTTACCTTGATTGCATCATTCCCAAATATTTCGTACACAGATTTTTCGCTATTATAGACCGCATTGGTAATTTCAACAAGTCTATTTCCCAAAATAGAATGATTTATATAAGCTTTCGCTTCCTCTCTATTTTGTATTCCGTAGTATTTAGACTTCTCGCTTTTACCTAATCCGAATAGCTGTGGAAAGATGTACCATATCCAATGAGTTTTCTTCTTACCCGCTTTGACTTCCTCTAAAGCTGTTTGGTACATATTATAATTGTCTTGGGCTTCAATAAATCTGTCCAAACCATTATACACAGCCCTAAGAGTGGGAATATGTTCATCATAAAATCTTCCAGTTTCTGGATTAACTAATGATGCTCTATCCCAAATTTTATCTGCGAATAAATCAATAAAATCTTCTTTAGATTTAATATCCCTTTCTGCCATTATCTAATATTTTAATATAAAAAACTTAGTGCTTTAAGTTACTGAAAAATATTTTACTTTGGTACGAAAACCAGATAATCTTTTATTATAGCAAACCAATAAAAACTATCTTTATCATAATTTTGTATTTTGCAATGAATTGATAGAATTCAAGTAAAAAAACTTTTGCCACAAGAAACTTATTCAATATATATCCAATTGGTCTGTTTATGCCTTGTGAAATATCCCCAAATGTAGAGTGGTCTTGTGAACAATCCATTTTTGATATATCCGTAACCAAATTCTCTCATATCTAAGTATGTCGCATTAGTACAGCGCTTGCCACACTCCAATGCAAAATCGGACATTGTCATTGGATAATTGGATTGCAATATAAAAGCACCCTTCTTGTCTTTACATAAAGCTCTGCGTATAGATTTCCGCTTATCGTGGAACTTCATTGCTTTTGAGTTATTGACTAATGTCAGTTGCTGAAAACCATTGTCACCCATCCACTTCCTACTGATAAAGAACATATTCCCTTTTAAGGAGACTCTCATTATCATTGTCTTGTTTGCTTCATAGGTCTTTCCATTTATCCTATAAGCACCAAGAATCCGCCCTTGCTCATCTGTAAAAGCGGCAGGGACGCACATCTTGGCATTCTGAGGCCTTTTGTTCGACCATTTTAGCTCACCCTTTGGCAAGTCAATTCTGGTTACCTTTTTTTCGATATGAAGATAAACTATTCCTAAACAAATGCATAAGATAAAAAAGATAATGCTTAGAGTCTATATAAGCCGTCTCATAACTATCGAAGAATTATTTTGTTAATATCCTTGCAATAATCCATATCAATATTGTCTATTATGGCGGCCTGCTTGATTGTCGTGTTGGGTACCAAGTTATGCCCTTTGATGAAACGCACCCATAAAGGGCAATCATAGATTGTTGGGATAACTTTCAAGCAACACCACGAACCTGTATAGATAATTGGCTTACAACCGAAACTTTCTTCAAACAGACGTATGAGAATTCCCAATCTTTCGTTGACAAAATCCGTATCGCTAAAATTGTTACCGTTTTGTTCCACATCTATAACAGGAATAAGATCCGATGGAACTTTATCATAAATTCGTTTAAAATTCTCGAATTGTGCTTCTGGCGTAACATCAGTTCTGAAGTAATGGTAAAGTCCTACATACAGACCGTTCTCCTTTGCACGTTCTGCATGCTTGTGGCACATTGGATCGCGAAAGGATTTGCCCTCAGTCGCTTTTATATAACAGAATTTTATGGCATTGTTCTTCTTTATCTTTTCCCAATCGACCTTGTTGTGATGAGATATGTCAATACCGTTAAATTCCGGCACGTACGAACTCTTTGCATAGAAAAACGCACCAATGAATAGTAGTAGAAATATAATTACCTTTTTCTTCTTCATATAGTAATAATTATTTTTGTAGTGTATTCAAAAAATGTTTTTATCGAAATTTATCACTTCTTGAATTTGCGGACAAGAAAAATAACAAAAGCCACGATGCCAAGAATTATAGCTATTACTGTTATTATAGCGAAAGCCGCAATAAAGTAACCAATCTCTTCTTCTCCATCGCTTTGCGAATAACCAAAAATCAGATGGTCGTTACTTATAATGCAATCCATTATATCTCCGTTTATATTGGTCGCATAGATGTAGTCTCCGCAATAGTTCTTACTCCAATGCTTGTCTGTTTTGCATAATTCTTCCAAATTCGCAATATGCGCCTTGGACATTGGTTCAAGAAATTTGAACTCATAGGTGTAGGAGAGATAATGCGAGCCTACTCCGTGCTCTGAATTGACAAGTTTCATTTCGGGCAGTTCCACACCAATTACTGTTGCAACAGATGTGGGATTTTTCTCTATTTTTGTTAATATCCCATTTGAGCACGATGCAAACGATAAGATAAACAACACAAGTAATGACGTTGTCCCTATATTCAAATGCTCTTTCAATACTTTTTTCATAGTCTTGATTTTGTGTTTCATATTATTATAGCAAGTAATCAATAGGATTTAAATAAAACATCTTTTGCCAACCAAGCGGAGCGCTGTCAATTCTCCACAGGTAAGGTATAATTGTTCCAATGCCGTAATGCAGATGTGCAGGAGTGGTAATAGCATTTCCTGTATTTCCAACAGTACCAATCTCGGTCTCTTGTGTGACAAAAGCAAATGGTTTGGTCTTTATTTCGTCCAAGTGTGCATAGTAGTGTAGCCTCCATTTTGGGCCAAGTGTCACGACGAATTTGCCACCTTTGCCACGTTCGGCAGTCATAAGCACTATGCCACAAGTTGCGGAGTTTACCCTCGTTCCTTTTTTTGCAAAGATGTCAACTCCTTTGTGTACAATGGAAGTTCCCCAACCCTCGTACCAGAATGTCTCGTGATTGTAGCTATTATCATCAGCCCCCACGACTGGCATCTTCAAATTCTGTGGAATAAGAAATCCTGCCAAGATAATTGATAGGATTCCTATAATGGTTATTTTAATCCATTTTCTCATAAAGTTGTAATTTGGGAGTTTTGTTAAACTTGTTTTCACTCTATAATGTCGCAATGAAAAAAAGGTAACCGGCAAAATTTAGAAGTTGTTTGAATTTATAGAAACTGGGTATTTCGCCGTTCTTTCTTCGCAAAAACGTCAATACTCTTGTGTACAGTGGAAGTTTCCCACATCTCGTACCAGAATGTCTTGTAGTCATTGCAGCCTGCATCCACAATAGGCATCTTCAAATTCTGTGGTATAAGAAATCCTACCAAAATAATTGATAGGATTCCTATAATGGTTCTTTTAATCCACTTTTTTCATAGAGTTCTATTGCTGAAATCACTCTTATTATAATAAACTTTTAATATATATCATTGTTGCTTTCTATTCTAATATAGTCTCACATATATTTCATCGGGTTTCAATTTGACAATTGTGTCTGTTCTCATATCTGCTCCGTATGTAATTGAACCTATGCCTAAAATCATTCCGTAAACCATACCGCCATTTCTAACACTGTCTATATATTCTTTACTTGCATTTTGAATTAGCAATCCAACCAAATCTCTATTCCAAGAATATATAAATGTAACATTTCCATGCCCTAAAGCATTCCCCTTACTAAGTTTAAGAACTTGTGTAAAGCCTGCCGTTGGGATTTTATTTTTAAATGCCATATTTGCATCTTGAATCTCAGACAGGGAAAATGATATATTCAGTTTGTTACACAAATTCCCTATTTGTTTTGTCACATAGTTTAAATCCGCTTCTGAAGTAAGTATAGGTCTATCAACCAGATTATAATTCTTTATATTAGTACAACTAGGATTATAAATTGGTCTAACAGATTGGCGAATATTTATATAGTTATATCCATAAATTAATCTGTCGTTAGTGATTCGTAATTGATATGCACAATTCTCATGTTCATTGGCTTTCGTCGAAGTCCAATAGAAACCACCTTCTAGCTTATTTCCACGCCAATCTTCATTACCGGCTAAAGGCAAATAAATGCTGTTCCCATTTGGACCTGTTACGTCTAACATCATAACGTTCCCAATTGGGACAAACTCAAATTGGCAATTTTGCATTAGTTCATCTATATGTTCTATTGTTGGAATTTGCCAGCCAGAACCGTACTCGTTTTCTGCCAAATCGCATAGCATTGAATCTGGTATTGCGGCAGGCGAGCGTAAGGCACTAAGTCTATCTAATTCAGGCATGATTTCTTCCCAAGTAAACAAATCTCCCTTTTCGTAAACTTCTGTAGCACCAATATTGCAATCTCCCCACATTACAGATAGTCCTAAATTGACTGCTTTCATATTTTTTTGTTTTAGGCCTGTTTTTATCGCATTTGTTTGTTATTATGCTTTTAACATTCAAGGTACAGGTGAGTAAGCTTTAATGCATCTGAAAATGTAATATTCATCGGAATGTTACATTGTTGTGCAAAATCAAAATAACGATCCCATTGTGGTTTCCCCATTCGCGTATCGCCATCAGCCATGGCTGCTGATTGAAATAAACAACTAGCTAACTTCTTTTTCTCACTATCCATAGCCTTTACTACAATAGCAGCCTGTTGGCTATCCATCATTATTGCTTCTCCTATCTCAAATCTTGAAAAATTAAAACGGTGAGCTATTGCGTTTAGCAATCTTTGTTCATTCTCCTTCCAACCTTCATTATATGCTATTTGTGCTGTTAAATGAAGAATTGCGTTTTGTTCTGATTTTAAAAAAGATGGAAATATCATAAGCTTTTAATATGTACTCCCCAATTCCCAGATGAAAGCGGATAAAAAAATAAGGTGTGGGAACTATATCTGCTTTATCCTATTTTCCAGGCTTCTCGCATTGCCTAAGCTGTGGATAAAGCAATAGCCCACACCAAAAGATATGTGAAAAGCCAATAATGGCTGTACATACCAATGATGTGGTGCTACCGCTATCATCTTCACAGCTTTTCAAATTTTGCGAGAATTCGGAAAACGAAGATAATTTCAATAACACCTTTTTACTAAAATGTCTGCTCAAAGGATTGCTGTCCTATGAACATTGCAAAAGTAATAAAGGTGTTTTGTTAAATCAAGTTTTTTGCAGAAAAAACTTTTTAATCTCATAGTGGGTATCAGTAATTTAGATTGTGAATAAATTTTATTTGTAGCAGTAAAGTGGCGACAAAATTTGAACAGGGACTATAAAAAGATTTTTCTTCATTCTTACTTAGTTGTAACGCTCGGGGTTGCGCCATCGTAAGAATAAACAATGTACTCACAATGAATTCAAGAATCGCCCCGAACTAATTTATAGAACCTCCCTATAATAATCGGCAAAATAACTCAGATAAACGTAGAAAATAGAGTTTTTTTATACAGAGAAAGTACAAGGCGGCAGGAGTCGAACCTGCCAAGAGCTATACTCAGCTTGAGGTTATCGCGCTTCCGTTCGCCGGTTGGATAAGCCTTGTACTGTGTGTGGTTTTCGGGGTTTTGGGGATTATGCCCATAAAGACTCATTGACTTCGTTGTTTGCTGTCAGCGTAGCTGGTGCAAACTAGTCATCAATTAGTCAACATTCGTTTGGTTGCAAATTTATACAATGCGTACGTTTTCTGCAACCCTCGGTTGTGATAATTAGCATCGGCTCAGAATCTTTTTTAAGCGTTTCCACTTACTGTATATTGCTGTATTTTATAGCTTGCTAAGTAAACAAAATATTTAATGGTAGAGAATTTCAATTTGCATAAACCCATAAAATGACAGGCCTGCCTTTATTCTTGTTCAATATTTTTACAGTCTCTTTATATTTTTCAAAAGGAACTGTAACACACCCCTCGCTGTACGGTCTCATTATGGCTTTTCCAAAAATGCGATAAACCTTTGAGGGTATAGAAAAAGGGTAGATACTGAACGACGGCAAGTGTACAGGGTGGATTAATATTCCACGAGCTATGGCATTGCTGTTAGTTGACTCTAAGCCTGTTAAGTTAAGTGCAGGGCGTCCCTTAATGGAATTCATCTTACGTTCCTTGCCTATCTTGTAATGTCCCAATGATGAGCATAGAGAACCTATCTCATTGCTGAAAACATTTTTGCCTTGATTCTCTCCTTTGCCACAACCCTGAGCGCAAATGCTTTTTAGCAGAGCTTTGTTATTTTTGAAATCCCAAACAATGAAACGAGTACGCCCCGAATGAACACTATAATCGACCAAAACACCAATGTTTGTATTGTAGTTGTTCTTTACGCAGTATTCTTTCAGTTCTTGTGCTTTCGTTTCAATATCATCTGGCAAACGGTTTCCGATAATTCGGAATAGAATAATAGTGCATAGAAGTAGGAAAAATGCTACTGATGTTATTATAAAAATCTTGCGTTTCATAATCAATCTGTAAAAAATAGAATTACCATTTGTAGCAGGTTACATATACGGTATCGCAATCGGATTTAAATGTAATTGTGCTGCCGACATTGTCAGGACTCTCGCGTTTGTAAGATATTGCCCCCGGGGTGTTTTCGCTGAAGCCCCATTCGTTTATTACAAATCCTTCGGCAAGTGGATTGGACGCGTTGTTTGAGGCATTTTTGCTAATTTCCTTCCAAGCAGAATCTGGCAGGCCGTCGGGGAAATGTATTTTTAGATTCACATTATACTCCGTTTCTGTTGGTGGAAAGGTTACATAGGTGCATTCCGAATCTACAATGTTGTACGGGGGTAATTGTATTCCAACAACGCTGTCTAAATAGTCCTCAGCATCGAATTCGCGATATATCATATCCCGGAAGTCTTCTTTTCTGTTATTGACTTCTTCTTCGGTAATGGGCACTAAGAAAGATAAGCATATAACTGTCATAAACCAGACGAGAGCATATATTGCCAACCCAAGAATTATCCACAAGATTTTCAGTACAACAATCTTGATTTTGTTTGCAATGACTCCTGTTATTGCACAAATGACAAACAGTAATATAAAGGGCACAACACCCACCATTAGTTTTTCACTTAACGTTCCATCTATGTCGCATACAAAAAATGCAATTGGAAGAAACAGGACAATAGAGGAAATAATCCACCAAAGATTTTTTTTGATTATAGTATTCATAGTAGCGTGTTTGGTAAAACGGAGTAGTTATCCCTGGAACATTTTTTCATTGGCCCCGATTACAGGCCAAAGAATTTGTCGAACTCTGCTTTTGTGTAGTTATCAACTATAACAGAATGGCCTTTATAGCTGAATTTCAAGCTGATGCCGTTTGCGGTTCTGGTTGGAGTGATTGACACACCCTCATAGACGAAGCGCTTGCCAATAGACGTCTCAATTCGTGGAGCAATGGATTTGTAGCAGCTCACGCATAATTTCTTTACCTTCTGTGGCATAAGGCTGTAAATGGTTGCCAATGTCTTGGTGCCAAAGCTAATCTCCTCGTCTACGCCCGGAATTATAGCAGTAACGGTTGATTTTTTTTCGGTTGTTGATACTTCGGCAGCAGGTGCGGCTACACAGAACATTGAAACGAGCGAAAAAACTGCAATGAAAATAATTTTCTTCATAATGTTGAATTTTTAGAGTGTTAATAAATTTGTTTTCACACTATAATGTCTCAACAAAGAAAAGGTAACTGCTATATTCTAAAAAGTTTCTAAAAATATTTTATTATTTCATTCGCCCAATCGGTTGGGTTGGTGAGAACCTGTGTGGGATATTCATAAAACACTCTGCCTAAGGCTTTTAGCACGCCGCCTTTAGGAGTGGCAAGAATGAGAGACGCTACTGCAAGGTGAGTGAATGCCAGAAATGAAACCGACCTGGCGATACCGCAGTTCTCAATATCCGGCTGTGTGAAGCGTGTCTGTCTTATGAAAGCGTGGAGGTGAAATGCATAGGAAAATGCAATCAGCGCATCGAAGAATATCATATAGTGATAATCGCCGGCAAAGCGGAACGGGAATATCATAAACGTATATATAGGTATGCAGTATGGCGACAGGGTGATAGGTATGTATCCAATTCCATATTTGCCTACCTTGTAGTTTACATAGCACTCCCTTCCTTTGACCACAAACTCGTTAATCTTCTTAAAGAACAGCAGGGCTATAAGTGTGTGAGTGAGTTCGTGAGTGAACTTCATAAACCAGTTCAGATTGTGGCTTATTCTGAGTGTCGTAAGCGTGATTGCGAAGGCTATGTACATTACAAACCCCGCAAGCAGTCCCACATAGTTCCCCGTGTGCCTCCAGTCCCATCCTATCCTGACCCACATATCAATGGCATTCTTACCAAGCGAGGTGATGAACACAGCTAAGAACAGTAGTGCCAGCAAACTGAACAAAATTGTGGCAGTGAAGTAGAAAATCCTGTCAAGTTTATCCCTCATTACTCCTCGTCCTTGTCGTCTACATCTAAAGCCGCCATAGAGTGGCCACTCTCGGCGTGGATTCTTTCTTCCTCAATCAGTTCTCTTAGCGCAGCTCTCTCAATAGCGTTGCGAACAACCTCCTCGGCCAGCTCATCGTCCTCGATGATTCTGGCTGCTATTTCCTTGATTCTGTTCATACACTTATTCTTTTTGCTCTTGACCGAATTGGCATTTCGCATACCCAAAATGCTTGCAATCTCGTCCATAGGCTTGTTGTACCAATAAAAATGCTTGAGTAGGGTGCTGCACTCCGAAGGTATACGGCTGAACACCTTGTCCAGAAGGTCGTCCTGCATCTGTTGTTTCTCGTCTACAGCAATCTCATCATCTGCTATATTATGTAGGTGGGGCGAAAAGGTAATCGCATCGTCCAAATTCAGTGTTCTCTTTTTGCGTACCTGATTACACGCCGTCAGCTTACCTGTCTGCACAAGGTAACTGAACAAAGCGCCCTCACGCGAACAGACCACGCTGCCACTCTTTACCTTTTGCATCAGCACAATCAACGATTCCTGGAAGATGTCATCAATATCCTCATTGGAAATATTGTCAGCAGAGAACGTCTGCCACAGAATTGAAGCAAAACCCGCTTTCATCTCTCTGCATATATGTCTCCAAGCACGCTCGTCGTTCTGTAGTATCCCGAATATAAGTTGTGAGTCTGTCATAGATTGTCTTATTTTTTCCTGTAAACGGAACCGAAATGTTGCAAATCTAATAAGAAAATGTATAAATCGGTCTATAAACTTGGGAAAAAGAAGAAAACGGGCAATTTTGAACATAAAAAACAACGGAATAACTGCTTCTTATTATACAGTTGTGAGGGTGGCTAAACAAAACAGCCACCCTCTATTTCGAGTAAACGGCTCTTTACCTCCACTCCGCAAGCAAAGCCCACAAGCCCTCCGCCCTTACCTACTACCCTGTGGCAAGGAACAACCAAAAGCAGTGGATTGCGGTTGCAGGCAGCCCCTACAGCCCTGGCCGCCCCGCGTTTGCCTATGCGCTGCGCAATATCACCATACGTGCCTGTAGTGCCGAATGGTATCCTGCACAGCTCGCGCCACACCCTCTGCTGGAAAGGTGTACCGCACCTTATTTCGAAAGGAAAATCGAACGCCGTGCGTCCATTATAGAAATACTCCTCAATCTGTCTCTTTATATATGCTTCGGCATCGAGGAGCGTATCGGCAAGCTCTACCGACTCATTGACACTCATTGCAATGCGCGTTACACAGCCGCCAAACACAGTAATGTAAAGTGGCCCTATGGGGGTTGTCACGGTAAACTGTCGTTCCATTGGAAATACTCATCGGATTTGCTGTACAGGCCTCCCTTTTTCGGAAAAAACAGAAGTCCCTGTGGTTTTTGTGTAAATTTACTAAAATAACTAATATTAAGTTATAAAAAACTATAGTAGTTTTTTTATTAATTTAATTAAATTATTTTTGTATTGCATAATTTGCAAATTATAGATTAACCAATAATTCACTATTTATGAAAAGAACTCTACTATCTATCCTTGCCTGTCTGCTCACTGTAGCAGCCTGGGCAGACGGTCCTTTCCGCAACCACAGGTACGACTCCTTCAAGGTGCTCGAACCGGCCGAAGGGAGCATCGTATTCATTGGCAACAGCATTACGGATATGCACTGTTGGCACGAAGCATTCAGGACATCAAACGGCGATTATCTGCCCATTGTCAATCGCGGAAACTCGGGAACATACTCTACCGAGCAGAGCGATAATATAGAGAGCTACTTGGGTAAAAAGCCCAAGAAGGTGTTTATGATGATTGGAACAAACGACCTTGCATCGACAGGCGGACTCGACTTTACGGGCGAGCAGATTCTTGCATACATAAACAGCATTGTGCAGCGCATACACCTGCGTTATCCCGAGACTAAAATTTACCTTTACAGTATCCTCAACAACGACACGTACAACCGCGCCGAGGAGCGCTGGCTGCATACGAACGAACTGATAAAGACATACGTGAGCGGCACCGGCGAGAACTGGCTCAAGTACATTGACCTTTACGACAAGCTGACAGCCGTTGCAAGCGGCGGTGTATGGAGCTATGACAAGCTGCACCTGACAGCAGCGGCCTATCAGGTTTGGTGCAAGGAGATATGCAAATACCTTCAGGAGGGAGAAGATTACACTGTTGAATGCGTCTACCCCGAAAGTACATCTGCCAAACAGCAGAACGGAGGCTTGAGCAGTGCGCACGGAATGAGAGCCACCTACTTCAGTATGCTGCCTGTTTACAGCGACGATGTACTCGTTTTTGGCGACGAGTTCATCAAGAACGGAGAATGGCAGGAGCTTCTTGGCAACCCTAATGTAAAGAACCGCGGTACAGGTTGGGGATACGGTGGCGACATTGCAACAACAAGTAAAATAGTAGATGCCACATTCGCTTCGACAGGCGTAACAAAGGAAAGCGCAAAAGCTATCTTCCTTTACACCGGTACAGCAGATGCCAACGGTACTACAAGCATCGCAACAGTAAAAACCAGTTACAGCAATCTCGTTAACAAGATTGCAACATACTCGCCTAATTCAAAAATATATTTGATGGCACTTGCCCCCACAAACAACGCAAGCAACACCACAAGCCGCATTGCAGTGCTCAACGAATATATGAAAAGCCTTGCAGGCGGCAACATCGAGTATATCGATACATACACCCCGCTACTCAACGGCACAACAGCCAACAGCAAATATTTCTATCCCGACAACTATCTTGGAGCAATGGGATACGCAAAATTTGCACAAATAATGTGCGAGGCCCTCAACGCCGATTTTCCAGGCAACCAGTATAGTGCAATAAGTGACGAGGCTGCACAGACACGTTACGAGCAGGCAGGCTACCGCAACCTTATTTCACAAGCAATAGGTCAAGGTTACAGCGCAACCCTTGGAACATCTGTCGGCGAATACTCGGCCGAGGCTATGGGTGCATTCAACGAAGAGGTAATTGCAGCCAACACACTCTTGTCAAGCGGCAAGATAACTGCCGAGCAAGCACAACAACAAGTTGAGCGTATTAAGACAGCACTTGAAAAAGCCATAGTTAAGCCCAAGGCAAGCTCTGATACCGATGAATACTGGTATCAGATAACATCACAGCGCTCATCAAATCTTTATATGACAGCCACAGGAAATGAAGCTGGAACAATTGGTTCTGAGGCAACATCAAAAAGTGCTAACTCGATGTGGAAGCTGGTAGAGCGTAATGACGGCAGCTACGACATTGTAAACCGCAAATACAAATGTTACCTCAGCCCTTCGGCAACATACAACACACAGATACAGACAACGGCTACACGTCCCACAAAAGGTTGGGAAATCAAGAATTCAGGAATAAGCGGATACTTTATAATTGCATCGGGCGATGTACAGCTCAACCAAACAGGTTCGGGACAGAACTACGCCATATACAATTGGAGTGACCCCAATAACAAAGGCAACGACCTGAGCGACCAGGGCTGTCAGCTCAAAATAACCGAAGCTCCCGAACCCGAGGAAGAACCACAAGGAGCGGCAACAATTGAATATACCGTAGACAAAAGCAACGGCAACCTCTACCGCGGGACATCGGCCAACCAGGCGTGGAACAGTGTGTGGAAGAGCAACACCACTCCTCAGTTGCAGTTCGGTTGTGGCACAATAAACAATATGAACTGGGCAGGCAACAACGTGCAGTTGATGACAGGTACAGCAGGAAGCGCCACATACACAATTACCCCACCCTCGGGATATGCCATTGTGGAGTACAGCTTCACATTCACCAACAACAGCCACAGCACAGGTCTGTCGCTCACAATGGACAACGGCAAGGTGTACACAACAAAGAGCACCCCGCAGACAATAAGCAGCAAGGGTGACAAGCTGTTCTCGGTGTCGTTCACTCTTGCCGGAAGCAACGGCAACGGCGTTGTGCTCACCGATTTTAAGGTAAAAGTGAAGGAGGACCGTCTCGAAAAGCCTCAGATGAGTACTGCCGGCAACGAGCACTGGTACTACATAACAAGTGCCTCGACCAAGGGATATTGCAGCGGCAAGGCTATATATTACAGCACCGATAGCGAGCTCCTGCAGTTTGGCGACAAGGCATTTGCAGCCAACAATATATGGAGTTTCTGGGAGAACAACGGCAAGATTGCCATAAAGAACTACAACGGCAAATACTTCGGTAAGGCGGGCGCTGGTACTGGCGGCAGCACCAAGTTCGGCACAGTCGACACCCCCAACTACATCTACACGATTGAGGACGCTTACGGATTCTTTATAATTAAGGACGATGCGGTGGAGCTCCACGCACAAGAGAGCGGCTCGGTAATTGTACGTTGGGGAGCCGAGGCAGACGGAGCGTCGCTGTGGCGATTCGACGAGGTTGACACAACAAGCCCCGAGGCAATAGTAACAAGTACCAATGTCGTTCAGGGAAAAGTATCGACAGGTATCGGCAACAAGAACCAGCCCATAATACGCTCGACAATAAGAGTGAGCGGCCTCACAGGCAACTGCATCATACAGAGTGTAAAGGGCAAGTTCACAGGAACAGACAGCAAGGACGTGGAGAACGTAAAGGCATATTTTGCAACAAACTCACGCGAGCTCTTCATAGACGAGGAGAACGCAATGGAATGGCGCGAGCAGAATGGTTTACAGTATGGCGAAACAGTAGAGATTGCAGCCGACGGCACATTTACAATCAATGGCAGCAAGGAGCTTGCCCCCGGCGAGCACTATCTGTGGATTACATACGACATCTCGGACGAGGCCACCGAAGGCAACAAGGTAGATGCCATAATCACAGCATATACGATAGACGGCAAGGAGATAGCCGAGGAGAATGGCGACCCGCAATATCAGGTTACAATATTCCTCTCCGAGGGTGCAGTACTGATGCCTATGGATAAGGGCTCGCTCTACTACCGTATCCCCGCAATCACCGTTACACGCGACGGCAAGCGCCTTGTGACACTCACCGACGACCGTAAGGGACACAATGCCGACCTTCCTTCGCACTGCTACGTTGTTGCACAGTACTCCGAGGATAACGGACGCACCTGGAGCGACCCGCAGACCGTTGCAGGAACAGCAACCACAGGCGGTGACTACGGACACGGCGACGCGTCTATTGTAACCAACCGCGACAATGGCGAGATTGTGGGTATAATGACAAGCGCAGGAACATACGGCCACGGATTCTTTGCAGGAACAGCGGCACAGCCCCCCAGATGGAAGACTATCACAAGCCGCGACGGCGGACTCACCTGGGAGACACCCGTCGACCACACCGACGACCTCTACGGAGCAAACTGCTCAAACCCCAAGACCAAGACCTGGAAGAGCGGCTTCTCGGGTTCGGGAGCAGCATTGCAGAAACGCGACGGCACACTCGTTTCGAGCTTCGTGAACCGCGAGGCCGACAACAGCCAGAACTTCTACTTCTTTATGAGTAAGGACGGCGGCAAGAGCTGGTACGTGAGCGGCACAAGCGGAACAAAGAGCGCCGACGAGCCCAAGTCCCTGGAGCGCAACAACGGCGACCTTGCCATAAGCGTACGTGCAAGCGGATACAACTACTACAACTACACATCGAACGACGGAGAGACCTGGCACCTACCCTCGCAGACACGCTTCACATCGGGAATATCGGGTAACGCCTGCGACGGAGAATATATGGTGTGGTGCTCTACATTGGAGGGTAACAAATGGAATATCGCACTGCAGACACTCCCCAACAACAGCAGCCGTCAGAATGTAAGTATAGCACTCTCAACCGACGAGGGCGCAACATTCGGCTCGCCCAAGACCATCTGTCCCAGAGGCTCGGCCTATAGCGCAGCAGTTGTCCTACCCGACGGAACATTGGGTGTCTACTACGAGGAGAATGGTGTTTACGGCGGATTTACAATGCGCTTTGTACGTTTCTCGCTCGACTGGGCAAGCAACGGAAAATACAAGTTCACCGAGGAGAACCCCTTCCACCCCATCGAGTCGACAAATACCAACAGCATAGAGCTCGTGGAGGAAAGCAACGGTGGCGATACGGGCTTCTACGACCTGCAGGGACGCAAGGTAGCCTCTCCCACCAAGCCCGGAATATACATCAACAACGGACGTAAGATTGTCATCAAATAATTTTCACGCTGTTTTTATGAGGAGACGCTTCGCTATGGAGCGTCTCCTTACTTTTTTATATTGGTGTCCGATAAAAATCTAATAAGCAAAAAATAGAGTGCTCGGCTGCTGTATAACAGCGGTCGAATACTCTATTTTAATTCCAAGCCTCTATTTTAACGACTGCCGATAAAAATATGCAATTATAAGGCTTGCAATA
>JAFZIA010000048.1 GCA_017554605.1 Bacteroidaceae bacterium
CCTCGAGAGTCTTGTAGCCATCGAGCTCCATCTTCTCGCCGGTGATACCTGAACGTGCTACGATAGCATCCTGAACAGTGCCATCACCCATAGGGAGAGCCTGTACCTCCTCGATAGTAGCGCACTTGGCAGCCACTGCAGCATCAAGGATATCCTGTGTCAATTTAACGAAGTCGGCACCCTGGGCAACGAAGTCGGTCTCGCACTTGAGAGCAATGATTGCACCAAAGCCATTCTCAGCTTTTACAAGAACACAACCCTCAGAAGCCTCACGGTCGCTACGCTTAGCAGCTACCAACTGACCCTTCTTACGGATAATCTCGATAGCCTTGTCAAAATCGCCCTCAGCCTCTGTCAAGGCGTTCTTGCAGTCCATCATTCCAGCTCCGGTCATTGTACGCAGCTTGGAAATATCAGCCATTGTTACAGCCATAGTATAAAATATTTAATCGTTAGAAATTAATTATTCAGCAGCGCTCTCACCCTCCTCGTTCTTAGCTGCTTTTGCAGCACGTGCACGTGTTGTGCGACGGCGAGCGGGCTTCTTTGCATCTGCATTCTCCTCTTCGTTGTCTGTTGTATCGCCAATCTCAACCTTACGCTCCTCGAGACCCTCGGCAATAGCAGCGCAGCAAGCCTCAAGGATAACCTCTACTGACTTTGTTGCATCGTCGTTAGCGGGGATTACGAAGTCTACGTCACCAGGGTTAGAGTTTGTATCTACGATAGCAAATACGGGTATACCCAAACGGTTAGCCTCGTGAACAGCGATATTCTCCTTCAATACGTCTACTACAAAGATAGCCGAAGGAAGACGTGTAAGATCGGCAATAGAACCCAAAGTCTTGTCGAGCTTAGCACGCTGACGTGTAATCTGAAGAACCTCGCGCTTAGAAAGGTTAGAGTATGTGCCATCAGCCATAAGTTTGTCGATGGTTGTCATCTTCTTCACAGCCTTGCGGATTGTGGGGAAGTTTGTGAGCATACCACCGGGCCAACGCTCGATAACGTAAGGCATACCAACTGCCTGAGCCTTGTCGGCAACGATGTCCTTGAGCTGCTTCTTTGTAGCAACAAAAAGAATCTTCTTGCCGCTCTTTGCAATCTGCTTAAGAGCCTCGGCTGCAGTCTCGACCATTGCTGCGGTCTTGTGCAAGTCGATGATGTGAATACCGTTACGCTCCATAAAGATGTAGGGAGCCATAGCGGGGTTCCACTTACGTTTGAGGTGACCAAAATGTGCACCTGCCTCCAATAGTGTTTCAAATGAAATTCTAGACATTGTTTTAAAATTTAAATCGTTTACTTTCTTTTTTAATTACTTTGAACCAACCTCCCGGGTAGCCCACCTGAGCAACAATCTGTCAAGCTGCCATAAATATGAGTGGAGTCCCGAGTGGTTTAGATACTAAACGTCTCTGTTCGGGCCGAATATTAACGTTTACTGAACTGGAATCTGCGGCGTGCCTTGGGCTGACCGGGCTTCTTACGCTCAACCTCACGAGCATCGCGTGTGAGGAATCCTTCGAGACGGAGAGCCTTCTTATCCTCGGGGTTAATCTTTACAAGAGCACGAGCGATTGCCAAACGCAAAGCCTGTGACTGACCTGTAAAACCACCACCGTCCAAGTTAACTTTAATATCGTACTTCTCAACCACGTCAAGCTTCAACAGAGGCTGCTTTACAACATACTGGAGAATGCTTGAGGGGAAATAATCCTGCAGATTCTTCTTATTAATAGTAATATTACCGCTACCCTCTGTTACAAATATGCGGGCAACTGCGCTTTTACGTCTGCCTAATGCATTTACCATTTCCATCTGCTTTCTTATTTATAAGAGTTAATATCAATTGTTTTAGGAGACTGAGCTGCGTGGTTGTGCTCAGAACCCTCATATATATAAAGGTTGTTCAAAATATGATCGCCAAGACGATTCTTGGGAAGCATACCGCGAACTACGTGCTTGAGCAAACGCTCATAGCCTTTGTAACCCTTAGCAACATCGCTGGGGCTGAAAGACTTCTGACCACCGGGATAGCCCGAGTAGCTGTGATAAACACGGTTTGTCCATTTGTTACCTGTCATCTTAACCTTATTGGCGTTGATGATAATCACGTTGTCACCACAATCTGCGTTGGGTGTGAAACAAGGTTTGTACTTACCTCTAAGAATCTTGGCAACCTTTGAGCCAAGACGACCGACTACCTGGTCGGTAGCATCAACAACAACCCACTCCTTCTGTGCGGTTGCCTTATTTGCTGAAATAGTTTTGTAGCTTAAAGTATCCACTTTAATTCGTTTAAATAAGTTAATAATTCCATTCTTGACACTTCTCTGCATCGCACTTTTACGGAATATTCGTACTTTGCAAATACCCTCTTCACGCTTTGCCCCGACAGTTGGCTAGACCGTCTTTTGACTAACTCAGAGACCTAAAGTGCCACTAACCCTATAAGGGTTGATAATAATCGGCTTGCAAAATTACATCTTTTACGCGAAACAGCAAAGAAAATAAAACTTTTTTTCAAAAAAACTTCATTTTTATTTGCAGGTTAAAAAAAAAGACGTACCTTTGCACTGCATTTGAGAGATGCCCAGATGGCGGAATCGGTAGACGCGCTGGTCTCAAACACCAGTGGGGTAACCCATCCCGGTTCGATCCCGGGTCTGGGTACTGAAACGGAGAAAGTTGAAAAACTCTCTCCGTTTTTTGTTTCACATTTTCGGTTTTACGAGAATAAAGTTCCCTAAGTTTTGGTTATATTACAAAACAATTAGTAACAGAGTTACCTAAAACATCGGCTTCTCCATTTTCCACCATGGATATTGCGGTTAATTCAGCTTCAATATCACTATAGGCACATATTTGTATAATAACAACCTCATTCAGGTTCGTTGTTATTTGAACATCATATGTATTCATTTAATATCCTTTTAATAATTTCTATATCTTTATCACGGTTACGAATAAGTTTTTTTGTTGTTCCAAAATCAGAATAATGAATGGATATAACATTTATACCGTGCTGTGGTAAAATGTTTTTCCTACGCTCATCATAAATTTTTCTTTGTTCTCCTCTTGAGACTCCACTTATTGTTATTTTTTTATCAAAAAAAGGGGTAGAAATAGTATGTTGAGATTCACAATATTCTATTACTAGATTTAGTTTTTCGTAATAAGCATCTACAGGCAAAGGTTTACCTGAATCCCCTTTTAAAAAGTCAAATTTATATTGTTGTACGGCTTTTTGACTTAAAATTTCGTTACATAGACTAATTATGTAGTATTCATCAGAATCTTTTCTTGTTTTATGGATTGTGTTATTTGTTTGTTCTTTCCTATTGCTGTCTGAAGTCTGCAAATAGGGTGTAGATGATTTTTTATTGATGTTTACAAAAAACCAATTAGTCTTTTTATCTTTTCTTTCAGGATGCGCATACGGTATTAAAAACAATTCTTTTTTCTTATCCAAATCTCTTAATATTTTTCTTATCGGCAATCCATTTTTGTAGTCTTTTTCAAAAATACCATTTTGTATAAATATCTGCATTAACTCTTTAGCAGGTATTTTTTGAGAAACATTTTCTTTCCTAAAATATGTTTCTAATACATCGTTGATGCTTTTTATTTTATTCATATAGTACATATTTGTGTATAAACAAAAATAATATTTTTATGGTAACTAATAAAATGAGACAATATTTTTTTTAGAATTACAGAATAAATATTCATTCCTTATAACGTGAACAAGGAGCGCAATCACAGTTGGCGTATTCAAGTTTATTAGGGTCGGGTATATAGTAACGCAACTCCCAAATCTTCTCTAAATCCTCTAAAAACCGGTTCGAGAAAATTTCGTTATGGGGTACTGAAAGAGGCCGGGTCAAAAGTATTTTTGATCCGGTCTCAGTTTTACCTTGTTTTTGTTTCTTTTTTCTCTTTTTTGTTAGAAAATCTCCGATTTGTCCGAGAAAGGGTTTTATGCGACCATATAACAGTTCATATACCCTTC
>JAFZIA010000049.1 GCA_017554605.1 Bacteroidaceae bacterium
AGAAGCTGTTTAAATTTCTTTCAAAATATTATTTACATAGCCTCAAAGAAGTGCTTGTCTTTTTATGCCCTTTTTTGCCTGTTTTTCTCTTTTTCGCAGTTACATAGCCCGCTATGCGCCTTTGAAAAATAAAAAAACACTCTAAAAAAGTTCTATAAAAATTTCAAGGACATAAATTTAAACAACTTCTTAACAGATTCGTAAAATTCATAGAATCTATCTTTTTTGTATGCACAAAAAAAAGGGTTGAGAAGCTGACTAAAAAGGCTCTTTTGTTGTTATACTCGCCCTTAAAATGCTCATTTACGCTTAGTAAACTGCGCTTTTTCGGGCTTCGCAAGCCTAAAAATAGCTCTTTTTATTCAACTTCTCACAAACGAGGGTACCCCAAAAGTATTAAAGGGGCATCCTCTTGAATTATATCCAATATAACTCCTCGGCAGCCATTTTTCAATGTTTACGAACAAAATATACTCTTTTTTTTGTTTAATGGATAATTTTATTTAACTTGCGGACAAAGTAACGTAAAAGTTTGAAAACCTAAATAATAGACCTTTTACATTATGAAAAAGAAAGAAAAATTCCAGATTGAATATCCACTCAAGGGAAGTGCTGCGATGATATGGCGATATATTGGCACAGAACACGGATTATCTACTTGGTTTGCCGACGACATTAAAATAGACGGAAAGAAATTCAGTTTTTATTGGGGCAAGGAAGAGGTGCGCACTGCCACGCTCATAGCACAACGCAACGGAGTGTATGTGAGGCTGCGCTGGGACGACGAGAATGCACACACATTCTTTGAAATGAGAATAGCATACAACGAAATGACACGCGAGCACACACTCGTCATTACCGATTTTGCAGAAACAGATGAAAGAGAGGACCAAATAGACCTGTGGGACTCACAGATAGAGTCCTTCAAGAGACAATCGGGAATGTGACCGCAACCGTATAACCCGTAAGCAACCAATAAAATAGCCGTTACTTCACTGTTCCAATAGTAAATAATATAAAAAGCAGCACCTAATTTTTTGCCGACAAAGACAATTATCACACATTTTATGCTAACTTTGCACATTGATACACGAATGTGTGGCAATACAGGTGCCTGTATATGACGCCTGTCCGCAATAAGGATACATAAAAACAGAATAAAGCCCCAAGGCACTATGAAATGGCCTGACTTTTTACGAATAAAGAAATTAGACCTGTTTATAATAAAGAGTTTCAGCCTGCTGTTGGCAGGAACATTCTTTATATGCCTTTTCATCTTCATAATGCAATTGCTGTGGAGGTGGGTCGACGATTTTGTCGGCAAAGGCCTCGACCTTGACGTGCTTGCACAATTCTTTTATCTCGGTTCGCTGACACTTGTGGGTCAAGCACTTCCTCTTGCCATTCTCCTTGCCGCACTTATGACATTCGGCAACTTCGGCGAGCGACTGGAGCTTCTTGCAATGAAGGCAGCCGGAATTCCGCTCCTGCGCATTATGGCACCCATTGCAGTGGAGTGCGCTCTCTTGGGCTGCATATCGTTTTATTTCCAAAATGTAGTAGGTCCAAATGCACAGGTGAAACTGTATACCGTGCTCTACTCCATCAAACAGACATCGCCCGAGGTTGAGATACCCGAGGGAGTATTCTACGACAAGATAGAGGGTTTCAATCTCTTTGTAAAGAAAAAGGACAAGGAGACGGGAATGCTGTACAATGTGATGATATATGACCTCAGGGACGGATTCGACGGTACACGCATTCTTGTCGCCGACTCGGGCAAGATGCAGACAAGCGACGACCAGAAGCATATGACACTCAAGCTCTACAGCGGCGAGCTGTTCGAGAATCTGCAACTGAACAAGGACAACAAGAAAGACAACAGCATACCCTACCGCCGTGAGACCTACCGCGAAAAGGTGGTGATGATAGAGATGGACGGAGGGTTCAGCATGCAGGACGGCTCGTTCCTCAAGACACAGGCTGCAAGCAAGAATATGATTGAGCTGCAGCACTCTATAGACTCGCTCACACTGCACAACGACAGCATAGGACACAACAACTGGCGCGCAGCTATGCGTGGCTCGTACCAGATGAAGAATACTCTCACACACGACGATTCTGTGTCGATGCAACGCGACGGCATATACTACATAAATGTCGACAGCATATACAACCTGGCAACAAAGGCACAGAAGGAGAGGTGGAAAAGGAACGAGCTCACCAAGCTCCAGCAAATGAAGACCGACTACGAGATAAAGAGAAGCGTGATGCGTTCACTCGACAAGGACCTCAACAAGCACCATCTTATGTGGTGGGAGAAGATTACCCTCTCGCTCGGCTGCGTGATATTCTTTTTCATTGGAGCTCCTCTTGGAGCCATTGTGCGCAAAGGAGGACTGGGATACCCCGTGCTCATATCAGTTGCCACATTCGTGCTGTACTACATCTTCAACACCTCGGGCTACAAGATGGCACGCGAAGGCGAATGGTACATTTGGGTGGGCAGTTGGCTCAGCACCATTGTGCTTGCCCCGTTGGGAATCTTGTTCACCTATCAGTCGAACCGCGACTCTACCATACTCAATATGGACGCATACAACGCATTCTTCCGCAAGCTGTTAGGTATAAAGGAGAAGCGCAACGTGACACTGAAAGAGGTGGTGATAGACGACCCCGACTACCGAAAGGACTACAAGAAACTGGAGGAGATAATATCCGTTTCGCACAACTTCAGAAAGAAGAACAGACTCAAGAGACTCCCATCGCCGAAACATATTTTCTTTGCCGACAGAAGCGAAGAGACAATGGTGAAGATGAGCGAAGAGCTCGATACGTTGGTAGAGGAGATGGGCAACAGCAAAAGCAAAAAGGTTATCATTTACCTCAACGAGCTGCCCATAATTGAAGCAAGGGCCATCATATCGCCCTTTGAGAATAAATGGCTCAACATATTGTCGATAATAGTGTTCCCCGTGGGAACGATAATATACATAAGAGCCTGCCTGTACCGTCTGCGCCTGTTGCGCGACCTTATAAAACTCGAGCAGACAGCAAAGAAACTGATGGAGAGACTTATTAAAGAAAAATTAGTATAAAAAGCATTATGGATAAATTCAAACTTAACACAATAGAAGAGGCTATAGAGGATTTCCGCAACGGAGAATTCATTATAGTTGTAGACGACGAAGACCGCGAAAATGAGGGAGATTTTATAATTGCAGCCGAAAAGATAACCCCCGAAAAGGTTAACTTTATGCTTAAGAACGGTCGTGGAGTGCTGTGCGTTCCCATCACAATGTCACGTTGCAAGGAGCTACAGCTCGACCCTCAGGTGAGCGCAAACACAAGCCTTCTGGGTACACCATTCACCGTAACGGTAGACAAGATTGAAGGTTGCTCAACAGGTGTATCAACAGAAGATAGAGCAGCAACAATAAAGGCTCTTGCCGACCCCACAAGCACCCCCGAGACATTTGCACGTCCCGGACACATCAATCCCCTTTATGCACAGGACAAGGGTGTACTCCGCCGCGCAGGACACACCGAGGCGGGTATAGATATGGCACGCCTGGCAGGACTCAATCCCTGCGCTGCTCTCATTGAGATTATGAACGAAGACGGCACAATGGCACGTATGCCTCAGCTCATAGAAATTGCAAAAGAGCATAACCTTAAGATTATTTGTATACGTGACCTTATAGAATACCGTTTGCGCCAGGAGTCTCTTGTAGAGAAAGGCGAGGAGGTGGATATGCCCACACAGTGGGGTAATTTTCACCTTATACCTTTCAAGCAAAAATCGAACGGACTCGAACACATAGCGCTCATAAAAGGCGAATGGAAAGAAGATGAGCCTATCCTTGTACGTGTACACTCATCGTGTATGACAGGCGACATATTCGGCTCGCACCGCTGCGACTGCGGGGCACAGCTCCACCGTGCAATGGAGCTCATTGAGAAAGAGGGCAAAGGTGTTATTGTGTATCTGAACCAGGAGGGCCGCGGCATTGGACTTATGAACAAGATGAAAGCCTACAAGCTCCAGGAAGAGGGAATGGATACAGTAGACGCCAACCTGTGCCTGGGCTTCAAAGCCGACGAGAGAGACTACGGCGTGGGTGCAGAGATTCTGCGTCAGGTGGGAGTACACAAGATGCGCCTTATAACCAACAACCCTGTAAAACGCATAGGACTCGAGAGCTACGGACTGGAGATTATGGAAAATGTTGGTTGCGAGATTGAGCCCAACAGTCACAATTCGCGCTATCTGCATACAAAAGCCGAGCGTATGGGTCACACCCTGCATTTCGAGGAATAATGATTCTATACGCTACATAATAAAAGCTGGGATTTGAAAATAAACCCCAGCTTTTAATTTTTAACGCTCATATATCTTATTCAATATAAGATTGCTCAAATACTTTATAAGCACACCACTATAATAAGATATAGCCAACATAACTATTAAGAGCAACAGAGGATACTTTAACGAATAAATATCCTCCTTGAAAATACTGTAAGAATACCACGAATGCACAAGCCACATTTCCATTGATACGTTTCCTAATTTCATTAAAAAATTATCGATAAAAGAGGGCCTATATAAATTCAAGAACAACACTATTAATAAGAACGAATAAATATCATTCAAAGCAGAGGTATTGATTATACATCGTGCACAAATCAATATCAGTAAAGAAAACAGTATAATAGCTTGCCTGTATTTTACTGAAGAAAAATAATTTTTGATTACCCCCAATATATTCTTTTTATAGAAAACAACACCTATGTAAAAAGTGAACATCAAACTTAAATATAAAATGGGTAAATACAAAATTGGATTCTTGAAAAGATACGCCTCACCGTATCTTGAAATTATAAATCCAATACTCAAGGAGAGGAATAATAAAAATATAAATACATACTTTGTCTTGAATTTATCCATTAAAAAAAATAACTTCTTACTCGAAAGAGACAATAAGGAATAGGGTAATAAAAACCAAGCAAAAGGGTTCCAAGTAGTGCATAAACCTGTTATATTGTATATTATATTTTTAATGGTTCCCAGGTAATTGTTACCCACAAGAAAGTGAGCCACAGGTACAAATATCAATAATATCAACCAATATGTAATATAAAGCCTGAATATTCTCTTATAATGTTTTTTATCGTTTCCCCATTTGTACACCGAATAAAGCCCATAACCTCCGCATATTAGGAATATAGAGACAGGGTTGGCAGCTCTTGACAATATATGTACCAATGGATTATTGTTTATAGAGATAAAGTTAACCAAACTTTGTGTATCGTCATAATTATTGAACAAATGAAGAAAAATCATTAAAAAGATGGCCAGACCTTTTATTATTTGAGTCTCGTTTTTTGACATATTTTAATTTTCAACAAAGTACAACTAAATAAACCAAGAACAAAAGTAACGTTTTTTTATAAATTAATGATATAATATATACACTAAAAAAAATATTTATATAACTTTGCTATCGTGTATTTCAACTTATTTCGATTATGGACAACTACGTAAAAGAGATTTCTACAAAAAGCGAGAAAAGTATCGTCAATAGTGTAATGAAGAATGTCTTTGCACTTATGACACTTGCCCTTGCCGCAACAGGAGCAATATCGTATATTGTATCGAACAATATTCAAATACTCAAAGCCATACTCGAAAACCAACCTCTTTTTTGGGGACTCATAATAGGTGAGCTGGTGCTTGTAATAGTATTGTCGGCAATGATAAACAGAATATCATTCACCACAGCACTCATACTGTTTGCCATTTATTCGGTAATGAACGGAGTTACGCTTGCACCGCTGTTCATTGTATTTACGGCGGAGTCGATAGCATCGGCATTCTTTGTAACGGCAGGCACATTCGGTGCAATGGCAATATTCGGATATATTACAAAGTTCGACCTCTCGGGAATTGGAAAAATCCTCATTATGGCACTGTTTGGACTCATTATAGCGTCCATAGTAAACATTTTCCTTGCCAGCAGCCAGATGGAGATGATTATAAACTATGCAGGAGTGCTCATATTTACAGGACTCACAGCATACGATACACAAAAAATAAAGAATCTGGTACAGGAGAATATAAACAACGATAATATAATTCCCAAACTGTCGGTAATAGGCAGCCTTACACTGTATCTCGACTTTATAAACCTCTTCTTAAAGCTGCTCAAATTGATGGGTAAGAGAAAATAAGTATAAACCAACTAACCTGATAAACGACTATGAACAAATTAGCTGACCGCCTTAACAGACTTTCGACATCGGCAACACTTGCAATGTCGCAGAAAAGTCAGGAACTGAAAGCTCAAGGTGTAGATGTAATAAATCTTAGTGTGGGAGAGCCCGATTTCAATACTCCCGACAATATAAAAGAGGCTGCAAAGAAGGCTGTAGACGACAACTGGTCGCGCTACTCGCCCGTACCCGGATACCCCAACCTGCGCAAGGCTATCGTAGAGAAGCTCAAACGTGAGAATAACCTCGAGTTTACCGAGGCACAGATTTCTGTCTCAAACGGAGCGAAGCAGGCTGTGTGCAACGCTATTATGGCACTTGTAAACCCCGGCGACGAGGTGATTGTACCTGCACCCTACTGGGTGAGCTACCCCGAGATGGTGAAACTTGCCGACGGTACTCCCGTTATTGTCAGCGCAGGAATAGAGCAGAACTTCAAAATTACCGGTGCACAGTTGGAGGCAGCCATCACCCCCAAGACAAAGATGCTCATATTGTGCTCTCCCTCGAACCCCACAGGTTCGGTCTACACTCAGGAGGAGCTCAAGGAGCTTGCCGATGTACTTGCAAAGCACCCCGAGGTATTCATTGTTGCCGACGAGATTTATGAGCACATCAACTATGTGGGCAAGCACCAGAGTATAGCACAATTCCCCGAGATACGCGACCGCGTGATTATTGTCAACGGTGTATCAAAGGCATACGCAATGACAGGCTGGCGCATCGGTTACCTTGCTGCTGCCGACTGGATTGTAAAGGGCTGTAACAAGCTACAGGGACAATATACAAGCGGTCCTTGTTCTGTATCGCAGATTGCGTCGTTAGAGGCTTACGCGGGCTCTCAGCAGGCTGTAGAGGATATGCGCGTGGCATTCGAGCGTCGCCGCGACCTTATAGTAAAGCTTGCAAAGGAGATTCCCGGACTCGAGGTGAATGTACCCGAGGGAGCTTTCTACCTCTTCCCCAAGTGCAGCTCGTACTATGGAAAGAGCTATGGCGATTATACCATCAACAACAGCGACGACCTTGCACTGTATCTGTTGAGCGAGGCACACGTGGCAACTGTAGGCGGAGAGTCGTTCGGCGCTCCCGAGTGCTTCAGAATGAGCTATGCTACAAGCGACGAGAATATAGTGGAATCAATCAAGCGCATAAAGGAGGCTCTTGCCAAACTGAAGTAAGATATTCAATATAGATATTGATAATGCGTGCAGCTTTTTTGTGTTGCACGCATTTTTTATGAATAATAGCCTCCTATAAAAGACTGTAGATAATCACAGATTCAGGCCGGTAAAAATTTGCTGTGGACAATAATTCTTTCAACTGCCTTCCCTATGTTATTCTTCGGCTATTCTCTCATTGCTATTTTTTCTTTTATTCGCTCATATTATAGCACATAAAAGGATACTACTCACTGCACCTGTAATATGCCTGCCGACAACAGTGCAACAGTTGTTAGTAACCTGTTGAAAAGTGCAGGATAAATAACAAGTAAAAATTGGTAATATAATTTTGTTGTCAGCAATTTTACTATATACAGGGCACGAAACCCAAAATGCAAATATTTAACCCATTATTTTAGTGCTATTTTTTGTATAGCTTTTTAACACAAAAAACGCTTTTCAACAGACTTTTTTATCTACACAGGAGACTATTCAACAGGTGTTAACAATGTATATCATATGACAGAAAATCAATATTTTAGACTGTTGATACAGTGTGAACAAAAGAACCTTTGACTATAATAACTGTAAAAGCAACTATTTGTAGAAAAAGTTTTCTACACTATTAACAGGCTTTATTTTTGTTATTAATTTCTTTTTATCTTAAAAAGGAGAGATAATAACAATAAGTTTTGTGGAAATTGTGGATAAGGGTTCCCTGTGTGCGGTTACCGGCATTCATAAGCGGGAAATATTCCAAGTGTACGATAAATAGAGTGCTCTACTCTATTGCAATTTATATTGTGCGCGATTTTGCAAATATCCTTTGCTTATGCCCTGATAATGCGTGCAGCCGCTGGGGCACAAGCTTGTCATCAAGCTTTACAGGTGTTGCAAATATTTATATATAAGGATTTCTCAGCTCTAAAGCCGCATCGTGTATCTACAAAAATAGAACAAAAAAACTTCCAACAACAAAGCTGCCGTTGGAAGTTATAATAAAGTTTTCCCCTACTCTATCTTATAAAAAGAATCTTGGTGCTGGCACCCTCGTTGCCCTCGCTGTCGAATGTCAGCACATAGTATATTCCGCCCGATACTCTCTCGCCACGCTTGTCTCTTCCGTCCCACGTGAACGAGCCGCCGGTCGAAGTACCCTCATTGATTAATGTACCCGCCGTATCCACTATTTTCACGTTGCAGTCGAAGGTGAGTCCAACTATTGTTATATCTCCGCTGTAATCGGGTTTTACGGGGTTGGGATAGGCATATATGTTGCTCTCGTCGAGCGACTGCTCCGGAGCTGTTGCTCCACTCTTGTAGCTTACAATGCCGTTGGCTGTACCTATGAAAACTTCGCCTGTAGACTCGTTTACGGCCACGCTGACGACATTATCCGATGGTAGCTGGCTGTTGTCGGCTGTGAAGTGTTCCAAGGTCTCCAGGCCGTCCTCAGAGAGCAGGTAGATGCCGTTGTGTTTTGTGCCTATCCATTTGCGGTTGGCCCCATCTACATATATACATTGTATATATACTCCGCTCATCAGATAATCGGCAAGGCCGGTACCGTCGTTGCGGGGTACTTTTATCTGTGTGAATGTACCTTTGTCGAAGAAGTTCTTGGGATTGTCTATTACAAAGAGTCCTGTGTTGGTGCCCACCCATATTCGGCCGTCCCTGTCCTCGGCAAAGCCGAAGAGCTGGTAAACGTCGTAGCTCAGTCCATCTTGGTTGACGAATTTTGACAGTACCAGCCTTGTCTGGTCGTCCGATGTGTCAAGCGTACCGTTGGTGCGGGCGCAGAAGAGTCCTGCCTCGCCCTGAAGCGATACTATCCACATATATCCGCGCGAGTCTATATGAATATCGGACAGTGTGGGAAGACCTTCGAGCTGCTGGTAGTACAATTCGGTCCAGTTGCCGTCGGGCGAGAGTATTTTTATAGGTTTTTTAGCACCTGCATTCACCACCCACAGATTGCCCTTGCTGTCGTATTTTATCTTCGATACGCGTGTATAGAATGCAGGATAGCTTTTGCTGACGCTCTCCAGCGGGGTATTGTGGTAGCTGTGGTGCGCTACAAATTCCCCGTCCCTGAATTCAAAGAGTCCCGAGCCGAATGAACCTGCCATTATGTGTCCTTTCTGTGTGGGGTCCTCGTCTATTGTGCATACGTTCCTGTATCTCGACCCTACCTCTGTTGTGGTGCGGATAATCTCTTCGGGGTAGTTGTACCACTCTCCCGACGAGTAGTCGTAGTGCATCACTGTACCCGGATAAAAAACATTGTCGAAGTAGTTCACGTTACCTCCTGCAACAAGCAGCTTGCCGTTGGAGAATATCATACTCTCGCAGTAGTTCCTTATGGGGCTGTCGGGTATTATCCCTTCGGCAACGGGTGCTACGGCGTTATTCTCGGCCTTGCAGGCTACAAGCCCTTTATAGCCCTTGCAGTTCCATAGTGTGCTGCCTTGCCTGCATATGTAGTTGTTCTCGCTGCCATCGAGCTTATACGACGTTACAGCGTTGTCCGGGTCTACTGTGTAGAGTGTCTTTTGTGTACCCGTGAGGAGTTCTTTTCCGTTGCTGTGTACATATAGAAGCCCGTCGCTGTTCTTTATAATTTGGGTACTTTGCGTATTTCCGCTGCATATATAGTACAATCCATGGCCTTTCACTGCATAATAGAGCCTGCCCGAGTGCACGTCCATTGCCGTTGCAATGCTGCTGTTTACTGTGTGCCAGTTGCCATTGTCGAGCAGGTTGCTGCTTCTCTCTCCGCGCACTACTCCGCTGCTTGTTCCCGCGTAAATGTGGTTATCGAAAATATGGGCGCAATAGACCTCTTTTCCAAGGGTGTAAGTGTTGGTGAATTCCCTTTTCTCAAGGTCAATCTCCACCACTCCGAACGAAGTTGACAGCAGTGCCGTACGCTCTGTAACCGACAGGGCGTTTATGGCTTTGCTTGACAGGTTCTTGTTCTTGAAGTCGGGGATATTGTACACTGTCCCGTCGTCGGACATAAGGTCTATGTTTGCGTTCTTGTACACAATTACAAGAGCATCAATCCCACTGCTGTATGCAATGAAACTTATCTCAACGTCGCTGAGATTGGTTATTCTATCGAATGTGCGCAGTTCAGTATCCTCACCGTCGTACGAGAAAAGGGCTCCCGATGCAAGCACATAAACCTTTCCTCCCATAATCTCGCAGTGCGTGGCATTGTGGTACGAGGTGTGCAGTGTCCAGTCGCCTATTGCTGCTTTTGTGCCTGTCAGCGATACTAATAACGCAATCAGTAGAATAATTCTCTTAATCATAAATCTCCTTTAAGATAGTCGTTCAGTTTCTTTGTGGCGCGGTAGCGGTGGCTGATGCTGTTCTTTTCGTCGCTGCTCATCTGGGCAAAACTCTCGCTGTATCCTTCGGGAACAAAGATAGGGTCGTATCCGAATCCTGCTTCGCCCATCTTCTCTTCGGTTATATGGCCTTTTACAATTCCGTCGAACAGCATCTCCTCTCCGTCAATAATTAACGCAATAACTGTGCGGAATTGTGCGTTGCGGTTACTTTTTCCTGTTAAATTCTGCAAAAGCTTATGCATATTTGCCTCGGAGTCGTGTCCGTCGCCTGCGTATCGGGCCGAGAGTACTCCAGGAGCACCTTCCAATGCTTCAACCTCCAGGCCTGTATCGTCGGCAAAGCAGTTCACATTGTATTTGCTGTATATGTGGCGCGCCTTTATGAGTGCGTTTCCCTGGAGTGTATCGGCTGTTTCAGGAATATCGTCGTTGCAGCCTATGTCACTGAGCGAGAGTACCTCTACCCCACTGCCCAGAATATCCCTTACCTCTTGCAGCTTGTGCTTGTTGTTTGTGGCAAAAACTAATTTCATTGTTCTGTCTTTTTTACTAGTTCCTTAGGCTCGTTCTCGTCGAATTTGATGGACTTGCTCTTGCCCTTTATTTTATCGAATCCAAGACCGTATACAGCCATTACCTTTGATTGTGATACAAGTGCATTAGGGTCAATCTGCTTTATTGCGGCGAGCAACTGGTTTGCCTGGCTTGCACGTGTGATTGTAGTCACAACCTTACTCTCCTTGCCAGAATAGTAACCTATTGAGTCAAGCAGTGTCACACCACGTTTGAGGTGTCTTGTGATGTAGTATGCTATATCATCGTATTTGTTCGAGAATATGAAGAACTGTACTGTCTGGCGGTTGCTGTTTACCACATAATCAAGCGATACATTGACTATCACAAGATTGATGAAACCATAGAATACCTTCTGTAGGCTCAAGGCTGTGTTGTCTGTAGGGATTATGAAAAAACTGCTTATTACAATGCAAGCATCGACATAAAGCATTGCACGTCCGAAGCTTACATCCTTGTATTTGTTCACAATCGCTGCAATTATGTCGACACCACCCGAACTGCCGTTACTTATGAAACAGAATGCGAGACCCAATCCTGTGAAGATTGAACCTACGATACACGATTCAAGCTGCTTATCAGGACCCAGGATATCCGATGCATTGGGATATACCTCAAATACCATCTGGAAAAGCTGTAGGAACAGTGTGAGTACTGCTATTGCATATAGTGTCTTCAGGCAGAACCTCAATCCAAGCTGCCAGATGGCAATGAGAATCAATACAATGTTTATCGAAAAATAAGTGAACTGAATGGGAATTCCTGTAGTATACTGTATGATAGCACAGATACCTGTTACACCTCCTGTAACGAATGTGTAGGGCGCCATAAAGAAATTCCACGCAAAGGCATAGAAAGCAAGTCCTACAGCAATCATCAAGTAGTTCTTCACCTCACTCATTATCGAGGGTTGTGGTATAAATCGCTTAGCCATATCTTTAAGTATTACAATGACTTGTATTTGATATTGTCATCAGATAACAATATTTACAATTTTCTTGGGTACAATAATAACCTTTTTGATGCTTTTTCCGTCGATGTATTTTTTACTGTTCTCATCGGCGAGCACGGTAGCTTCAATATCGGCATTTGTAGCATCGGCTGCAAATTCAAGGGTAAAGCGTGCTTTTCCGTTGAACGATATTGTGTACTTTATGGTATCTTCCTTGAGGTACTCCTCGTTGAATGCGGGCCACTGGGCATCACATACCGAGGTGTTGTGTCCCAATGCTTCCCAAATTTCCTCGCTAATGTGAGGTGCGAAAGGTGCAAGCACCACAATGAATGTCTCGAGTACCGAACGGTTGGTACATTTGAGAGTACCGAGTTCGTTGGCGCATATCATAAATGCACTTACTGTTGTATTGTAAGAGAACTGGTTAATATCGTCGGTAGCTTTCTTTATAAGCTTGTGCAGCGATTTGAGTTCCTCTTTTGTAGGCTCACCGCCGGTTACAATGAGGTTGTCCTCCTTGTCGAAGAAGAAGTTCCACAGCTTGCGCAGGAAGCGGTGACAGCCGTCGATGCCGTTTGTATCCCAGGGCTTTGACTGCTCCAATGGTCCCAGGAACATCTCGTACATACGTAGTGTGTCGGCACCGTATTTCTCCACTATAATATCTGGATTTACTACATTGTGCATAGATTTACTCATCTTCTCGATTGCCCAACCGCAGATGTATTTACCATCCTCGAGAATAAACTCGGCATCGGCAAACTCGGGACGCCAAGCACGGAAAGCATCAATATCAAGAATGTCATTCGAAACAATATTTACATCGACGTGAAGCGGTGTAACATCATAGTCTTTCTTAAGATTGAGTGATACAAAAGTATTTGTATCCTTTATACGATAAACAAAATTGCTTCGACCTTGTATCATTCCTTGATTCACAAGCTTTTGGAAAGGTTCTTCCTTAACACTTGCGCCGAGGTCGAAGAGGAACATATTCCAAAATCTCGAGTAGATGAGGTGACCTGTCGCGTGCTCTGCACCACCGAGATAAAGGTCAACATTCTGCCAGTAATTGTCGGCCTCGGTTGAAACAAGTGCCTGGTGGTTGCGGGGGTCCATATAACGCAGATAGTATGCGCTTGAACCTGCAAAGCCGGGCATTGTATTGAGTTCGAGGGGGAATATTGTCTCGTTGTCTATCTTAGATTTTTCTGTTACACAGTTATTTACAGTATCCCAAGCCCATACCTTTGCGTGGCCCAATGGAGGCTCGCCGCTCTCTGTGGGAAGGAATTTCTCAACTTCGGGAAGCTCTACAGGCAGATACTCCTCGGGTACTGTATAGGGTACTCCGTTCTTGTAGTAGATGGGGAAGGGTTCGCCCCAGTAGCGCTGACGGCTGAAAATAGCATCGCGCAGACGGTAGTTCACCTTTACTCGTCCGAGTTTATTCTCGGTAACGAACTGCTTGGTGGCTGCTATAGCCTCTTTTACGGTCTTTCCGTTAAGGTTGAGCTTGCAGTTGGCAAATGCAGCTGTTGGAGAGTTTGTCATTGTACCTTCCTTTGCATCGAAGCTCTCCTCGCTCACGTCGCAACCCTCTATCAGGGGACGTATCTCAATGCCGAAGTGCTTTGCAAAGGCATAGTCGCGGCTGTCGTGTGCGGGAACTGCCATAATGGCGCCTGTACCGTATCCTGCCAGTACATAGTCGCTCACCCACACGGGAATATCCTCGCCTGTGATGGGGTTGATGGCGTATGAACCTGTAAATACACCTGTTACGTTGCGGTCTATCATACGCTCGCGCTCGGTACGTTTCTTGGTGCGGTCGAGGTATGCTTCAACGTCGGCTCTCTGTGCGTCGGTTGTGAGCTGCTGTACAAGCTCGCTCTCGGGTGCAAGGACCATAAATGTTACACCAAAGATAGTGTCGGCGCGTGTGGTGAAGATGGTGAACTCAACGTCGCTCTCCTTAACGTGGAACTTCATTTCGGTACCCTCGCTGCGGCCTATCCAGTTGCGCTGTGTCTCTTTTATAGAGTCGCTCCAGTCTATCCTGTCGAGTCCGTCGAGCAGGCGCTGTGCGTAGGCCGATACTCTCAGGCACCACTGCTTCATCTTCTTCTGTACTACGGGATAGCCGCCGCGCTCCGATACGCCGTCGACAACCTCGTCGTTGGCAAGCACAGTGCCGAGCATAGGACACCAGTTTACCATAGTCTCGTTGAGGAAGGCTATACGCCAGTTCATCAGTGTCTCCTGCTGCTCCTTCTCGTCCATTGCGTTCCACTGCTCTGCTGTAATATCGAGTTCCTCGGTACAAGCGGCGTCGATGCCTGCACTGCCCTCCTTTGCAAGTATGTCTACAAGCTCGCTTATGGGCTTGCTGCACTTGGCCTTATTGTCGTAGTAGTGGTTGAACATCTTTATGAATGCCCACTGTGTCCACTGGTAATACTCAGGGTCACAGGTCTTTATCTCGCGCTCCCAGTCGAAGCAGAAGCCTATCTTGTCGAGCTGCTCGCGGTAGCGGTTTATATTCTGCTGTGTGGTTATTGCAGGGTGCTGGCCTGTCTGTATGGCATACTGCTCGGCGGGGAGTCCGTATGCATCGTAGCCCATAGGGTTGAGCACGTTGTATCCCTGAAGGCGCTTGAAACGTGCGTAAATATCCGATGCTATATATCCGAGGGGGTGACCGACGTGGAGTCCTGCGCCCGAAGGATAGGGGAACATATTAAGTACGTAGAATTTCTCTTTCTCGCTGTTCTCGGTAACGCGATAAGTCTTATTGTCTCTCCATCGCTGTTGCCATTTTTTCTCAATCTCGTTAAAATTATAAGCCATATCTTTATCTTTATTTTATTATCAAAATTGTGTAATATGTGTTTGCGCACACATTAACCCACAAAAGTATATAAAAAAAGTAACAATATGGTTTAAGTTGTTTTTTTTTTGAAATATAGATATAAAAATTATAGGCAATTATGTACAGGAAGTATCATCGAGATTTATCTATAAACACACATTTTTAATAACCAATATTCATTTAGAGAATATTTTTCTTCATTTATAATGTAATAAGTAGAATCTGATTTCTGTTTTTTTCGTATCTTCGCGTCATTGTAATTTTTCGAAATATTTTAGAAGCTGTTTAAATTTATATCGCCAAGTTTTTATAGAGCAAAAATAGGGTGTTTGTTTATTTTTTAAGGGCGCATAGTATACTGTAACTGTAAAAAAAGAAAGAAACAGACATTTTTGAACATAAAAAACGGCGAAACCATCAGCTTCTATAAGAGATTAGTTTTTAGAAATTTAAACAGCTTCTAAATAAATGGCAGAAAAACAGGTAGCCTTGACTCCGATGATGAGGCAGTTTTACGACCTTAAGGCAAAGCACCCCGATGCTGTAATGCTTTTCCGTTGCGGAGACTTCTATGAGACATATTGCGAGGACGCCGTCATTGCATCGGAAATTCTGGGTATAACGCTCACCAAGCGATCGAACGGCAAGGGCGAGGCTTCGGCACCCATTGAGATGGCAGGCTTTCCGTTCCACGCACTCGATACATATTTGCCCAAGCTCATACGTGCAGGTAAGAGGGTTGCAATATGCGACCAGCTCGAAGACCCAAAGCTCACAAAAAAACTTGTGAAGCGCGGAATAACCGAGCTTGTCACTCCTGGTGTTTCTATAAACGATAATGTGCTTGATTATAAAGAGAATAACTTTCTTGCAGCGGTACATTTCGGCAAGCCTATGTGCGGTGTTGCCTTTCTCGATATATCTACTGGAGAATTCCTTACAGCCGAGGGTACATTCGATTATATCGACAAGCTGCTCATAAATTTCCAGCCCAAGGAGGTGCTCTACGAAAGGGGAATGAAAGCCCGCTTCGAGGAGTGTTTCGGCAGCAAGCACCTTACCTTTGAACTCGACGACTGGGTTTTTACCGATGAGTTCGCACACGACAAGCTCACCAAGCATTTCGAAACGAAAAATCTCAAGGGATATGGTATTTCGCACCTGCGCAGCGGAGTAGTTGCAGCGGGAGCAGTGCTTCATTATCTGAGTGTTACGCTGCACACACAAATTTCGCACATACGCAATATATCACGAATAGAGGAGGAGCGTTACGTCCGTCTCGACAAATTTACTATACGAAGCCTTGAGCTTCTTGGTTCTATGCACGAGGGGGGCACGTCGCTCCTTTCGGTGCTCGACCGCACGGTGACGGCGATGGGTGCGCGTCTGCTCAAGCGTTGGCTGGTATTTCCTCTCAAGGACAGGAACCGCATCGAGGAACGCCTCGACATTGTGGAGTATTATTTCCGTGAGCCCGAGTTCCGCGAGATTATCGACGAGAACCTGCGTATGATAGGCGACCTTGAGCGTATAATATCCAAGGTTGCGGCAGCGCGTGTCTCTCCGCGCGAGCTTGTGCAGTTGAAGCTGGCCCTGCAGGCTATAGAACCTATAAAGAGAGCCTGTGAATCCTCTTCCAATCAGGCACTCAAGCAGATAGGAGCGCAGTTGGACTGTTGTACCGACATACGCGACAGGATAGCACGCGAGATAGTTCCCGAGCCACCTTTGTTGCTCAATAAGGGTGGGGTGATTGCCGATGGGATAGACGAGCAGCTCGATGAGCTCCGCGCAATTGCTTACCACGGCAAGGATTATCTTATGAAGGTGCAGCAGCGCGAGAGTGAGCGCACCGGAATACCCAGTCTCAAAATTTCTTTCAATAATGTCTTCGGATATTATATAGAGGTAAGAAATACTTACAAGGACAATGTGCCGCAGGAGTGGATACGTAAGCAGACACTTGTGAATGCCGAGCGTTACATCACTCAGGAACTCAAGGAGTATGAGGAAAAGATTCTTGGAGCCGAGGAAAAAATCCTTTCGCTCGAAGGACGTATATACAGCGAGCTTGTGTCGGCTCTTGCAGCATTTATACCCTCTATACAGCTCAATGCCTCGCATCTTGCTCGTCTCGATGCTCTTCTTTCTTTTGCCAATATATCGCGTGCCTACAAATATATTCGTCCAGTAATATGCGACGAGGATATTCTGGATATAAAGCAGGGCCGTCACCCGGTCATTGAGCGCCAGATGGGTGTAGGGGAGTCGTATGTTCCCAATGACCTCTATCTCGACAGCGAGAAGCAGCAGATTATAATAGTCACCGGTCCTAATATGGCTGGTAAGTCGGCGCTGCTGCGTCAGACGGCGCTCATCACCCTTATGGCTCAGATAGGCTGCTTTGTTCCGGCCGACAGCGCTACAATAGGTATCGTTGACAAGATTTTTACCCGCGTGGGTGCAAGTGACAATATCTCGGCGGGCGAGTCTACGTTTATGGTTGAGATGACCGAGGCTGCGAATATCCTTAATAACCTCTCGGCACACAGCCTTGTGCTCTTCGACGAGCTTGGCAGGGGAACATCTACCTACGATGGAATGTCAATAGCTTGGGCGATAGTGGAGCATATACACGAGTCGCAAAAGGGTAGGGCGCGCACTCTCTTTGCCACACACTACCACGAGCTCAACGAAATGGAAAAGAGTTTCGCGCGTATAAAGAACTATAATGTGTCGGTAAAGGAAATTGACGGACGCGTCATTTTCCTTCGTAAGCTTATGCCAGGAGGCAGTGAGCACTCGTTCGGTATTCACGTGGCAAAGCTCGCAGGTATGCCAAAGAGTATCGTAAAGCGTTCGGAGCAGATTCTTGCAAAGTTGGAGGCTTCGAGCAACCGCGGAGAGATGAAGAGTGCCCCTACAAGCGAAATATCCGATACACGCGAGGGGGTACAGCTCAGTTTCTTCCAGCTCGACGACCCTGTGCTCTCGCAGGTGCGCGACGAAATTCTTGGCATTGATGTGAATAATCTCACCCCGTTGGAGGCGCTAAATAAACTGAATGATATTAAGAGAATAGTGAGAGGAAAGTAAAATATTGTTACAATAATAAATTATAGCAAATATTAAAAGAAAAAAGTCTTTAGGAGAAAAGCAGTTTCTTAAATTATTATAATAGTCGAACAAAGTTATAAACACTTTTGTTCGACTATTGTAATATATAATATAGCCTAATATGAATAAAAAAAATCTTACAAATGAGGTTGGTGCTCCAGTTATCGACAACACTAATTCCCTGACGGCAGGCAAACGTGGTCCTGTTCTGTTGGAAGATAATTGGCTTATAGAGAAACTTGCACATTTCGATAGAGAGGTAATACCCGAGAGGCGTATGCACGCAAAGGGTAGTGGAGCATTCGGTACATTCACTGTTACTCAAGATGTTACGCAATATACTTGTGCATCAATATTTTCGGAAGTTGGTAAAAAGACCGACCTTTTTGTACGCTTCTCGACTGTGGCAGGCGAGCGTGGTGCTGCCGATGCCGAGCGAGATATAAGAGGCTTTGCTGTGAAGTTCTATACCGAAGAGGGTAATTGGGACCTTGTAGGAAACAATACACCAGTATTTTTCTTGCGTGACCCACTGCAATTCCCTGATCTTAACCACGCTATAAAGCGTGACCCTCGTACCAATTTGCGTTCACCACAAAGTAATTGGGATTTTTGGACAATGCTTCCCGAGGCTCTTCATCAAGTGACAATTGTAATGTCCGATAGAGGAATACCTGCCTCGTACCGTCATATGCACGGGTTCGGGTCGCACACATACAGCCTTATAAACGCTGAAGGGAAAAGAGTGTGGGTGAAATTCCATTTTCGAACTCAGCAAGGCATAAAAAATCTTACGAACGAAGAGTCAGCGGCCATAATATCCAAAGACCGGGAGAGTCACGGTCGTGACCTTTTCAATGCAATTGAAAGAAAGGAATATCCCCGTTGGACGCTATATTTCCAGATAATGACAGAAGAGCAGGCCAGTAGACATAAAGAGAATCCTTTTGATGTTACAAAGGTTTGGAGTCACAAGGAGTACTCGCTAATAGAGGTGGGAGTTATGGAACTGAACCGCAATCCCGAGAACTATTTTGCCCAGGTAGAGCAGGCTGCCTTTAACCCTTCACACATTGTGCCGGGAATAGGTCTCTCGCCCGATAAACTGCTTCAGGGACGTTTGTTTTCCTATGGCGATGCGCAGCGTTACCGTTTGGGAGTAAACCACGACCAAATTCCTGTTAATGCTCCTCATTGCCCTGCGCACTCGTTTCATCGCGACGGTGCAATGCGTGTCGATGGAAATTGTGGTGCAACAAAAGGGTATTCTCCAAATAGCATTGGGGAGTGGGGTGTAGGCACTGCAAAATATACGTATTCTGCTTGCGATGGAGTAACGGGTCGTTACAGCCAGTACGATGATGTTACGGATGACTGTTTTTATCAGCCGGGAAACCTTTATCGTCTTATGAGTGAAGAAAAGCGTTGCGAACTCATATCAAACACAGCCGAGGATATGCGCTCTGTGACAGAGAATATAAAATATCGTCACGCAGCACATTGCTATCTTGCCGATTTCGAGTATGGAAGGCGCATAGCCGAGTCAATGATGCTTAGTATGGATAGAGTGCTGCAACTTGCCGAAATGAGCGAGGAGGAGCGTCTGAATGCTACTCGCAGTTAAGGCAAAGTAATCCGTTGTAAAGTAACAGAGAGGGTGACTAAAAGTTATGTACAAGAATTATTGGTGTCCGATAAAAGTTTCCAGACAATCTGAAATCACCTCCATATGGAATATAGGCTCAATAGAAATTTAATGTGTACAATATTTAGTTTACATTTAATCGAACATATATTTACACCTTTATACCTTGTTGCAATTTTCTACCGCCTATTGTTGTTTTTACGTACTTTTCGTGCCGACGAAAAGTACTCAAAAGGCTCTGCGCACAGAAAATCTTAACGTAAAATGCCTACGCCGTTTTTTGGGTGCTGCGGAACTCGCTGCACTCAAACAGTCCTCGCACTTATTCCAAAAAACGCCTATCATTTTACTGATTTTCCTATCGCGCACCAATGAACAGCCAAATGATTTTTATCTACTGCAATAGGTAATATCTAAAATTATGCACCTTAAAGAAATTCAATGGAGGTTCGGCTGTTTTAAGGAAACAGTGCGAGGTACGTTCAACCGCTAGTTAGACGCGCGTAGCGTGGCTAACTGAGGGCGGTCCGCAGCACCCCTAAAACAGCCGTAAACCGCAAT
>JAFZIA010000050.1 GCA_017554605.1 Bacteroidaceae bacterium
ACAATTTCTTTTGTGCAAGGTTTTTTGTTTCTTTTTTTCGCAAAAAAAGAAAGCGGAAGAAAATACTACAACGAGAGAATAGCCGAAAAATAACACCGGGAAGGTGGTTGAAAGAATTGTTATCCACAGTAAATTTCTACTGAGTCGCAGAAGCCCGTAGGCGTTTGTGTAAAATTCCCCGCGTGTATCATCTATATACGATACACGCGGGGAGTTTGGTTTATGGTATATAAGTACCCTTACTTTATAAGCGTCTCTTTCTTGAAGAGTTTTGCAATGCCTCTCTTCAGCTTGAAGATATTGCGCTTGATGAGGTAATTGTAGATGTTGTGCCAACTGTGCATAGACTTTGCAGGCTTCACCGTGATGTTCTTGCGGGGCAGCCCGGGGTTCATTTTGTCCAGTATCGAAGCAAGATAGTTGAACATATTGTAATCCTCGAGCACAAGCTCCTTGCACTGCTTGAGCGTTGCGCGTGCCTCCTCGTAGGCATTGCGCTCAATGAGGGCATCTATTGTCTTTACGCACTCGTCAAAATTGTTTATGTCTATTGCGGTGTACGAATCCTTGGGGAAGTACTCATCGGCATTTGTACAGCCGTGATATATGGGATATGTCTCGCCAATATAGCAGTCGGCAAGCTTCTCTGTCCAATAATATTTGGTAGTGGAGTTCTCTATTACGATGTGGTATTTATAAGGGGCAATTACACTCCATTTGTCCTCGAAGCCATTGTAGCCGCGTCCGAATATGTCAATCTTGTCGCCGTAGTACTCCTTGAGTCGCTCTATGAACCTTATGCGGTCGAGGTGTCCCTGTGTAAATGCCTTGTTGCTGCCGATGACTGAGATGAGCTTGCTCTTTTCGGGGGTAGGCATTGCCTTGAACGCGTCGTAGTCGATGAGCGACGTCCCGCGTCCCTTGCTGTCGAACGATGCTCCCACGAACCACTGTATTATGGCAGGTGTGAATATCACGTTCCTGTGCTTTAGGGTCTCCTGGCACGAGCATACCAGCCCGAACTGGCGGCAATAGTCGCTAGGGTAGGCAAGTACCGACAGAGGCTCGCTTGTGGTGAGTATCAAATTCTCGGGAGCAACATTGAATGTTGTCTTTTCCTTTATCGACTTGCCTCTTATGATTACAAAATCGGGGTCAGGGATAATCTCGTTCACGTAGAACCGGTATTTCCCGCAGCTCGATATTCCCTTGTGGCCGTGTGTCTGGCGCAGTATCCATTTGCCTTGCTCGCCACCGCCGTTTATCAGAATAACCTTATACATTGCTTTTCTCCTTTTGTTGTCTTTCGCGTTCTCTCTGCTCCAGAAGGCGGCGGCCCTCCTCGCGGCGCTTCTCGCGCTCTATCTGTCCCTGGCGGGTGCGTTTCCAGCGGTTGTGTGTCCACAGCCACAAGTGGGGTGTCTCCTTTATGCTCTCTTCGAGCAGTCTGTAGTACATATTTGTGAGCTCAAGCTCGGGCAGTTGCGCTGCGTCGTCGCACATCGGTACGAAATGCGCCGTGTAGCGGCCGCGCTTTTCGCGGGTGAACTTCAGGAAGAATACCGCGCTGTGTGTGCGGCGTGCAATCTTTTCGGTGCCGGTGAAGACCGCTGTCTCCTGGTTGAAGAATGTGAGCCAATGGTTTATGGCCTCCCACGTGGGCACCTGGTCGGCTATGAAGCCTATGATGAATTGTCTGCCTTGCTTGCTCAGCTCCACAATCCTGCGCAGGGTGGCTGCCATTGAGATATTCTCCGAGTTGTATTGTCCGCGTACCTTCTTGAAGAAGTCGTCAAAGTGCTTGTTCTCCAGCGGGTGATAGATGTGTCCCACCTGTGCATTCTTGTCCTTAATCCACAGAGGAATCAACGTGGCATACTCCCAGTTGATGGTGTGTGCCATATATGCAACCACCGACTGTCCGCGTGCAATGGCTTTCTCCACCTCCTCGAGTCCTGTGAACTGTATCCTCTTGCGTGCCTGCTCCTCGGTCATTCCGTAGAGCTTCATCGTCTCCATAAAATAGTCGCACAAAGAGTGGTAGAAGCGCTTTTCCAGCCGCTCAATCTCCTTTGGGCTCTTCTCGGGGAACGAATTTGTGAGGTTCCTGCGCACCACCTTGCGGCGGTAGCCTACAATGTAATATATGAGGTAAAAAAGAAGGTCAGAAAAGAAATACAGTATCTTCATCGGCAGGAGTGACATAAGATACCATAAAGCACGTACTACATAAAAAATCAATGCCGACATTTGTGTGTTCTATGAGATTGTTGTTGCACCGATGTAAAGGAGTGACTCCGCTGGGATTCAAACCCAGGACCTTCGGAACCGGAATCCGATGCTCTATTCAGCTAAGCTACGGAGCCTCTCGTCTCGGTGTATAAGATACTCTTTGTTCCAAATAATGTGCAAAGATACTAAAAAAATATTCATCTTCCGACAAAAAAGCGGTAAATCGCCGAATAAATGCTCAAAAAAGTGCAGGGCGGGCATTTATGCCCTTCTCATTTACAGCGGTTTCTCTCTCCGACGGTGCGGCTGAGAGGAGTTTTTATTGTGAAGAAATGTATAAATATTCTTGCTATGTTCTTGTATTTATCTGATAAATGCCTTATCTTCGCCAGCAAAATATTGATAACAACAAAAATTAGTAAGTAATATTCGCCAATAATCGACAATTTGTCAAATTAACACGATGAAACTATATAACCTTCCGCAAGCATATACTCCTGTGCTCGACCTCAAGCAAACCGAGCTTGCAATCAAGCAGATAAAGGAGATTTTCCAGTTGAACCTCTCGTCTACACTGCGTCTGCGACGTGTGACAGCCCCATTATTCGTGCTTCAGGGTACAGGACTCAACGACGACCTCACAGGAACCGAGCACGCGGTGAGCTTCCCCATTCAGGATATGAACGGAGCTGTTGCCGAGGTTGTCCATTCGCTTGCAAAATGGAAGCGCGTCACCCTTGCCGACTACAATATAGCACCAGGAAACGGTATATATACCGATATGAACGCCATACGAGCACACGAGGAGCTCGACAACCTGCACTCGCTCTACGTCGACCAGTGGGACTGGGAGCGCACCATTCTGCCCGAGGAGCGCACGGTGGAGTTCCTGCGCGGTATTGTCACACGTATATATTCGGCTATCCGTCGCACCGAGTTTACCATAAGCGAGTATTACCCTCAGCTCGAACCGTCGTTGCCCCGCACGATATTCTTCATTCACGCCGAGGAGCTCCGTCAGAAATATCCCACACTCACAGCCAAGGAGCGCGAGGAGCGCATCACACGCGAGCACAAGGCTGTGTTCATAATAGGCATCGGCGACAAGCTGGGCGACGGTGAGCCGCACGACAACCGTGCCCCCGACTACGACGACTACAGCACCCCCAACAGCGATGGCTACACAGGCTTGAACGGCGACCTGCTCATCTGGTCCGATGTGCTCGGAAAGGCAATGGAGCTCTCGTCAATGGGTATCAGAGTCGACGAAAAGGCACTCCTGCACCAGTTGCAAATATCGGGCAAGGAGGAGCGCAAGAAACTCTATTTCCACCGTCGTCTGTTGGACGGCACACTCCCCTTGAGCATTGGCGGAGGAATAGGACAGTCGCGTCTGTGTATGCTGCTGCTCAAGAAGGCGCACATCGGCGAGATTCAGGCGAGTATATGGCCCGAGCAGATGCGAGAGGAGTGTAAAGCAATGAATATACCACTTATATAATACAGTGTTCTATGGACGTAAGGATAGAAGAAAGCTGGAAGAAAGAGCTTGCCCAGGAGTTTGAAAAGCCCTATTTCGAAAGACTGACGGAGTTCGTCCGTCAGGAGTATAACAGCGGTACGCCCATCTACCCTCCTGCAAAGCTCATATTCAATGCCTTCGACCATTGTCCTTTCGACGATGTAAAGGTGGTCATCTTGGGGCAAGACCCTTATCACGGAGTGGGGCAGGCCAACGGTCTCTGTTTCTCGGTGAACAAAGGAGTGGCTTTTCCGCCCTCGTTGCTCAATATCTTTAAGGAGGTGGCAGCCGACACTGGTGCGCCTATACCAACCGACGGCGACCTCTCCCGCTGGAGCAACCAGGGTGTGCTGCTGCTCAATGCAACGCTCACGGTGCGTGCAGCATCGGCCGGCTCTCATCAGAATAAAGGGTGGGAACAGTTTACCGACGAGGTGATACGCGTCCTTGCCGACAAGCGCAGCAATCTGGTCTTTATCCTTTGGGGAAGCTATGCACAAAAGAAAGGCTCATTCATCGACCGCAGCCGCCACCTTGTGCTCACCTCGCCGCACCCCTCGCCCCTCTCGGCCTACCACGGATTCTTTGGCAACCACCATTTTACACGTACAAACGAATATCTCATCAGTCACGGAAAAGAGCCGATAGAGTGGTAAGCAGGCATTTCTATTTCAAGGGAGGTTCCAATAAAAAGACTCAGTAGAAAAAAGGTGTGGGCAATTCACATTGAATGACTAATATTCTTCATCTATTGCAACAGGTAAATCTTAGACCAACTGCACGCCGAAAAGAAATTCAATTGCGGGTAGGCTGTTTTAAGGAAACAGTGCGAGGTACGTTCAACCGCTAGTTAGACGCGCGTAGCGTGGCTAACTGAGGGCGAT
>JAFZIA010000051.1 GCA_017554605.1 Bacteroidaceae bacterium
ATATCGAAGAAACGATAGCGTTTCAACTGTCTTAGCTGATGAATCTCGAAATAGAAACAAATTGTCTTCATATCTTTTATTCTGTTTTATTTTTTTTACTGAGCCATTACTTTTTCATACAAACCACGTAGCTTGAGTGCGACATTCTCCCAGGTGATATTGTCAACCTCGCGACGTCCCTCAACCTTTAGATATTCATACAGTGAGTCATTGTTACAGATGGCGTAAATGGCGTCCGCCATAGCATTAATATCCCAATAGTCGGTTTTAATACATTTGTCGAGAATCTCGGCACAACCCGACTGCTTTGATATGATGGTGGGAACGTCGCACTGCATTGCCTCGAGGGGCGAGATACCGAACGGTTCACTTACCGAGGGCATAATGTACACGTCACTTGCCTTAAGGCACTCGTAAACCTGACGTCCGCGCATAAAGCCGGGGAAGTGGAAACGGTCGGCTATTCCGCGCTGTGCAACGAGCTTTATCATATCGTTCATCATATCGCCACTTCCGGCCATACAGAAACGTATGTTTCTTGTCTTCTTGAGCACCTGTGCAGCAGCCTCGACAAAATACTCGGGACCCTTCTGCATTGTGATACGTCCAAGGAATGTAACAACTTTCTCGTTGGGTATCTTCTTGGGCTCAATTGCCATAATGTCGGGCGACAAGGGTGTAACGGCATTGTGCAGTGTTGTCACCTTGTCGGGGTGCTGATGATATTTGTCGATAACAGTACGACGGGTAAGCTCACTCACGCAGAAGATGTGGTCGGCGTGGTCCATACCGTTCTTTTCGATTGCATAGACGGTGGGGTTCACATTACCGCGGCTGCGGTCGAAGTCGGTTGCGTGTACGTGGATAACCAGTTTTTTGCCCGACACCTGTTTTGCGTGTATTCCGGCAGGATATGTGAGCCAGTCGTGCGAGTGGATAATATCGAACTCCTCGGTACGTGCCACAACACCTGCTATTATAGAGTAGTTGTTTATCTCTTCGTGCAGGTTATCGGGGTAACCGCCAGCAAATTCCATACAACCAAGGTCGTTGGTATTCATATAGCTGAAGTCGCCATAGATATGGTCTCTGTAACGGTAGTACTCATCGGGACGGATTATTGCGCCTACACGAGACTCTACGTAGCTCGAGTCAACGTCCTTCCACACGATGGGCACACTGTTCATACCTACAATTCTAAGGAAGCTGTTGTCTTCGTCACCGTAAGGCTTGGGGATACAGAATTTTATCTCTACATCGCCTTGGGGCACAAAACCTTTGGTAAGTCCGTAACTTGCAGTTCCAAGTCCACCGGAAATATGAGGGGGAAACTCCCAACCAAACATTAGTACTTTCATACGATTGCTATTTTTTGTTTCTTGGTACCAAGAGAAAATTTCCCTTAAGCCTCCAATTTAGATTCATACTGTTTAAGGATATGGCTTGTTCTGAGAATGCCAGCCACATTCATTGCGAATGCCACTGCACCACGGCCCTTGAAGGGCGGATTGCCGTCGAACACCTCGGGAATTGAGCCCACACAGTGCTGTACTATCTCGTCCTCGTAACCTATCATCTGTCTCTCAACAAACGAGAGGCCGCTGGTCTTGTACATCTTCAGATAAGCCTCGTAATAGAATCCTCCCAACCAAGGCCATACTGTACCCTGGTGGTAAGCATAGTCGCGCTGTATCTGCGGACCTACGTAGTTGGGGTTGTAGCCAACGCTCTTGGGAGAGAGTGAACGCAGACCACGCGGTGTAAGAAGCTCACGGGTAACAATGTCGAGAATCTTCTTCTGCTGCTTGGTGCTGAGGGGTGTGTGGTCGAGTGCCACAGCAAATATCATATTGGGACGCACGCTCCAGTCGACATAGTCGCCGTCGACATAGTCGTAGAGGTAGCCGTGCTCGTTGAGGAACACCTCGACAAACGCCTTGCCAGCAAGGGCAATGGGACGTACGAGCGAGTTCTCGAGTTCCGAGTCACCCATAAGCACAGCCAGTTCCTGTGTGAACTTGAGGGCGTTGTACCACAATGCGTTTATTTCTACTACATAGCCTGTGCGGGGAACAACGGGACGTCCGTTGGCTGTTGAGTTCATCCAGGTAACAGCCTTGTCGCGGCCGTTGGTGGTCAACAGTCCGTTTGCAGTAAGCTGCAGGTTGGCGTGCTTGTTGGAGCGGATATAATCCATTATCTTTATTACAAGGTCGCCGTAAAGGTCGCGGCAAGCCTCGGCTCCGCGCTCCTTGGCATACTGCTGTATGGCCCAGATGGCCCACAGGAGTACATCGGGGTGCTCCATCTCGTATATCTTGCAAGCGCTGGGACGGCCGGCAATGAAGTCCTCTATTGCGATGCGTGCGGTGCGCATTACCTGCTCATATTCGCCGGGCTTGCCCGATTCGGTAAGTGTAAGGCCGGGAAGCGACACGAAGAGGTCGCGTGCGCGGCATTTGAACCAGGGATAACCGGCAAGGATATATATATGCTCGCCCTGTACATTGAAGAACTGGTTGCCGGCACACTCCATACAGTGCATAAAGTTGTCGCGGGGGATACGTATGTCCTCCTCGTGCTCGAATGCCGACTTCATCGTGCGGGTGCTGATGGGGGTGATACCTCCCGAGAATACGATGCTCTCGCCCACCTTCATCTTAACCTCGAAGTAGCCGGGAACAAAGAGGTCCTCATTGAAGTCGTATCCTCTCTCAAGCTCCTTTACATACTCGATGCCCCTGTACCAGTCGGGACGATAGACGAACTCGTTCTTCTTGTTCAGCTGCATATAGAGGTCGGGGTAACCCGAGTACATACACATACTGATACCGTTCTCCACCTCCTTGTAGTCGCGGTTGGCAATATTGTTCTCGTGAGTATACTCACGCACACTGCGGAATGCAAGGAAAGGACGCAGACGCAAGGTAACCGCCGTATTGGCCTTCAACAGGGTGTAACGGATAAGAATTCTGTTTTCGTGGTGCACAAAAGCCTTTTCTTTCTTTAACCACACTCCACCTACATTATATATTGTAGTGGGGACACGCTCCCACGCGAACTCGCGAATGTATTTGTTGCCCCTGGGACTGAAGTTGTCGGCGTTGTACTTGTGAAGTCCCAAGTTGAACTCGGCACCGTGAAGAACCACCGTCTCATCGAGCGATGAAAGCAGCACGTGGTTCTCGTCGTCGAGCTGCGGTATTGGAACCACCAGCAAACCGTGATACTTACGGGTATTACAGTCGACGATTGTCGAACAGTGATAAGCGCCCGAACGGTTAGTCCTCAAAATCTCCTTTTGCAACGACTCTTCTAAGTTCGTCATTAGCGTTTTTTCGAATCGCAAATAACTCATCTCGTATAATTTATGTATGATAAATAAATATTTTGCCTTTATGCAAACTTACCTGCCACTCTTTGTCAAAGCAGCAGTAAGCCCAAAAAACCTACAGTTTTTATTCATTTTCAAATGTAGGCAATTAAAATATCAAATACAAAAAAGATAGAAGTTTTTTTAAAAAAAATATAAAAAAGGGTATTTTTTCAGTCTCCGAAGAGCGAGACGGTTATTTTATAGCCCACGCTGTGGAACTTAAGTTCCTTTGCGCTCACAAAAAAACCGACATCGATGTACGGAGTCCCTATGCCATACCCGAGTTCCGAATAGGGAGTGAGGTGCGACATTACGAGCAGATTGGCATAGAGGCGTTCATTCTCCACAAGCCTTGCTTTCGGGAACAGCCTCTGTACGACAAAGAAGGGCGACTCATATGTTGCGTGCAGACGGAAATATTTCTTTGCCGCGTTGTACCACTCGGAATCGAGCAGTTGGAACACGCCGCCAATCTCGTCGTTCCTCTCCACCGGCAGGTTGTTCTCGCGCAAGAAGGCATAATCGGCAAAATATACATCGTTGGTGTAGAAGAATCCTCCACCGCCCGCACGCAGGTAAAGACGCGCATCGCCACCCATAAGCAGATGATACTGGACATCGGCCTCGGCACGGGTGTACGTTCCGTCCGAAGCGAACAGCCGCCCTACTCCTTGCTCAACATCGAGCGAGAGGCGCGGCATACGGGAGCCGATGTTAACCTTGCGTCCCTCCTTTACATAATAGTACATTCGGGGTTGCCAAACGATACTGACGTGCGGCGCCAATTGGCGGTAGACATCTTTAAGACGCGCATCGGCAGCCTCTTCTGTCCGGTGGCCGACGATGCTCCTCCTGTGGTACTTTGTTCCCACAGACAGCTCCAGACCGTTGAGCAGCTCGCGCTTGACAGCGGCGGCAAAATAGAAATGCTTGTAGTAACGTATGCCAAGATTGCCGAACACCAGGGAATCGGCAGCCGAGTCCTCTATTCTGTCGAGTACAACACTGCTGAATGTTCTGTTATCGGAACCCATATTAACGCTCACACTACCCGAATGCAGGGGGTCGAACAGGAAGCGCGCATCGGCATTCCAATAGAAGGCCTCTTGCTTGAAGTTGTATCCTACGGTGGGCGTGAACGAGAATAGACGCCCGTTGCCCAACGAGTTGTTGAGCTTGAGCTTCATCTTGTACGACAGTCCTCTGCTTGAGCTGTAGGAGAGATACGAGGGATTTATTATTGGGGACATCTTGAGGTTACCGTCGCCCCAGTCGAACGAGTGGCCGCTTATCATTCCGTCGCCTATGCTCCACAGGATATCCTCCTCCAGAGGCTGCTCTTCCTTAACGTCGAACACCCCTTTCCGTTCATAAAGCACCGAGTCGCCGCGGGTTAACGGCAACGGGCGGTTGGCAGCCGCAAACTGCACAGCATCGCCTACGCTGTGTGTCACATAGCTGGTGTCGACAGCGGCGCTCAAATCATACCTGTCCTTACGTTTATGCAGCGGCGGCATCTGCTGTACCGACGCGTAGCTATACCTTGCATCGACATTGACATTGAGCTTGTTGCCCGCAAAGTCATACTGCAAGCGAAGCGAGACACTGTGCAGCAGGTTCTTATACTCGCCGTTCATCTCATACTCGGCACTAAAAGAGCACTCCTCGTCGCTCCCCTCAATGCGGAGCGCAAGGATATTGCAGTCGGCATCGAGCAGCAGCCACCCTCTCCTGAGCAGCTTTATATTGTCGAAGCGCTGCACAAAATCTATTTTATGGCACTCGCCACCGCTGTACAGCGTATCTGCCGAGAACTGATAATAGGCACAATTGGAACGGTGCAAGGGCGAGAGGAATCCCGGGCGGAGTATCTTCTTGCTAAAAAGCGACGGGACTACAAAACCCATGACAATATCCATCTCGCCGCTGCCGCGCCGGTGCGAGGTGACCACCGCCTTGCGCTTCATTGCCGGCAACAAATGCTCCATAAGCCGTATATCGTAAAAAGCCTCTGTGAGATAATGCTTCTCGTCCTTATCGAAGCGTGTGAGCGTGGGTATAAAATCCAGCCCCCAATTCCTCTTCTCAAGCTCCACCGTCTGTTTCACATACAGGCTTCCCGTGCAGTCGCCCAACCCGAAACTGCCCCTCTCCATTCTTGCATACAGCCTCTCCAGCAATGCATCGGCATTCACAACAGCCCCGACGGGCGTTGCGGACATCAGCAGCAACAGCAGCACAAGCAGTATTGGGGTTCTATTTTCGGGACAGCGTTCCATTTATATATTAAATAAGGTATATGCAGTTAAGAACAAAAAAAACTGTATCGAAGAACGGGCCTCGACACAGTTTTTACTCTAAGGCCGAGCAGAGTCCAATCCCGTCAGCCACTTATTGGGGTACAAGATGACATTTTTATTTTACCGCCTCTCTTATGCGCAAAAGTTTGTCGAGCAATCCTTCGAGAAGGTCGAGACGCAACATATTCGCACCGTCGCTCTTTGCTTCGGCGGGATTCTCGTGTGTCTCGATGAATATACCGTCTGCGCCCACAGCTATCGCAGCCTTTGCAATAGTCTCAATCATCTCGGGCATTCCTCCTGTCACTCCCGCTGTCTGGTTGGGCTGCTGCAGGGAGTGCGTGATGTCCATCACCACAGGGTGGCCGAACCTGCGCATCTGCGGTATTCCTCTAAAGTCCACCACAAGGTCCTGATAGCCGAATGTCGTGCCGCGCTCAGTGAGCATCACACGTCCTTCACCGCCCTCGGCCACAACCTTCTCGGCCGCGAATTTCATCGCCTCGGGCGAGAGGAACTGGCCCTTCTTTATATTCACGATGCGTCCGGTCTTTGCAGCAGCAAGCAGAAGGTCGCTCTGACGGCAAAGGAACGCCGGAATCTGGAGTATATCTACATACTCGGCAGCCATTTCGGCCTCCTCGGCCGAGTGTATATCAGTCACTACGGGAATGTTGAATGTCTCGCGCACCCTGCGCAGTATGCGCAATGCCTCCTCATCGCCAATACCCGTAAAGGAGTCTATACGCGAACGGTTGGCCTTGCGGTAGGAACCCTTGAACACGTAAGGGATACCTCTGTCGCGGGTCATCATCACTATTTTTTCGGCTATTCTCATTGCCATCTCCTCGCCCTCAATGACACAAGGTCCTGCGAGCATAAAGAATTTGTCTGTGGAAGTAAGCTCTCTGATTGTCATATTCTATTGTTTTTTTGTTTTTTTGCCTGGTATTATAAAGTTGAATGCCTCGGGCATTATAGTCACGCACATAGGATAGGCGGGATTGAACGGACGGCCGTCGATTGCAGCGTGGGCATTATCGACCGACTCTATCACAATCTCCTTTGAGCGGAAAGGCTCCATAAGCGAGAAATTCATTATCCGCCGGCGCCACACCATATAGAGCCCCTGCAGGACACCCATAAAACGGGGCATTCTCATTGCCGAGACATCGAGCATTCCATTGTAGGGCACTGCGCTCGGTGTCATTCCGTAGCCGCGGGAGTTTCCGATGCTCATCATCATAAAACGCTGCTCCACCGTCTGGTTGTTGAGACGGAACTTCATCATATAGTTCTGGCGATGGAAAAGAAGATGAAAAAGCGACGTGAGCATAGAGGCCGCAGCGGCAAAGTGAAATCTCTTGCGGTTGGCTATCTCGACAAAATGCGCTGTAAGTCCGATATTCACCACATTCAAGAAGTAACGGCAACGCTCGGCGCCGTCGGCCTCATACCTGCAGCAGCCAACGTCCACCTTACGCGTGCGGTGCGCCATTATACAGTCTATGGCACTCTTATAGTCGTCACTGCTCAAGCCCCAGTAGCGCGCAAAGTCATTCGCAATGCCGTTGGGGACAATTCCGAACGATACCCTGTCACGGTTGTCCGACGCCATTATTCCGTTTATGGCATCCTGCAGGGCACCGTCGCCGCCCACAAGTACTATTGTCTCGTAGCCGTTGTCGGCCAGCACGCGGGAGAGGCGCTCTATTGAAGCAAAATTCTCAGACTGTATAAAGTCATACTCCACGCCCTTGCCTTTCAGATAATCGCGTATCTCATTCCATCGTTTCATAGGCTTGGATACACCCACTTTAGGGCAATATATTATACCCCAACGATGTCTGTTGTCATTCTTCGCCTTCATCATACAACCACTCCTTTATTCTCCTTACCTGCTGCTCCGCCGGGAGCGACGCATCTATCCAGTTTATCTTCACGCCACGGCGCTCCATTCCCCTGAACCACGTCATCTGTCTCTTTGCAAACTGATGAATGGCAATTTCGAGGCCACGCACCATATCGTCGTACGTCATTGCGCCTGTCACGTACAGTGTCACATACTTGTACTCGAGCCCATAGTATATCAGTTGCTCGGCAGTTATACCCGATGCGAGCAACGACTCTACCTCGGGTACAAGCCCCTGGGCAAGCCTGTCGTGCAGGCGGCGCGTTATTCTGGCACGCCTCACCTCACGCTCTACGTCTACACCCACCACAAGCGACTCGATGTGCGGGAAAGCACGCTCCTCCAACGGACACGACGCATAGTATTCCTCAATCTCAATAGCACGTATGGCACGCTTGGCAGTATCCACATCGGTAGTATTATGCAAGCTCTTGTACGACGAGAGTACAGCAGTAAGTTCCTCGAGACTCTTACCTTCGAGTGACGCACGCAACGCAGGATTCTCGGGTACCGGCAGGAGCTTGTACTCCCTGAGTACCGACTCGACATACATTCCGCTGCCGCCGCACAGCACAGGCATACGTCCGCGCGACTTTATCCCGTTGTATGCCAAAAGAAAATCGCGCTGAAACTCAAATACATTGTATTTCTCGCCCGCATCGACAATATCCACAAGATGCACTGGCACTTTCACTCCACCGCGCTCATACTCGGCAATATCCTTTCCTGTACCTATATCCATACCCCGGTACACCTGACGGCTGTCAGCGCTTATCACCTCGCCATCGAGCGCAAGCGCAAGGTCGACAGCAAGCGAAGTCTTCCCGCAAGCAGTGGGACCAACCACTGCCAGCATCTTATATTTTGTCTCTTGGGGAGCAAGCATATCCAATCCAATTCTACGCAACAATGCCACTGTTGCCATTTTCGATGCAAATATACTAACAAACGAGCGAGAAATACGAAACTTGTTTCAGTATTTTTCACAGCGAGTGCAGAGTATATTCGAGTTTATCTCAAATATACTAACAAGCGAGCGAGAAAGCTTGTGTAAGCGAGTGGAAAAATTAATTTTTACGCAACTAGCGCAACCAAGCTTCGGTTCTTTCAAATACGAAACTTGTTTCAGTATTTTTCACAGCGAGTGCAGAGTATATTCGAGTTTATCTCAAATATACAAACAAGCGAGCGAGAAAATTCCTATAAACACAAAAAAGCAGACAACAGCCCATAAACATCAGTTAACTTAAAAAAGCAAAAATAACATTCAACAAAGTGCCTCATTTATACAAAGAAAATTATCTTTGCACTATTCTCAAGGCAATATAGACTATTTATTTATGTGCTATCAAACTTGATTGACAAAAAGCACAATACCCAAGAGAAAGACCGCACACGCAACACCTGACAAAGGAAAAACCCCAACAAGAACAACAGGACAAATATGTACGAAAATCTGCTTCGGCTGCCATATTTCCAAGGAATGAGCAAAAAAGAGCTCACAGCGATACTCGACAAGGTAAAGCTCGACTTTTCTCGCCATCAAGATGGCGAGAAGATACTCAGACAAGAGGACAAATGCGACAAGTTCGTGATACTCATTCAAGGCAAGCTCTCGGCAAAGCACCAGACAAGCAACAACCCATACACACTGTCCGAGGAGATTGAAGCCCCCTACGCAATTGAGCCATATTCGCTATTCGGCCCAGAGACACATTACAGCAGGTGCTACACCTCGCTGGGCGACAGCAGCCTTCTCTCAATCGACAAGAGCTATTTCTACAGCGACTTATTGAGGCACAGCATATTCACAATGAATTTCCTGAACCTCATAAGCCGCAGGGCACAAATACAGGAAAGCCTCTCGTGGCTGGACGCGCCAAGCAAGCTCGAAGGCCAGATAGCCCGTTTCGTGGCCGTACGCAGCGAAACGCTCTCGGGCAGCAAAAGGCTGAAAATAAAGATGGAACAGCTCGCGCAGCAGCTTGGAGCCACAAGACTGAACATATCAAGAGTACTGAACAAACTGCAGGAAGAGGGATTGGCTACACTCAACAGAGGCGAGATACACTTTCACCGGTTCGAAGAATTGATTGAAAAAACGTGGGAATTTCCAACAAAAAAGCAACACCCACAACAATAAAAAACCATAAAACAGAACTTCAACAAATACCCGCCATAAAAAGCAAAAAGCCAAATATTTAACACAAAATGTTGTGTATATTTAAAAAATATACTACCTTTGCACAGCAATTCAAAAGAGCGCGCAAACCGCGCAATCCCCAAAATAAATAATCAAAAGAATTAAATATATTTGTTATGAAGAAGAATTATCAGAAACCCACAACTTCGGTATTTGGCATTGCAACAGAGACAATGCTCGCAGCAAGTGTCCTTACATTAGGCGACGACAACAACAGAATTGGATCAGACGCACAGCTCGGCAAAGAGCAGAACTCATCAGACTGGGACAACATTTGGAAGTAATTCCAACTACATACAAATAAAAAATGCCGATTTTCATCGGCATTTTTTATTTGTATGCTATCCAAACATCACAGCACAGGTTCAATATAATAAAGAAAAGTCAAACAAAGACAAACACCCCCCCCTTCATACCAAAGCAACACAGCAAGGCCTCTACTCGGGTAACTTTTCCACAACGTCGTAAATAGCAAAGCGCCTATAGCGATAAGCAGCCCACATACGGTCGCCATACGAAAAGTGCCACCATTCGCCGGGATAATTAACAAAACCTGCCTTTCGCATCACCGCACAAAGTAATTTTCTGCGTGACATAACCTCCTTATCCAGCCGGTACGACGTAACCATTTCGGGACACTTGTCGGGATACACGCTGCCCATATCCAACGGAGAACCGTCCGCCACACAGAGAGTAAGGTCTACAGCAGCACCAGTCTGATGCCCTCCACCTACACCCGCAGTACAACGCCGTGCATACTTCTCGCGCTCCGCAGCATCGGGATACGCTTCCTCCAACTGCCGGCAAGTCTTTTGGTAACGTGCCTGCTGTTCCTCGGGCGAACGGTAAAGTTCATATACATACAACCCCAATCCCCTGCCGCTAAGTTCAGCAGCCACACTGCGCAACTTCTCGGCAACCGACCGACGGCAATATACGGCATTCCCGCTCAAGAAAAGTCCAGGCGAAGCAGTAAGACGGACCATCGGCTCGCCACACTCCTTTACAGTCCTGGAGTGTATGACATCACGCGGAAGCATCTTCCTCAACCCCAAAACCACCAGCACATAATTGCACAGCACACGGATATTCATAGCTTGTTCAAAAGTTTCATAAAAACAGGACAATGCCGCACCCCAAACGAGTGCAACCCCACAAAAATAGCAATAAAACTTTAAGGGATAAAAACTATTTACAGATTTTTGGGCGCAGCGCCGGCAACAAAAAAAAAGAGAACCGCAAGTGTTCTCTTTTAAGAGAGTGATTCCGAAGCGATTCGAACGCTTGACCCACGCCTTAGAAGGGCGTTGCTCTATCCAGCTGAGCTACGGAACCAACCTTTATGCATAACACCTATATTGGCATTTGCGAATGCAAAGATAACACTTTTATCTGTTAAATTCCAAAAAGTATCCTAAATATTTTTCAAAAAAAAGAAAAACCGCTACAACAGATAAAAGAATCTGCCAAAACACAGTATCCTTCAACGCACAAAAAACAACATTCGGCAAATAACCAAAGGAAAGAGGCCCCTAAAGACCAAGCTTCTTTATACGCGACAATATAGCATTAGGCTTACGCTTGAAATGAACCGCAAGCTCATCGACCGTAGCCCCGTCACCCAATCTGCGTGCAAGCTCCTTGTCGTCACCCTCGCTCCACTGATTATAGGCATTGGGATACTCCTGCCGGCAGGCATATACCGAATATACCGGCACACCACAAAGCTGCTTATATGCCTTGAGATATTTTTTCAGACGCTTCACATCCTTATCGGACAAATACGGCAAACGGCGTATATCCATATTGTCGGACAAGTCGTTTAGTTTTACAGCCACAGCCAAGGGGTTACTTTTTATACGGGCAATGAATTTATCATAAGACTCGCCCTCGGGCAATTTTGTGAGACACTGCAGAGCATCAATCACCTCTTGCGAGAAGCCCTCGTCACTAAGCATCTCAAAGGTCCAAGAGGAATCCTCGACAACATCGTGCAACACCCCGACAATTTTCTCTTCCAACGTCGCACCAGATGCCATCACCCGCAACGGGTGACCGATATACTCTTCGCCCGACTTATCGAGCTGTCCCCGATGCGCCTCTCTTGCAATTTCCACTGCCCTCTCAAGCGTACTCATTGTTAACTGTATTATTGATTACTCCTGCAAAGATAGTGCTTTTGTGAGAAAATACAGTATGGGCATCAGCAGGTTTTAGAAACACAGCCATATACTTTCCTCTACATAAATCTCTTTACCGTCGTTTTCCTTGTACGAAATATCGTTGTCACCGGAGCTGGCTTGTCCGGGCTTCAATATACCCAGTCCAATGAACGCTTCGGAACGCGGAGTAACCCTATACTTGCCATATTCATTTATCAAGGCATTATATACAAGCAATTCTCCGATATTGCCATTCCGCATAAGATTAGAATTCCTGTTATCGGCTTTTTTCTTATTGTATGCGCCGATAGGAGGAAACACTTTTATATTACAGATACGTTCAGTCTCCTCTCCCCTGCCCGAAAAGCTTGTCTTATCCACTTTCACAGGCACAACACCTCCGTAATCCGAGTATACATTCTTGCCCGCATCAGCGATGAGCCGCCTGTTGCCGTCCTCAGTTTTTTCACCCATTCCTCAAACTGGCTCACCTGCAAAAGTTGGGGGGCTATGCAAAAAGTTTAGTCAATCTATAGAAGAAAAATTTCAAATCAGCAACGCCTCTTAGTTGTGCTCTGAATGCTTTGATTTTGGCATTAAAACTTTCTGCAAAAGCATTTGTGGA
>JAFZIA010000052.1 GCA_017554605.1 Bacteroidaceae bacterium
AAAAATAATAAAACTTTCCAATTTTGCATTGCGCCAAAATAGGCTGCACTCGCCGAAAAACTGCAAGTAAACTTGCGTTTTGCTCGTTGGCACTATTTTTGACCTATAAAAAACTTAACGATATAAATTTAAACAGCTTCTAAATAAACATTGCCGGCAACAGCCTACACCCGAAGGAGAATCATAAATCCTTTATAAAATCCAAGAGTTTGGTAAAGATGCCGCCGTCCTTTTCATTCGGCATCACTACGACGTTGTATAAAAGTCCGAAGTAATAATGCTCACGACAACTTCTTCTTGTTACGGCATTCAGAAACACTCACTTTTGCGGCTCCATATGTATTCCTATATGAGTATCTGCTCCAAACTCCTCTTTCAACTGTTTCTCTATTTTACTTGCCAACGAATGAGCCTCAACAAGCGGAGTGTTGCCGTCCATTCTTATATGGACCTCAATGGCAATGTGGTTACCAATGCGGCGCGTGCGCAAATGATGCGGCGAGCTCACCTCGGGATAAGAGAGGATAATCGACAATATCCTCTTCTCTGTCTCTGCAGGCAGCGAACGCTCCAGCAGCTCGTCGACACAAGGCTTCAGCAACTGAAAGGCAACCTTCATTATGAATATACTCACAACAATTGCAGCCAGCGGGTCCAATATCCTCCACCGTTCACCCAAACAGATTGCTCCACCTATACCCACCAAAGTACCTATAGACGATAGAGCATCGCTCCTGTGATGCCAGGCATTTGCTACCAGCGCCTGCGAGTTCAGCCCACGGCTCTTGTATATTGTGTAACGGTACAGCGCCTCCTTCAGGATTATCGACAAGGCAGCAGCAACAAGCGCAAGAACAGATGGAGCAGCCAACGGCTTTCCCGAGACAGTGTCAACAACACTCCTCGCCCCGTTGTACAATATGCCGACACCCACAAAGAAAAGAATCAATCCTATGATAGCCGTAGCCAACGTCTCATACTTTCCGTGCCCGTAGCGATGCCCCTCGTCCTCGGGCTTTCCCGATATGCGCACAAACACAATCACAACAATATCGGTAACAAAGTCGGATAGCGAGTGTACAGCATCGGCAACCATCGCGGCACTATGTCCCACAATGCCTGCAACAAACTTGAATACAAGCAGCAGGAAATTCACTATACTGCCTATCCAAGTGACTTTGAATATCTCTTTTTCGCGGTTCGGAACAGTCTTCATTCTAAAACAACGGTTCATTAATTCACATAGCGGTCCGTTTGGACATAATCCTCTTTTGTCACCATCGGACATTGTATGCTGTCGGCAAAAATACAACCAACAACCCAAGCATCAAAATAAAGAGTGTTATTTTCACTTAAGAGAGGAAAAATTTCACAAGTGGTGCAGACAAGGCAGGAATACCCCCCTTGCACTACGTAGAGTTTGGCACATCATCAACGATTGTGAAAGGCAAGTGAAGAAAACACACGCATATATCCCTTTTCCCGAGGCTGCGTCCAATCATCGCTGTTCACTGTAACTTTTTAGAAGCTCTCAATCAACCAAAGCAAATGCAACAAATGGAAAATTTAGAGCCACGCAAATAGCGCGTGGCTCAACTATCCTACATTGCAATTATTGTATCTTCTGCATAATGCTTTGCCTTATCCACCAAACGGCATAACCCATAAACTTAAAGCCTCTTGACCCGTCATATTTTTCAGCGGCCAACAACAATCCTTCGTTACCAGCGCTTATAAGTTCTTCCATAGACAGGCTGCCACCTTTGAACCTTTTTGCAACAGCGGTTACAAGGCGTAAATTTGAATGAGAAAGCTTTTCTATTGCCGACTCATTTTCAATACCTTTTGATTTTATTTCCTTTATAAGTTGCAACTCATCTTCAATAGAACAAAACTGCTCATTCCCACACACCTCTGTTTTTTTCTTTTCCATACATTACTGAATTTATTAGTTCTCTATAATATATACGAAATGAAGTTGCTTTTATGAGCATTAAAAACAGGAATATGTGCAAAAATGCTGCACACCTTCCTGTTTTATAGTAAAAATTCTGTATAACATTATTTAAGCAAAGTATTTGCGGTAGAGTTCCGAGTCTTTCTCAACAATATTTTCCCAATACAAACACAATATATTATCCTTGTATTCCTCTTTTATCTTACCACAAAATTCAGATGCTTCGCTATTCGCCTTTTTATTAGCCTCTGGATACAGTAGCACCACATATTTATTTTTATCGGTTATACGAACAGTATTACGATAGAGTTGATAATGCTTTGCGAATTCATCAAAATCTGGTTTGTATTTCAAACAACACTGTTCGTTGAGATACTTCTCATATATCGTTACGAATTTCTTTTTATGCTCGTCGTCTTTTTTTGCTTTTCCAAATCCGTCCTCTGTATATTTAATCTCAAAAAATACCTCTATATCTCCATCTTGAATGTGGAAATCAAACTGTGTTTTCTCTTCTTTGTTTGGACAATATTCAAATGAACATATCGCAGAACGAGAGATTTTTACACCTTGCATTTCAAGTAACTGAATAAGTTCATCGGTAGGACTATTATTTGTTCTAATCAATGGCCTAAAAAAGTTATAACACAGCACTTGTGAAGAGTTAAGATGATGTGCATATCTGTGCATATCTTTCATAGCAAACTTATCAGTCAAAACACCAGGGATAACATTCTTCTCACAAACGACCTTATATTTATTTCTCCTGTTTTCGGTATTATTTGCACTCTCTTTAAATTTCAGAATATGGGGATAAGACCCTTTGCCTTGCCAATTTCCGCCAATAGGCAACTGCAATCCATCAGCATATGTATTAAAATGTTCTTTACGATTTTCTGCATAACTACTATTCATACGTCGTATTTTTTATAAATTAAACAAATTCTTCTCTTTATCTCCTCTCTCAGTTCAACAGGTTCCAGCACCTCTACATTTTCGCCCATAGCAAGTATGTGGGTCAAGAGTTCTGGTGTCAGGCATAATCTGTATTCAAAATCACAGAACTCGCCATATTTTGAAGCACTTTCTTTTTGAGAACTATGAAACGGTAAAGAACGCAAATATTCTATTTGCACACCATAGGCTCTTATCTTAACCTTGACGGGATTGAGTTCTTCATTTACATATATTCCAACAGTGTTGGCATAGTACTTCTTTGCATTGAAATTCTTCGGCAACTTAAATGGTGTGTCTAATAAATTCATTTCAAGAGTGCGGTCAAGTGCAATGTTCCTTATACAGTCCAGTTCTTTAATATAACCGACCACATACCAGCGTTGATGATAAACCTTCATAGCATAGGGCTGAATATTATATATTTTCCTATGCCCATAGAACTGCTGATAATCAACTTGCAGTTCCTTTGATTTCTGCATTGCCTCAATTACTGTTTGCAGATATTCTGTTCCACGCGGTATATCCTCAAACAGTATTCTCTCTTTCATATTATGCCCCGCTGTTATCATATTTGATAGGGTGAAAGAATTCAATAGCCATTTGCGGATACTGTCATTTTTCAATGTGCCAGGAGTAGATATGTAATATTTGTATCCATTTGAAGCATTGCATTTTATTTCAATACCAAACAGCTCCTCAACTGCATTTTTATGTTGGTGGAAAGTACGCAAAGGCAACGGAGCACCATTGCCCAAGCAACTCTCCCTCCATAATGCGCCGATTTCTTCATAGGAAAGTTGCTTATGCTGAAGGAGCGTATTCAGCAGCCAAATGTAACGGTTAAATGTCTTGCTTATCATAACTTATATTCGCTATTTACCGCAAATATAATGAGTGTCTATGCAAAATCATTGCATAGCATTAAATATTATTCCCAATTTGAAATTTTTACTACGGTATGCAGTGTTTTTGCACGCCTCTGTATTGTTTTGTATTGAACACAACAGAAACATTCGTATTTATATTATAGCAACAAAACAATAGTATAATGAAAAACAAACATCAACAAAAACGAAACAACACAGTGAAACAAAAGGCATTGACTGAATCATTGATTTTTCAAACAAACTGGGGAATTAAGAGAAACTGCAGCCCCGATGACTCAATTTTGGAAATGACAAAAGCAGAGCTTGATTGTATCATAGAATTGAATTTGGTTGAGGATTTGCTATTGATAAAAAAGTTTGTAGATGATGTAAAATCTGCTTTTTGCATTGAACCCGTTGCCGGGCGTGGCGATTTTTGCAATAGTTTGGCAGCTCTTGCCTTGGGGATTGGCAGAACAAATATAATCACAGAATTAAATGCACCAGCAGACTGGCAAGGACTGGCTGAAAAGAAAATTCTCGGCATTTACTACACCAACGACTTCCGCAATACAATTGTCGATTATGCAAAACATAACGGATATAATGTTTCAACATTTTTGGGAAAACCAATAATTAAATTAAGTAAGATTTTTGTATTGTTGGAACGGGCAAGATAAACATTAGTTGCCTCATTGTTTGCGACAACCCACTATACACATTATCACATGTGCAAAATTTGCACATACCAAGAAACAGTACTACTTTTGTGTTGATTATTCACGAAATTAAATAACCAATGACAACAGACACACCACAACTCAACGACCATAAACAAAATTGCGATTCAGCGAGTGCAGAAAGCAAGCCTGATTGCATTATGCCGAGCGACAGCAATTTCGCCGAAGGCAAAGCGGAATATCCACATATACACAACGAAGAGTTTGACATATCACCGATAGCAATATATACAAGCGAGGACAACACTATTTCGCTTGATGTAAAATTGGAGAATGAAACCGTTTGGCTTTCACAGGCACAGATGGCAACACTCTTCGGACGTGATAGAACTGTTATTGCACGACATATAAGCAACTGCTTTAAAGAAGGAGAATTAGAAAAAAGCTTGGTATGTGCAAAAATTGCACATACCGAAAAATATGGTCGTAGAGTAGGACATACGCAAACGACATATACAGAATATTACAATCTTGATGTTATTATATCAGTTGGTTATCGTGTAAAATCCATCAATGGTACCCGTTTCCGTCAATGGGCAAACCGCATACTCAAAGACTACATTATCAAAGGTTATGCTATTAACGATAAAATTAGACTTGAGCATTATAACGAACTCAAGGATGTAGTCCGCTTGCTTGCTCACACCGTAAACACCCAAGAGAAACTCACCGACGACCAATCAAGTGGACTATTGTCCGTTGTTACCGATTACGTCTATGCACTTGACACTCTCGACCGCTACGACTACCAACAGTTGACTATAGAGAACACCACAAAAGAGGAGCGTTTCCACGCGACATACGAAAATGCAATGGAAGCTATTTTGAGCCTGAAAGAGAAATTTGGCGAAAGCAATCTGTTTGCAAATGAAAAGGACAACTCTTTCAAAAGTTCAATAGGCCAGATATACCAGACTTTCGGTGGTGTGGAGCTATACCCAAGCGTTGAAGAGAAGGCAGCTATGCTACTGTACCTTGTTACAAAGAACCACTCGTTCAGCGACGGCAACAAACGCATAGCAGCAATGCTTTTCCTTTGGTTTATGGAACGTAACGGAATACTCTACCGCACCGACGGCAGCAAACGAATAGCAGACAACACCCTTGTAGCACTTACATTGATGATAGCCGAGAGCCGCACCGAGGAAAAAGACATTATGGTAAAAGTAGTTGTAAACCTCATTAATCAACAGAACCAATAAACAATGGAAACACCACAACTCAACGACCACAATAAGCAGGAATACCCCCCTATGCATACAGCCGAACATATCCTTAACCAGACAATGATACGATTGTTCGGTTGCGAAAGAAGCCGTAACGCACACATCGAACGCAAGAAAAGCAAGTGCGACTACCAGCTCACAGCAGAGCCCACCCAGGAGCAGATAGCAGCCATAGAGGCACAAGTAAACGAAGTAATATCGCAGCATCTGCCCGTGACGGTGGAATATTGCACAAGAGAGAATATCCCTGCGGGAGTCGACCTGAGCAAGCTGCCCGACGACGCGAGCGAGACACTGCGCATTGTACGCGTGGGCATCTACGACACCTGCGCCTGCATAGGCACTCACGTGGAAAATACCGCCGAGATTGGCATTTTCAAGATTATCAGCCACACGTGGGAAAGCGGCACGCTGCGCCTGCGCTTCAAGCTCGTAAAATAGTATAGAGAAAATAATTGCATCAGCAAAAAGGAAAAGCAGCCAAGTATCGTTTTTTTTCACTATCTTCGCACAATATAACGATAAAAGGGAAAACAGCACAATGTTCGACAAACGACAGGAAATATACACGACAAACATAGACAACAGCATCGACGATGCTGTGCTCGACATATTTTCACAAGTCGACCCAAATGTAACATTGCTGAAACTGACCTTTTTCCATCTCCCAGCCGACGACAACGAATATCTTTGTAACATTGCCCGCATAAGGCATCTTGCAAAGGAGAGATTCGGGGACAACACCCCTCTTATAAGCTACGTTGCGCAAAAGCCATTCGGCTCAACGATTACAGCCGAGGCTATGTACCTCGATGAAGATTGCACCGTTGAGCGGCGCAGCAGATACATTCTCATAGAATGCGGACTGACGCGCACCATTGTAACCGAGGGAATAACACCCGACGACATTGCGGTGAGCACCTACGAACAATCGCACAACATTTTCGGAAAAATAAGTGCAATACTTACCGATGCAAAGATGAAGGCGAGCGACATATACCGTCAGTGGAACTATATCCAGGATATTACGGAAGAGAGCAACGGCCGACAGAATTATCAGGAGCTGAACGACGCACGCAGCCTCTTTTACGAGGAGAACGGCTGGCGCAGCAACTACCCCGCAGCAACGGGCATAGGAACTTCACGCGGAGGTGTGATGATAGAGATTATGGCTACAAACGGCGGCAATCCTGCCAACTGCCCCATCGACAACCCGTTGCAGACAGCCGCACACGTCTACTCGCAAAGAGTGCTCATAGGCAACAGCGAGGAGCAGAAGACAACCCCCAAGTTTGAGCGCGCACGCATAGCAGGCGAGAGCATTTACATCTCGGGCACAGCAGCCATACGCGGCGAAGAGAGCCTGTCGTCGCTGGACATCACCGGACAGACAGAAGCAACGATGCAGATTATGAACGCCCTTATTGCTCCCGACAATATCCCCATACCCTGCCGCAGCACCGTCTACGACACGCTGCGTGTATATGTAAAGCGAGAGGAGGATATACTCCCGGCACAGAAGTATCTTCAGGAGCACTACCCCGCTGCACAAAAACATTTTGTGGTGAGCGACGTTTGCCGTCCCGAGCTGCTCATTGAGATTGAGGGAACAGCGCACGTTGTTTTTGTGTGACAATAGGAATAAGGAGAATAAGCAGCTTCTAAGAATAAATTCAAGGAATCGGCTCGAACCAATCTATACTCCCTTAAAAAATCATAATTCAGCCCGCCGTCAGAACAACGGCGGGCTGTTTTGTTTTATACATATACAACGGAGCCACAACGGGAAGACAGCAACCCCGGGCACCCAAGAAAAACGTGCAGTTGGCAGGCGGTTCCTGCATACGCCACCCCAGCAAGGTTCCTGCGCAACCCGTAGCGGCTCCGTTATGTCTAAGAACCCCTTATATGTATAACCAATAAAAAGAAACAAGTATGAGTATTCCAGCAAAGCACGGAAGCACACAAGGCTGGCTTCCCAGTATCTTCAACGACTTTTTCACAAGCGATTGGGTAATGCGTAGCGGCACCACAGCACCTGCCATCAACGTATTCGAGTGCGAGAAGCGCTACACCGTGGAAGTGGCGGCACCGGGAATGACCAAAGAGGATTTCTCAATCCATTTGAACAGCGATAACAACCTGTGCATAAGTATGGAGAAGGACTGCGGCTGCAAGGACGGAAAATGTTGCAGCGACAAGGAGCACGAGAAGCACGCGTCGCCCGAGGAAGAGCGCAAGGGACGCTACCTGCGCCGAGAGTTCTCCTACACCAAGTACCAGCAGACCCTTATCCTGCCCGAAGATGCCGACACCTCAAAGATTGAGGCCAAGATGTCCAACGGAGTGCTCAAGATTGAAATTCCCAAGAAACAACCATCGGAGCCTCAGCACATAAGCCGCAACATAGCCATTGAATAACAATTATAATCACGAAAGAAGATGTGCCGGACAAAGGGCACATCTCTTTTTTGCTGATGCCGGCCTGTCTCTTTTCATACAGATATTTGGAGAAAACAGCTATCTTTGCACAGATTAGGTCTGGAACAAATAAAGAGTAAAAAAATGCTTATACAACTTATCTTCGTATTATTGGCCATAATAATAGGTGCACGGCTGGGAGGCATCGGACTGGGAGTGATGGGCGGCATTGGACTGTCCGTCCTTATGTTTGTCTTTGGGCTTGAGCCGACATCGCCGCCGATAGACGTGATGCTGATGATTGCCGCTGTAATATCGGCCGCATCGTGTATGCAGGCAGCCGGAGGACTCGACTATATGGTTTCTGTTGCCGAACGCATATTGCGCCGCAACCCCTCGCACGTCACCATACTTGCCCCTTTGGTGACATATACACTAACCTTTCTTGCTGGAACAGGACACGTGGCATACGCGGTGTTGCCCGTCATTGCCGAGGTTGCCACCGACAGCAAGATACGTCCCGAGCGTCCGCTCGGAATAGCCGTCATCGCGTCGCAGCAGGGAATAACGGCAAGCCCCATTTCGGCTGCTACGGTGGCGCTACTGGGACTGCTCGCCGGCTACGGCATAAGCCTTTTCGACATACTCAAGATATGCGTACCCGCCACGCTGATAGGAATTGTCGCTGGAGCACTCTTCTCTATGCGTGTGGGTAAGGAGCTTATGGACGACCCCGAGTACCAGCGTCGTGTGCGCGAGGGAGAATTCACCCAGGAGAAGAGCAAAAAGACAATTGTGGAAAATCCTTTCAAGGCAAAAGCGTCGGTTGCAATATTCCTTGCGGCAACGGTGCTCATTGTACTGTTCGGCTCGTTGCCCGAGCTTCGCCCTTCGTTCAGTGGGAAAGCAGTGGGAATGCCCGTGCTCATTGAGATACTTATGCTGTCGGCCGCGGCGCTCATTCTGATTGTCACACGCACCGATGGCATCAAAGCCACACGCGGCAGCATTTTCCCGGCGGGTATGCAGGCTGTAATTGCAATATTCGGCATTGCGTGGTTAGGCGATACTTTCATCAACGGTAACATCGGGCAACTGACAGGCAGTATCGAGGATATTGTAGAGAGTATGCCCTGGCTGTTCGGCATTGCGTTGTTTGTAATGTCGATATTATTGTACAGTCAGGCTGCTACCATACGTGCAATTGCCCCGCTGGGTATTGCACTTGGAATATCGCCTTTTATGATGATAGCACTCTTCCCCGCTGTCAACGGTTACTTTTTCATTCCCAACTACCCCACTGTTGTTGCCGCAATAAATTTCGACCGCACGGGTACAACACACATCGGACGCTGGCTGCTCAACCACTCCTTTATGCTGCCGGGACTTATAACAACTGTTGTCTCCATTGCTGTGGGACTGCTCTTGGCGCAGTTATTTGCATAGAATACAACGCGTGCCGTTCGGTTTCAATCGAACGGCACGCGTTGTATTTCTTAAGCTGCCCGAATATATTTCAACAGCTCCTAAATATCACTTGACAGCCTTGAAGCTCATATCGAGCCCCATTACCGAGTGAGTGAGCGCACCTACAGAGATAAAGTCGACACCGCACAGGGCATAGTCGCGCAGTGTATCGAATGTAATTCCGCCCGACGATTCTGTCTCATAACGTCCGCCAACCATCTCAACAGCCTTGCGTGTAACCTCGGGGCTGAAGTTGTCGAACATAATACGGTGTACACCACCAAGGTCGAGCACCTGCTGAAGCTCGTCGAGGCTGCGTACCTCAATCTCAATCTTCAGGTCCTTGCCCTTCTCCTTGCAATACTCCTGTGCACGGACGATAGCCTTCTGTATTCCGCCTGCAAAGTCGACGTGATTGTCCTTGAGCAGTATCATATCGAAAAGACCGATACGATGGTTAGTACCGCCACCAATGCGTACAGCCTCCTTTTCCATTATGCGCATACCCGGAGTAGTCTTGCGGGTATCGAGCACGCGTGTGTTTGTACCCTCGAGCTGACGCACGTATCTGCGGGTCATTGTTGCAATACCGCTCATACGCTGCATCACATTGAGCATAAGACGCTCTGTCTGCAAGAGCGAGCGTACACTGCCTGTTACATACATTGCAACGTCGCCCTTCTTTACCTCGGCACCGTCCTCGATAAGAACCTCAACCTGCAGCGAGGGGTCGAAACGGTGGAAGATGCGCTTTGCCATATCCACTCCGGCAAGCACTCCGTCCTCCTTTATAAGGAGCATATTCTTGCCCATTGCATCGGCAGGGATAGAAGAAAGTGTTGTGTGGTCACCATCACCAATATCCTCGGCAAACGAAAGGTCTATCAGTCTTTCAATAAGTTCGTCCTTAATATCCATAGTAGTAAATATTTAATTTCAGTGCGAAGATATATAAATCGGCTAATCTAAACAAACACTACCGACAATTTTTCTTATCTTCGCGACAGCATTATACTAAAAGTGATAAAATGAAGATTGTTTTGCTTGTGGTGGGACGCACCGTCGACAATAATATAATATCGGGAATAGGTGATTATGTGAAGCGCCTGCAACATTTTGTACAGTTCGAGACCGAGATAATCCCCGAGCTGAAAAACGCGCGCAAGCTGAGCGAGCAGCAGCAAAAGGAACAGGAAGGCGAGCTCATACTGAAGTCATTTGCTCCGGGCGACCACATTGTGCTGCTCGACGAGGGAGGAAAGGAGTTCCGCTCCACCGAGTTTGCAGCCTGGATTGAGCACAAGCAGAACATATCCACCAAGCGCCTGGTGTTTGTGGTGGGCGGCCCTTACGGATTCTCGCAACGTGTCTACAATGCCGCCAACGAAAAGCTCTCACTCTCGCGTATGACCTTCTCGCACCAGATGATACGCCTGCTTTTTGTAGAGCAGCTCTACCGCGCCTACACAATAATAAACCATCTGCCCTACCACCACGAATAGGATTTTTCCGTTTTACAGCAACAATGAACACACCCCATAGCCGTTGCTGCGGAGCATATTGTTGAGAACCGTTTATCACTATGGCACCCGCATATACCCCCGACAGTTTGAGAAGCCTGTTCCAATCGCCATTCAACTTGGCACGATGGAAGAGCTTTGTGCAATATTTTTTCGAGGCAGACGGATTGAAAGAAAAGCCCGGAAAGATAATCGGGAACGTACCGGGCGACGGGTACTATTTGGGCAACGCCCGCACCACAGACAGTTACCGCATCGGCCTGTTCCGCTACAATGTTACAAAAGGTTCTGCTGCCAACAAGCGCGTGGAACTGCACAACATTGTAAAGTCATTCACGGGTCCCACTTGGGGAGAATTTGATGCAGCACTGGCAGTATTCGACTGTGGCGACCATTGGCGCTTGTCGTTCATTTGCAACATCAAGGACAAGGCGACGTCGCCCAAACGCTATACATACGTGTTCGGCAACAAGGGGCTGCTTTACAGGACACCTGTCGAGCGTTTCACTTCCCTGAAGAAGAAAGGCCTATCGTTTGACAATCTAAAAACGGTATTCTCCGTTGAAGCCCTCTCCAACGAGTTCTTCTATAAGTACCGCGAACTGTATGCCGACTTTGTCCAATATATTACAGGCAAGCGTTTCGTAAAGGCAGGCAGCAAATGGGAAGAGAAAGCGACTGGAGAGCCCAACGCTGCATTGATGCAGGCATTCGGGCACGACGAGAAGAAAATACGCGACTATGTGAAGAAGATGATGGGACGCATTACCTTCCTCCACTTTTTGCAACGCAAAGGGTGGTTGTGCGGCGACCTGAACTATATGCAGAATTTGTTCGGGAACTCGGTACACAGGAACGATTATCTCGACTCTGTTCTTGAACCTCTTTTCTTTGGTATTCTCAATGCAGGACCCACTGAGCGCGAAGCACTGTTCACCAGATACAATTGGGACAAAACCCTGCTTGCCGAGTGGAAAGAGATACCCTGCTTCAACGGCGGATTGTTCGAACGCGATAAAACCGACGAAACAGCCTGCAAATTCCCTGCCGACTATTTCGAGCGTCTGCTCAAGTTCTTCAGCGAGTATAGCTTTACCATCGACGAGAACTACCCCAACGATGCCGTAGTGGGCGTAGACCCCGAAATGTTGGGCAAAATCTTCGAGAACCTGCTCGAAGACAACAAGGACAAAGGCACATTCTACACTCCCAAAGAGATTGTACGCTATATGTGCCAGGAGTCGCTCATAGCCTACCTCGAGACAAGCACAAGCATAGCAAAAGACAAGATACGCAAATTTATCCTCTCTCCCGAAGAGAGCTTAGCCGATATTCCCGCCAACAAGAAACCCGAACTTCTCGCAGCACTTGAAGAGGTCAAGATTTGCGACCCGGCCATCGGTTCGGGTGCATTCCCTATGGGCTTGCTCAACGAACTTTTGCACTGCCGCGAGGTGTTGAGTGGCACACACTACAACCGTGCCGAAATAAAGAAGAGCATTATACAAAATAACATATACGGAGTAGACATAGAGAAAGGTGCGGTTGATATTGCCCGTCTGCGTTTTTGGCTCTCGATTGTAGTTGATGAAGAAACCCCATCGCCACTCCCCAACCTCGACTATAAGATTATGCAGGGCAACTCACTCATAGAGAGTTTTATGGGTGCTGACCTGAGCAAGCTCACTTACGAGAAAGAAGACAAGAAAGACAAGGGAGAAATCTCTCTCTTCGATGACGGGAAGAATCGCTTGCAAAGGAGCGTTTCACATTTGCTTTCATCATACTACTCTTGCAGTGACCACGACAGAAAAGTAAAATTACAGCAGGAAATTTCCGATACCATCAACAAGCAGTTGGAAACACAAGCATACAACCCTGAAATTCTCAGAGAACTAAGAACCATAAATCTTGCCGGGAATAATATTTTTTTCCTCTGGCACACCTGGTTCGGCGACGTGTTCAGCAGGGAGGATAAGAACGGCTTTGACATTGTAATTGGCAACCCGCCGTATATTGGCGAGAAAGGCCATAAGGAGATTTTCAGGCCCGCAAAGGCCGACATTCATCTTGGGCAATACTATCTGGGCAAGATGGACTATTTCTACTTTTTCTTTCATTTGGCATTCAATATGCTGTCGCCCAATGGCGTTGCCACATTCATCACCACCAACTATTATCACACGGCATTGGGAGCAAGAAAACTGAGAGCGGACATCAAAGAGCGTATGCGCATCAGGACCTTGTTCAACCTTGGCGAACTGCGCCTTTTCGAGAATGCTCCCGGGCAGCACAATATGATAAGTTCGTTCACCAAAGGTAAAGATGATTATAAATGTCAAGTTATTGATGTTCACAAAAAGGGTACATTAAATCCCTTAATGTTTACTTCAATAATCAATCATATAGATGAAGATACAACCTACGCTGATATTACCCAAGAAGATTTATACGATGGAGAGGAGAATTACATTCGTTTACAAAACAGCAGTGTAGATAATCCGCTGTCATCGCTGCTGGAGAAAATAGCATCGGGAAATGAGGCGTTAGGGAACATTGCCGAGGTAAACGCAGGCATTATGGGCGGCTGCGACAGTATAACCAGCCACAACATTAAATATGCCGATGAGAGTTACATCCTAAGCAACAACATCTGCAAGGACGATGGAGTGTTTGTGTTGGACAGCAACAACTACAGGGACAGCGCCACCATCGATTCCATCAAAAAGTATCCGTTCTATAAGGATTTTTACAAGAACTCCGACATAAACCGGTACTGCACAAGCGAAACGACCACTAAAAAGCTGATATTCTCTTCGTCGGACACACCGCCCTATGAGCAAGAAACAATAAAATCCTGCCTCTCATTATACAGGCCTATCCTCACAAGGATACGGGAGACCAACAACGAAAAGAGGGAATATTGGCACCAGTTGAGACGAGGCACTGCGCACCCCCACATTTTCACGGGTGCAAAAATAGTATGCCCCCAAAGGAGCAAGAGCAACACATTCGGATACAACGAGTGCGACTGGTACGCAAGCGCCGACGTATATTATATAACCAGCCCCAAGGAGGGCTACAACATAAAATACATTCTGGCACTGCTTAACTCAAGATTGTATTATATATGGCTCTACAACAAGGGCAAGCGTAAGGGCGAGACATTGGAACTGTACCAGAAGCCCTTGTCGGAAATTCCCATCAAAAAGGCTGCGGCCGACATTCAGGAGAGAATCGCTGGAATTGTGGACGAGATTATGGCCCTAAAGAAAGAGAACCCCAACAACGACACTTCGGCACTGGAACGCAAAGTAGACGCCGCCGTATATGAGATATATGGCCTTAGCAGTGCCGAGATAGCAGCAGCGGAGCAATAGGCTCACTCCTCCTCGGGCAGCGGGACATACTGGAAGCAGCCGGCGTCGGCAAGAGAGTCGGGACGCAGCACCCCGTCGAGGTCGTATTTCAACAGCGAGGAGTACTCGCCCGCTGCAATACCCCGCGCCGTAGTGCTGTCGGAGAGGTGAAAATCGTATTTGAAGATGCTGTTGTCTATCAGTCGGAAATGCTCCTTTGCAAAGGGTGCAACATCTTTCTTGTCGTAGACAATATCAACAAAATTTGCATTCTCCTCCTCTATGGTGTTTATGAGCGACGACACGAACCTGTAGTTCACCGCATCGGGCACAGTATCGCCAAAGGCCGAGAGGTAGCCTACCACCTCGTCGCTCTTCGACCCCTCTATTATGCAATTGGCAAAGAGAGCCTCGCGCAGCGGTGCAGGCGCTCCATCGATTGAGTTATGCAGTGCAAGAGCCACGTCGCGCTGTTTCCACACATAGAAATTGGCTATTGTGCAGTGGACGAAGCGCACGTTACCTCCCACCACCTTGACACAGTTCCCGCGTGCATTGGCAATGAGGCTGTTCCTTACATCGACGTGCGACATTGTTGTCTCCAGTGCGTTCCCGTCGAAATTCTCCAGGCGCGACGATTCAATAGTCAGCCTGTGCAGTGTTGTGTCGCCGGCTGCCACCCTCACGCCGTACCCGGCACTGTGAATGTCGCAATGCAGAAGGAGATTGCCGTTGCTTGCCGAGTCGATGAGCACTCCGCCCCACTGCCCGGGGATACGGTCGTACGGCAGATAAGAGAACATATAGTCGGTGCGGTCGCCACGCATCACAACGGGCTCTTCGCACGTACCCTGCGCAAGCAGCCGCCCGCGCACCGTGAGCTCAACGTCCTTGTGGAAATAGAGGACTGCACCCGCATCAATCGTGAGCGTGGCATTATCGCCCACCACAAGGGAGTCGTACACCAGATAATGTCCTTTCGCAATCCTGCCGTCTTGTTCATAGGTATACCCGCGCATTATCTCAACGTCGCGTCCGTAGGCCATAATGGAAATATGCTGCTCCACCCCGCTCTCCAGCATAAAGAGCAGCGAGTCGGTAACAAGGAGCGGCACTGCTGCACTGTTCCTGTCGAGCGTAGCCTCGACAAACACATACATACTGTCGTTCTTGCGTATCTCAACGTCGCGCACCACATTGGCATACTCCCCGTCTACATTTATGCGGAAGCCCGACGCCCCGCCGCTTTTTGTCGTGACACTACTGAGGCGCAACGACGAGCTGTTGCGGTTGTACACCTTTACCACAGCAGTGGGCGAACCGATGGAGGTAAAAAGCGTGTCGAACATCAATGTGTCGCACGAAAATTCGAGCCTCAACGATGGCGATACAGAAAAATTGGCCTCATCGTTGCAGGCAACGAGAAACAGCGGCAATAATAAGGCATATAGTATTTTCTTCATCGTTCTATTTATTAAAAACTATTTTAATTTAAGTTGTAATAGGATGTAGAGCTAAGCAACGACAGACACGCCGATTAAGATACACATTACCTTGGGCAATGACAGCAACCTTTATGCAAACATCTATCCTAACAAATCCTTTTTATAACGTACTTATTACAATTTTATTGAGAGTAAAACAAAGAAAGCGCCTTAATTCGCTTATTTTAATTCCATTTAAGTTTAATTAACATTATGGGGGGGTAATTAGTTTATTTCTCAGTAATTTTGCAAAGATTAAGAAGTTGGTTAAATTTATACCAGCAGCCTGCGCAAAAGGCTTTAGTGCTTTTGAGAAACTTAATTCTAAACATATCAATATGAAAAAGATGAGAACCATTATTGCAGCAACACTTACGCTGCTGTGCGCCACCCTGCAAGCACAAGATTTTTATGCAGGCGGACTGTACTACAACATTCTATCGGAGAGCGAGAAAACCGTAGAGGTAACAAACTGCGATGGAGGAGATTCGATGGGTGTACCCTCTAAGCAATATAGAGGTAACATTATTATCCCCGAGAATGTAATATACAACGGCATCAAATACGAAGTTGTAGCAATTGGCAATAGAGCATTTTGGTGTAACGACGAATTGCATTATGTAACATTACCATCTTGTGTAAGAAGCATTGGTGAGAGAGCTTTCTACTATTCTTCGCTATGGGGAATTTCTGATAGCAAATTTAGCAATATTGAAAGTATAGGAGAGTTAGCTTTCTACGGTTGTAGTGGCATTAGCGAATTTATAATGCCCGAAACCACCACAAGCATCGGCAAATATGCATTCGGAAATTGCCAGGACCTCAGAAGGGTTGTAATAGGGAAAAATGTAACAGAGATTGGAGAAGGCGCTTTCGACAATTCTGCAATTGCAGATATATTTTCATATATTCCTGCCGACAAACTTTTTGCATTGACAAACCCCGGCGACATCACAAGCAATGCTACACTTGTTGTTCCAACTGGAGCACAGGAGACATACGCAGCTATCGACGGTTGGAAGGATTTTGCAAACATAGTAGAAGAGAAAAAAGAATTCAATGACGGCAACTTTAAGTATAACGTTCTTTCGTACAAGAACAATACTGTAGAAATATCAATATACAAACACAACGAGGAGGTGATAATCCCACCTACTGTTGAACACGACGGTACAACCTACACTGTAACGAGAATCGCAAGAATGGGTTTTAGTGTTAGTAGTGTAATTAAAAGAGTATCATTGCCAAATACTATTACAGAAATAGCTGTAGGAGCATTCATAGGCTTGCCTTATTTTGAGGAGGTGACACTACCAAGCAGTCTCGTAAGTATTGAAGACGTTGCATTTGGACAGTGTGGACTAAAAACTGTGAACATACCAGCAAGTGTAAAAAAAATAGGACGTAACCCCTTTGCCAATTGTGCTCAACTCGAATCGATAAATGTTGAACAAGACAATACAAGATTCTATGACTGTTCAAATAACCTCATTATGGATGCCGGTTCAAATTCTATTATTTCGGGCTGCAAGAATACCATTTTTGGTATTTTATTTTCCAACGGTATTAACCTCATTATTGAACCTTGGGCATTCTCGCGCTGTACAGGACTCACAGAGATAACATTCCCCAGTAACCATTACATATCAATAAGAGAGTACGCATTCAACGAATGTACGAACCTTAACAGTATAACATTACCCGATGGAGTAGAATATATCGGACAATACGCATTCAACGGATGCACAAACCTTAACAGTATAGCATTACCCGATGGAGTAGAATATATCGGACAATACGCATTCAACGAATGTAATCTTAATGAATTCTTTGTACCGGCAAGCGTAACCTCATTTTGGGCAAGCGCACTTGACAACAATCCATTGCTTGAGACAATAACCGTTGACGAGGAAAACACAGTTTATGACAGTCGCGATAATTGCAACGCTATTATTGCAACTGCAACCAACACACTTGTGAGAGGTTGCAACAGCACCATAATACCCGACACTATTACAGCAATAGAAGAACACGCGTTCTACGGTTGCAGCGGACTAACCCAAGTGACCTTACCCGCTGGCATCACTTCTATTGGAGAATACGCATTCAGCGGTTGCAGCGGACTCAGAAGTATTACCTCACTTATCCCCGCCGACAGACTGGAGGAAGTAGAAGTCAATGCTTGGGGTGTTATAGATTACAACAATTGTGTACTCATTGTTCCCGAAGGAGCACAAGATGCATATAGTTTAAAGGACCCCTGGAATAGCTTCCATATAGTTGAACCCGGTTACAGATATTTCGACCTCAATGTATCGGCTGCGGGATACGCTACACTCTTCCTCGATTACCACGCTTATATACCCAACGGTGTAGAACTTTACACCGCAAGCAGCGTGGACGGCAACCGCCTTATGATGGAGCAGGTTGAGTATGGAATACTTCCCGCAAATACAGGCGTACTTGTAAAGGCAGAGCAAGGTACATACACATTCATTGATACCTATGACACCATAAACGGATATATAGAGAACAACCTTTTCCGCGGCTCGGCGGAGGACGTATATATTACCCCTGCAAAGGAGGCAAAATACTATGTCCTTGCGATGAAAGACGGTGTTGTTGGAATGTACGAGGACGCACTCAGCGGCGGCACATTCAAGAACAATGCCAACAAGGCATACTTGGTGTTGGGCGAGAAGAACCTGGGCATCTACGACGAGGAGGTTGACACCGAGGACCCCGGAATGCAGCTCAGCAACAGCTACTACTTCGATTTCAGTGGCACAACAGCAGTTGAGGAGGTTGTAACCGAGAATGAGGAGAAAATTTACTACGACCTCAGCGGCCGCCGCATTCAGAACCCCACACGTGGTATTTATATCCTTAACGGACGTAAGGTACTGGTGAAGTAAACATTGTACTTACCGTGTAATATTATCCGTGAGCCTTCTTCAATGAAAGGCTCACGGATTTTTTTTCGTATTTTTCACTCAGGTATTTAATTCGTAAGCATCCGACCAAGTACATATAGATAGCAATTAGCCGCTACTAGCAGGTAGTACCCGTTAGTGGCGGCTAATTGTTGGTAGTAGCAGCTATTACCTGCTATTAGCGGGTAGTGCCTTCCAGTTACAAGGTAGTAGT
>JAFZIA010000053.1 GCA_017554605.1 Bacteroidaceae bacterium
ATATTTGCGCTCGTGCCTGATACCCTGATGCGCATACTCAACAACGGCAAGAGCCGAGTCGAGCGAGAGTATACGGCGGTAGTTGTCGAGTCCTGCGTGCGAGTGTCCTGTCTCAATTACAAACTCGCCCATTGTGGTGAAGTTGCCGAAGCGGAAGGGCTTCTCGTTGTAGTATTCGTAGGCTGCGGTACTGTTGAAGTGCTCGCGTGTGAGGCGTGCCGCTTCTGCGTCGTTGCCCTCGGAGAAAGCCTTGCGTATGTCATCGAGCAGATGCGCCGATTTCTTGTTCACATTCCAGTAGTAGTGTGCGCCAGCTTCGGTGTTGGGGCCTCCGCGCCACAGTGTTTTCTCATTGAATGTGATGCGCTCGGCCTCTATCGAGCCAAGGATGTTTCCTCCTATGCTGCCGTTACCGATGGGCAACGACTGCGACTCCCACTCCTGGTCGGGGTTCACGCCCGTGTCGCCTGCCCACTCGGGCTTTTGCATCATATCACTGCCGTTGTACCAAATCTGTCGGCCCTTGAGCGATGTCGGGGTGTCGAACCACACCGATAAGCCACGTGTGTAGTCGCCCTGCGCTTGCGCTGCAAGAGCCATAAGCAGCGCGACTGCCATAATTTTTACTCTTTTCATTTCTAAGAAGCTGTTTAAATTTCTAAAAAAAAGTTTTTACTATATTGGAAGCCGTTATTTCGTTGTTTTTTATGTTCAAAATTGCCCGTTTTCTTCTTTCTCTCGGTTACGTAGCCCGCTACGCGCCCTCGAAAAATAATAAAACATTCCACTTTTGCATTGCGCCAAAATAGGCTGCACTCGCCGAAAAACGGCAAGTAAACTTGCGTTTTGCTCGTTGGCACTATTTTTGACCTATAAAAAACTTAACGATATAAACTTAAACAGCTTCTAATAAGAAGCAATATAAATGTGGGACTCTAACTGAAACGGGAAATGACAGTATAAACAAATATGATGGCGACCCAAAAGCAAATGGGTCGCCATCATTCATATATACATATCGACAGTTTTACTGAGGCAATGTTATACCAAACAGGTCACTATGAGTATGCTCACGCAAAATAATCTCCTTCATTCGAGCTACCACCTCGGGGTATTGTGCTGCAAGATCATTGTCCTCGTGCGTGTCGTTCACAAGGTCGTAGAGCTGGCAGTTGCCGTTCTGCACCACCATCTTCCAGTCGCCCATACGCAGTGCCATCATATTTGTCTCGTGGAACTCCCAATAGAGGAATTCGTGCTTCTCCTGCTCGCCCTCGCCAAGGAGTGTGGGAGCAAATGAAAGGCCGTCGAAGTAGTCATTCTCGAGTTCTCCGTTGGTATATCTCTCAACGTAGTTCTCAATGCCTGCAACATCGCAGAATGTGGGCATAAGGTCATAGAAAGCCAACTGATGGTCGTTTACACTACCCGCCTCAATCTGTCCGGGCCACCAGGCGATGAAAGGTACACGGATACCGCCCTCGGTTGTAGAGCGTTTTGTACCGCGCAGCAGCTTCTCGGTGTTGAAGTAATCGGGGTCGGCGCCGCCTTCGGTGTGAGGACCATTGTCACTTGTGAAGATTACAAGCGTATTCTCGGCCAAGCCTTTCTGGCTGAGGAGGTCGAGTACCTCACCCACATACTTGTCGAGACGTGTTACCATAGCTGCAAACTGCTGGTGTCCGATGTTGGTGGGATTGTAACGCGAGCCCTGATCGCCGCCATAGGTCTTCTCGGTACAGAAAGCGCCCTGGTATGCCATAAAGATTGAATCCTCGGGCTGTGCAAGTTCGGCGTGAGGCAGTGTGTATGTGAGTATGCCAAAGAATGGCTTGCCGGGTTCCTGGCTGTCAATCCACTCCATAGCGCGCTGGTGTATAAGGTCGGCCGAATAGTCCTTGCGGTTCTTGTATTCGTCGCCATAGAGCGCGAATGCAATGTTGTTCTGCAAGAGTTCACGGCGCACCTCCTCATCTACTCCTCGGGTGTAAGCGTTGAGGAAGTTGGGATAGTAGAGGTGGGCTTGGAACTGACACATATAGCCGTAATACTCATCGATTCCACGTGTGTGGGGTGTCGAGACAGAGCCCTCGTAACCGCCGGCCCACTTTCCGAACATACCGGTAGTGTAACCGTTGTCCTTCATAATCTCGGGAAGAATGACGTGCTCAGTATCGTAAGGCTCCTGGCCTGTACGCTCGGGGTCTTGGGTCTTGCCGTATGTGACACTGCCGAAGCGGTACTCCTTGTTTCCGCGTACCTTAGTGTGGCCAGTGTGCTGTCCAGTCATAAAGCAAGCACGCGAGGGGGCACTCACGGGGCTTCCCGCGTATGCCTGTGTGAAGCGCATTCCCTCGGCAGCCATACGGTCGAGGTTGGGTGTACTGATGTACTCCTGTCCGTAGCAGCCCACATCGGCATATCCGAGGTCGTCGCACATAATATAGATGATATTAGGGCGGTTAGGTTGTTGCGCCTGTACACCTGCGGCAGTCATCAGTCCGCAGCCTAATAGTAGCAATTGTTTATTGTCCATAAATATATATGTTATTTTATTTCTTGTTTATAGCTTGATACATCACTTGATAAAGAGCTTCTTGCCATTTACGATATAAATGCCCTTTTCGGCTTTTTCTATGCGGCGTCCAGTGAGGTCGTATATGCCGGTTGCAGCGTCCACGTTCTCAAAAACACCGTCTACTGCAGTCGCACCATCTCCAAAGCTGAAACTGTAAGCTGCAACGCCGCTTGGCGCGGGCAGTACAAGATAAGCCTTGTTCGCGTTGTTAAGGAAATGTGTTGTACCCTCACCACCCTGTGCATTGCAGTTAAGAATAGGCTTATAGAAACCTACCACTCCGTCCGGCATACCTAATATATATGCTTCTCCTGCTATATACTTGTTATAGAGTGAACCGTCAAGATAATCGTTCACCTTTGCGGCAGTTGCCGTTTCGGTAGTGTACGAGAACTCATAAGCTCCGCTTGCTGCTTTCAGCAGGACAGGGGTATTTGCAGCAAGTACGCCGCTCACCTCGGTCAATTTCACATATTCGTTCTCTATGCTTCCTACAACATACGCCTCTACATCTTCGGGAATATAGGCATTGAATCCGAGCATCAATGTTGCCCACTCGGCGCTGCCGATAGTAATCCGGTGCGACACCTCCTCTACCTCTTCAATAATCCAGGCAGAGTTTGAGTTGAGACCGGGATTGTCGGTCCAAGCGCAAAGGCGGTTGCTTGCACGGTTCAACTGTTGGCCACCGTTGGGTGCTATACCCATCTGACGGTTTGCACCGTGATATACAACTGTCACCTCCTGGTTCTTCTCGCCAAGAACTACTGTAGCGTCCTTGTTGTACGATGTGGTATATGAACCGGTAGAGAGGTTACGCAGATAGAACTTGTTGTCGGCAGAACCCTTTTCGAACACCCAAACGCCAGCAGGAGTAGTATTCTCGCCCCACGAGCAGGAGTTGTTGATGCCGGCATAAGCAACTGAGTTTGCAGCACCTGGCTTTACTATCTTGTAGAGCTTGGAGGGTGAAGGCATATTGACGCTGAGAGCGTTGATTGCAGTCTGCAAGGCGTCAACATCGCTCTGCGCAGGCTCTGCCACAGCTTTTGCAGCAGCAATCTCTTCGGCAAGTGCAGCTACAGAGGCACGTGTGTACTCTCCCACTCTGTCGCCGGCCTGAATGCCCTCGGCCTGTCCAATGACATAATCCAGTCTATAGCCATAATTTATGGCAGGAGTAAAGAATGCCTTGAGGTTCACATTGTGGTCTACGGTAAAGGTGTACTGTGCTTCGGTTGAAACCACTACTCCCTCTTCCTTCCAGCATACGAAAGCAGCACCGTTTGCAGCCGTTGCAGTTGCTGTGAGCTCGGTACCTGCCTCATAACTGCCGGCATTGTTCGACAAGGTTACATTTCCGCGGTCGGCAGCACAAGTGACAACACTTGCTGTATAACCCTGCTGGGGTTCAACAACAGAAATGTGGAAGTCATAAACAAAGCCCATCACATCGTCCTCGGGAAGTTCGAGGCCGTTGCTGTTGATACGGATACGCATACGCATAGGTTCAGTTGCTGCATCACTGGGAACAGCCACTGTTGCTGTACCGCCAGCACCATCGAGGGTTACGGGCACAGTAGTCTCGAATACACCGTTTGCGTCCCAGTCGAAGTAGGCATTGGCGGTTACATCGGCTGCTGCGCTTGCACTCAATGTAAAGTCGACAGTAAAAGTTCCGCCACGTACCACCTGACCGTAGTCGTGGGGATAAGGAACGTGCCAGGAAGCAGGTTTGCTTGCAGCCTTATATACAACGGGGTCGGGAGCTCCCGCACCGTGTACTTTTGCTATTGTCATATAGTTGCTGCCTGCCACACCGCACGGGTTGAAGTAGATGCTCAGGTCTTTTGCCGCAGAAGTATGGCTGCTGTCCTCTTCGGGATTTTCGGGCTCAGTGGGTTCGAGTACCTTGGCACTATACTCTGTCATTTCCCATAGTGAGCAGGCATTTGTAGCTCCAGGGCCGCCATTATGTGTATTGGCCTTGAGGTTGACACAAGTGTTGTCGTTGCAATCGGAACCATTATTGTTCAGATACTTGTTGTTACCGATGGTAAATGTCACTACCCCGGCTGTGTGGGTGGGAACACCCAAGGTCCAGACAGTTGACTTCTCGCTGCTTGCCGAAATATTGCTGCCGTTGTGGTTCAGGTATTTGTTTGCAGCAACTATCCTAATGTAATAGCCGTTCTCGCTGTCTGCAGGCTCAAACCGGATATACGCAGCAGTAGCTGACTGGCCAGATATCTTGCCATCGGCAGTCACTCCTATGAAACGTGCGGTATTGTGTGCGTTGCCCGAACGGCACTCAAGAGTATAGACTTTGCTATTGTTGATTGCTGTAACCACTGCAGGTGTCTCATCTTCGGGCTCGGGGTACTGTGTCATTTCCCAAAGCGAACAGGCATTTGTAGCACCAGGGCCGCCATTATGTGTATTGGCCTTGAGGTTGACGCAACTGTTGTCGTTGCAATCGGAACCATTATTGTTCAGATACTTGTTGTTACCGATGGTGAATGTCACTACCCCGGCTGTGTGGGTGGGAACCCCCAAGGTCCAGACAGTTGACTTCTCGCTGCTTGCCGAAATATTGCTGCCGTTGTGGTTCAGGTATTTGTTTGCATCTACAATCCTTATATAGTATCCATTCTCGTTGTTCGCCTTCTCGAACTTGATGAAAGCAGCTTCGGCCGACTGTCCCGAAATCTTGCCGTCCGCGGTAATACCAATGAAACGTGCGGTATTGTGTGCGCTGCCCGAACGGCACTCCAATGTGTAGAGTTTATTCTCCAAAATAGAGGTAACCACAACGGGAGCATCATCGTCGACAGAGTATGCCACACGAATGCTCCTGGCCCCGGCATCAACGGTCACCTCGGCATCGTATCCCTCAACAGTCTTTACAGTCAAGTCGGCAGCGGTAAGGAATACGGTAGAGTGCAATGTTGCACCATCTGCATAGTCGCTTCCCTCAAAACTGAAGCCGCCGTCGGCTACATCGCCCACAACCTCTACAAAATATTCAATGGTGTATGCATTGGGGTTCTCCAATATTTGCATCACTGAGCCGTGGTCATTCCAAGTCCAGTTGCGTACGGCTGTCAACGGTTCGTTTGTCACGATACAGGCAAAGTTTGTCGAGCCATCGCTGTAATTGCCGCCGGCGTGAAAGCTGAATGTTCCGTCGCCATTGTCGCGGATATTGTCCAATGCAGTCTTGGTATCGGTAAACTGATAGTTTCTGCCGTCACGTGTTACATAGGCATTTCTTGCAGGGTGGTACAGGTAGTAGCTGTTGCCCTCTTTAAGGATATGCCAAGTAACATTTACATCAAAAGGGCTCACCTCCTCGGCATACTGTGCGCGGACATCAGCGTTGCCGGGCTCGCCATTGGCAAAGTTGGTGACGCCACGCAAACTAAGATACTGGTTTGTGATATTTGTATTCCAAGCAAGATAACCTTCATTGTTATTCGACTTTATCTGATACAGTTTGTAGTTCTTCAACTGCGAGAGAGAGGTTATCTGTTGGCAAGGCTTTGCGTTCAATGTATAGGTAACGGTAATTGTACGGTCGTTAAGAGCCACCTGTGCGGTGTAACCCTCCACTGCAATGGCCGCAACCTGAGCGATAGTGAAGTACTGGGTAGCATTGACTATACCACCGCCCAAAGTCTCGATGTTGGCATACACGACACCTCCGCGGCCTTCGAGTCCCTCTACCACTACAGTGTACTGCTGTACCTGCTGCATATCGCCCTCGATGCTTACCTGGCTGCCGCGCATATACTCGGCAGGAATGGTGTATGTGCCGTCTCCGGCAATCTCGCTGTAGGGTACGTTTACCTCAATCCAGTTGGGGTTGCCCTTGTCGTCGAGCTGCTCCTTGGCCGCTACATTGTAGCCATACTTGAGGCTGAAGCCATACTGTACGAATCCGGGGGCAGGTACAATCTTCACCTTGAGTGGCTGCTCATAGCCTGTAACATAGTTTATCAGGTCGGTTCCGTCGGCAGTATAAATGTCTCCGTTGAGCTGCGAAGCATTTACGGCAACCTCGTCGCCGTGTACATCGAGAGTAAGGTCCACAATACCGCCGCCATTGGAGATGATGTCGTTTGCACCTGCGGGGTTGATGCTGTTCCAGTCTACCTTGTAGCGCATACGGTAGAAGCCGGGAAGCGTACCTGCGGGCACGGTGAATTTGGGCATAGCTGCGCCGATAGAGTTACCGTCGCCACGTGTCGAGCCGTCGCTCTTGTACCAGGTGCCATTAATCTGCACGGCGCTGTAGCTCACTACATCGCTGCCTGTTGCAGGAGTACCGTTGTCATTGAGGTCGGAGTTGAAGAGGGCGTCACGACCCCAGTCGACATATACATAACCGCTCATCCAGTTACCTGTGTAACCGAATGTGGGCTGCACCTCTGCACCGGCCTTGGCCGAGAAGACGCTGGCTGCAGTGTTGTTTGAGTATAACTTGCGGCTGCGCGCGGCAGACTCGTATGTTTTGCCACCCGATGCAAGACCCACCTTGTTGAGGGCACGGTCGGTACGGCTGATGGCAGCCTCCTCATCGTGTGTGAGAGCATACTGCTCGGTTGAGAAGCGCTTGTCGGGGTTACCGTCCACCACAATTTCGTCGAAGTAGGCCACCCAGTCCGAATCGTCCTCATCGGGTGTGCGCACATCGGGTACGATAACGAGTGCATATATGTCTATACCACTGTTCTCGTTCTCCTCTTTTGAATATGAGAAGCCCTTGAAGCTCACTACAATATCCTGCCAGCCGTCCTTGGGCTGCACATTGGCAGTGGTTAGTGCCCAGAACTGCTCCACCTCGTCGTTCTTCTGTCCGCTCCAACTCTCCTCGATGCGCTTTCCAAGACCCATAACCATCATACGGCTCTCGGTGGGCTTGTCCTTGAGGTAGGTCATCACGTGAATGTACTGCAGGTTCTTGGTCACACGGATAGGCTCTTTCAGGTCGATGCGCACACCGTATGCGTTGCTGGCATAGCGGCTGCGCTGGAAGCCCACTACCTTACTGGTGCTGTTGGGAGCGATACCGAGTACCTCGTCGAGTGTGGTGCAGGGGTTGCTCACTACGGCTGCGTTACCCTGGAGCTCACCTGTGCGGAAGGGGCTCTCCTCCCACTTGTCATATACACCGATACCAGCGTAGTCCTCGGTATCGAATGTGATTGTTGTCTGCGCTTTTGCGGTGAGTCCCAAAAACATCAACGCAGCAGAAAGTAAAATATTTATTCTTTTCATAATTTCTGTGTTTCAATTATTCGTGTCGATGTTTCCACTTAGTTAATATACATTCAGGTTAGAGAGCAGGGGGCACGCGCGGCTATCCTCGATGGTGATGCGCAACTTCTTGGCGTTGTAGCCATTGCCATAGCTCGAAGAGGTGCTTCCATTGAGAGGAATGATGCGTTTGTAACCCACTGTGGTTGTCTGCATATTGGGACAGAGTTCCGTCCAGGTGCTGCCGTCCTCGCTATACTCAATCTTGAACTCCTTGATACGCTGGCCCAGCTTGATAGGCTCTTGCATCACAAGGTAGCGAATAGTTTGTGGAGTATCCCAAGTGAGAGTGATGGTGGCAGTGTGCTCAAAATCGTCAACACCCCAATAGGTACTGTTGTCGCCGTCGGTGAGGTTGGCCTTCTCATATTTGCCGCCGGCGCGGGTCTTGTCCACGTCAATGACGGCTGTTTTTGCATAGTCGGTAGCCTCTGTGGTCTCATCGAGTCCGTACACAGGTACGGCAAGACGCGAGTGGAGCAAACGGCCCAATGCAGCCAGCTCGTTCACGCTGTGCTCGGGGAGCACGCCATACTGGTTGGGGGGAATGTTGAGAATGAGTGTAGCGTTGCGGCCCACAGTCTCGAGGTACATCTGGAACAGGCGCTCGGCGCTGTGTATCCACTCGCCCTGATGCCAGAACCAGCCACCGCTGGTAGCCTTGGCGTCACTCTCGCCCGGATGCCATATCCAACCGTTGATGTCACCTTGTCCGCGTATACTGTTGTCCTCGGTGTCGTGGTCGGTCATCGCCCAATCGGTCTCACCGGCGTAGCCCGACTCATTACCAATCCAGCGGGCCTCGCCACCTACACCCCACATCACGCAGTTGGGAGCAGTCTGATGCACACGCCAGCGCAAATTGGGAATGTCGTAGTATATGCTTGCGTCGATGTTACGGTTCTCGCCCACTCCATTGGCGTAGCCCTCGCCACCGTAATAGCCGTCGCCGCCACGGGCACCGTCGAACCACATCTCGAACTGGTCGGAGCCGTATGCCGCCAACTCCTCGCACTGTCTGAGGAAAACTTCGGTCACGTATGTATCCTTGCCATAGTGAGCCGAGTTACGGTCCCACGGAGAGATGTAGAAACCGTACTTCATATTATGCTTCTTGCTGGCCTGGGCAAACAGCAAGGGTATATTGGCTGTACGGCCATACTCGCTGCCTGCATCTGTAATGTTGTGTGTAGTGGTGGCTGTGGGCCACAGACAGAAACCGTCGTGATGCTTAACCACCGCAATACCGCCCTTCATACCGGCAGCCTTTACAGAGGTCACCCACTGCTCGGGGTCGGGCATACCCAAAGGAGCGTATATCGACTCAGCCTCGTCGCCATAGCCCCACTCCCTACCGGTAAACGTGTTCATACCATAGTGGAAGAAGGCGTAGAACTCCGTCTCATTCCACAAAATCTGTCGCTCGTGGGGTACGGGATGGCAAGGCAAAGGCGCATTGTCGGCGTTGGCAGGAACCTCAGTCTTTAGCTGAAGCTGTGCCATTGCACCGAACGGTACCATCATACCCAACAAGAACAAAGAAACAAGATTCTTTTTCATTTCAGTTGGTTTTATGAGTTAATAAATAAATTAAGTCCAAAAAGACAGCAAAACGGCTCAGTAGAAATTTACTGTGGATAACAATTCTTTCAACCACCTTCCCGGTGTTATTTTACGGCTATTCTCTCGTTGTAGTATTTTCTTCTGCTTTCTTTTTTTGCGAAAAAAAGAAACAAAAAACCTTGCACAAAAGA
>JAFZIA010000006.1 GCA_017554605.1 Bacteroidaceae bacterium
CTCGCACTGTTTCCTTAAAACAGCCTACCCGCAATTAAATTTCTTTTCGGCGTGCAGTTGGTCTAAGATTTACCTGTTGCAATAGATGAAAAATATTAGTCATTCAATGTGAATTTCCCACACCTTTTTTCTACTGAGCCCGAATTTGCTCCGTCGATTCAAACTGTGCCAAGATATACACAACAGTCAAGCCTTCCTTGTCGGGAGGCTTGACTGATTGCTGTTGTTGTGTTCCTTATGCCCTGAAGCCGATGGTGCGCTGCTGCATCTCCTCCTTGGGCTTGTACAGCTCAAATGCGGTGCGGACGTCCTCTATCTCTATGCGGCGGTAATTCTCAACCGAGGGGTTGCAACCTGTTACTGCGAGCCTGTCGCTCTGGGCGTGCTTTATGCCGTTGTTCACATACTGCTCAATCCAGCGTGCATTGCTGAAATTTTTAGTCTTGTGCTTCACGGTGTCGGCAATGGTGGTGCGCAACAGCGCTTCTGCTTCGGGGCTCAGTATATACTCTTCTTCGTTCAAAAGGTTGAGGGCAATCTCGGTGAGTTCCTGCTCTGTGTAGTCCTTGAAATTGAACTTGTAGGGGAAGCGTCCCAGGAGTCCCTGGTTGCAGTCCATCATTCGGTCAATATCTTTTTCGTACCCGGCAAAGATAACTATTATGTCCGAGTCTTTTTGCGAGAGCACTGTAAGCAGGCATTCTATGGCGCGGTAGCCGAAGTCCCTGCGGTCCTCGAGTGAGTCGCACAACGTGTATGCCTCGTCGATGAATAGTACATTTCCTTTTGCCTCGCTCAACAGACGTTGCATATTGCGCTCCGTCTCGCCTATGTATCGGCCTACTATCTTTGAGCGGTCGGAGCATATTACCTCTCCCTTTGAGAGGAGTCCCAACGAGTGGTAAATTTTTCCGACCATCTTTGCGACTGTGGTTTTTCCGGTGCCGGGGTTGCCCGTAAAAATCATATGGTTGCAGGTGTCGTTCTTTACTTTCAGTCCCAGACGCTTTCGCTCTTCGTTCACTTTTATGCGGTTGAAGGTGGTTGTTATGCTCGATTTTATGTCCTGCAATCCAACCATTGCGTTCAGTTGCTGTATGCTCTCTTCGAATGGGCTTGCGCTCTTGCAACTCAGTGCTTCGGTGTCTATGTCGCAAGCCTCTATCGTCGCAAAGTCGATGCGCGACTGTTGCTTCTTCTCTTTGAGGCACTTCAACTGTCGGGCATAATAGTTGTCTATTATGTGCCTATGCGTGAATTTGTCGATATTGGTAAGTGTCCAACCAAAAAGATGGCCGCCGGCAAACGCTTTCTCTATCGCATCGACAATCTTGTCTATTGCCTCGTATGTGGGGTAGAGGTCGCCCTCTTGCAGTGTTGTCATACATTGGCGCACGTAGTCATCGGCAGTGAATGAGTATCGCTCGATGCTGTTTTCCTTGGGGAAAAACTCGGCGAGCCCAGGGTATGTCTGGAAGAGCTGCTCAATCTCGCTTTTGCTTCCGATGAGGCAAACAGAGTGGCATTCGTCTTTCTTGAGCGTGCACAGCAATTTGTTTACTACAACGCTGTTACCGTTCATAAGTGACGTGAGGTTATAGAGCAATATGCCTCTGTCTTTGCTTTCATCAAAGAGGCTTGTGGCATCTTCGTAGGGGTCGTAGGCGGTCTTTGCCTCGCACAGTGCAATGCAGTCTCCCTCTTGCACGTTTGAAATATCGTCGAGCGCGAGCTGTAGCTTGCGCAGCATTCCGAGTTCTTCCTTGCTGCTTCCGCCGTGGTACATTATATTAAGGTTCACCTTAATGCCCGACAGGTTTTTACTTTTACGCATTTTGTTGAAAAGGTTGCGCATATCCATTCGGAGCAGACAGCGCTTGGCGTTGCCGTATCCGTGAATACCGCAGAAGACCTTCCAGTAGCGGCTTCTATCTACCTGTGTGGCAAAGTGCTTGTCGATGAGGCTTATCGCTGTGAAAGTGCTACTCTCGGTGGTAAGTCCATTCTTATCTACATTGAAATAGAGGCTGTACATAGGGACGCCGTTTGTCCTTAATATGGCAAAGTATCTTCCCTTGAGCGGAATGTCCGCTGTTGCCTTGAACTCGAATGCCTGTCTCTCGCATTGGTAGTTGTAGTTCCACGCTGTATCCGAGGTGCTGGCAACACAGTTGAGGTTCTCGTTGTAGATGTCGAGGTTGAATCCCGTATCGTTCAACATACGATATTGGAATCTTACCCTGAAGGAGAACTTTGTGCGGGTGCTGTCAATCTTGCAGCTTGTGCTTGTTATTGGGACGTAGTCCTCTTCGTAGTCCTCTTCACGGTACACGTATATTGGAAAGCATATAGAGTTCCCGAAGCGTGAGAACTGCTTGTCCTTTGATGTAATTCTGTCAAAGAGCACAAAATATGTGCCGCTGTGGAAACAGGACGAAGGGACTTCGGCGCTGTAGCTTTCGGTTGTGTGGCTGTATGTGAAGCGCGCTTTGTATTTGAGCTTGTTGTCGGTGTAGTTGTTGCAACTGTGCACATACAGGTAGCAGTCTCCGCTGGAGAGCTTTATGCTGTTGTTGAGCTTGAATGTGTACGTGTCGCTCTCCTCAATCTTTTTAATCGACAGGGGCTGGCCTACGGCTTTTACTGCACTATTGTCGTTGAGCTTTAGCGTAATGTCGCTGCAGGCGATTATTGGTGCTCCCTGTTCGGGAAGCATAAATTCCTTCTTGCCCAGCTTCTGCAGCCTGAGCCCTTTCATCATCTCTTTCTCTTCGTCGATAATCTTCTCGTGCTCTTCGCACATTTCATTTATTAATTTCATAAAGTCATCATCGTCGTCACCGTCATCATCGTCGTTGCTGTTGTCAAGGCCGTCATCGTCGAAATTGTCGTTGTCGTCCTCTTCTTCGTCGTGGCTGCCGGTGGCTTCCCCGTCGGCGGGGAGGCTGGTGCTGTCGGTCTCTTCTGTCTCGTTGTGCTCGAACCAACCTTCGAACAAAGCATTTGCGCTGTCGCTGTCGGCTTGTTTCTTCTTCATCATAATGTTCTCTTGGGTGGTATCTATAGATACTGCTCTTGTTTGTGTATTATCCATAATAAATTCGCTTTTGGGGTTTTTGAATTGTCGCGTTTGGGGCGACGTTGCTTCTGCGCTTGCAATCCAGTGCTGCGCTTTCAGGATAATCGGCCTGCAGCGGAATCCCTTTGCAGGCTTTTACAGGGAGAGGGTGTGGGAACATTTCCAATGAGCGGTACTCCGTCATTCTTTTGCGGGGACAAATTTCTCTGTTTGTCCGTTGGATTGTTTGTCTTGTGCTTTTCCGGGTACAGGGATTACTTTTACTGTCCTTGTGTAAAATACCTGCTTCCTTTTTTCAGTCTCTTTTTTTACTCGTTCCTTTATTAGATGAATGAACCGTGTGAAAATCTATCATCGCACAGGATTTTTTTGTTATCTTCCGTGTGGATATATTTGCAAGGGTATAGACGGTGCGGGATAGTGAAATCTATATTGTTGTGGAATTTTTTATTTTTTTTCGCCTGTATCAGAAGCTGTTTAAATTTATATCGTTAGGTTTTTATAGGTCAAAAGTGGAATGTTTTATTATTTTTCGAGGGCGCGTAGCGGGCTACGTAACCGAGAGAAAGAAGAAAACGGGCAGTTTTGAACATAAAAAACAACGAAATAACGGCTTCCAATATAATAATAACTTTTTTTAGAAATTTAAACAGTTTCTTAATCCTCCTTAAAGATAGGTGTTTTTATGAGAAATTTCCATATCTTCGTGCAAAATTATAGAACCTCCTTATAAAACCTTGCCTATGCGGACAATTCTTTTATCGATGTTCATATTCCCCTTGTCGCTCTTTGCGCAGTTTACTGAGTCCCGTTCCCCCGATATACGTTCGCTGCAGATGGTGCTCAACGACGATTGGGACGCTCCTGCCGTTGCGCAGTTGGGCAGCGACGACAGGATTTTCTTCTCATTCGATGAGATGTCCCATAATTATAACAGATATACATACAGGATTATCCATTGCAATGCCGACTGGACTCCGTCGGAACTGTTCGTCTCGGAGTATCTTGCAGGCTTCAATGCTCAGGTGATAGAAGATGTCCGCTACTCCGAGAATACCACGCAGCTCTATACAAATTACAGCTTTTCTGTTCCCAACGACAATATATCGCTCAAGGTGTCGGGCAATTATAAGGTAGAGGTCTGTTCCGACGACGATGATGAGCCTGTTGCGCTCTTTCGCTTTGCGGTTGTAGAGCACAAGGTGCGTATAGGCGTTGAGGTGAGTGGAAATACCGACGTCGACTTTAACGATGCTCACCAGCAGTTGGGGATAATTGTAGATTATACGGGGTACGACGTGCGTCTTCCGGCCGAAGAACTCAAACTGTATGTGGTGCAGAATAACCGTCGCGACAATATTGTGCGATGCGGTGCTCCTACGTATATCTCGGCAAACAGAGTGGAGTATTCGCACGAGCGCGACCTTATCTTTGCTGCCGGAAACGAGTTCCGCAAGTTCGAGGTGACCGACCCTTATTCCCTGTCGACAGGAGTGGAGCACATAGAGTATTCCGACGACATTTTCAATGTGTGGCTCTATGCCGACGAGCGTGCCGCTTCCTACCGCAACGACCGTGACGAGAATGGACGTTTCTATGTGAATACGCTCGAGGGCTACGGCAGCAGCATCGAGGCCGATTATGCGCTTGTGCATTTCCGTCTCAATGCTCCCTACCGTGAGGGCGGTAGCTATTATCTGCTCGGCAATTGTTGGGACAATGCCTTCTCGCCCGCCAATATGCTGCACTACGACAGCGAAAGGGAGGCCTACGTCTCGGCACAGCTTATGAAATTCGGAGTCTACAACTACCAGTATGCGTGGGTACCCGACGGAGCAGACGAGGCGCTGCTTGCTCCTGCCGAGGGCAATTTTTACAACACGGGTAACGAGTACCTTGTGCTGGTCTACCACAGGACGTTTGGCGAGAGGTACGACAGGCTTGTCGGTGCGTTGAGGGCAAAGTATAAGAATTGACCCAATGCGCAGTTACTCCATTGTATAAGGTGCAAAACCGGTCTGCATAACCGTTGTAGCAGCCTTTCCGCTGCTGTTGATGATTGGCTACGCTGAATTTCTACTGGACCTGGGTCGTGTTGCAGCCAATATGTATATACACAAAAAAGACGTAGAGCACTCTACGTCTTTTTTGTGTATTGAAGTGTAAATCCTTATATCTTGTCAATTATGTTCTCCACACTCTTCCAAACCTTGTTCTTCTCGAAATGTGTCAATGAACCAATCTTTGCCAAGAGGCGGTATACCTTTGTATCGTTCTTCATCTGCTGACGTGCAAAGGCATAGAACACTATTGTCGACAGAATGCTCATTACCAGCACCACATACAATTGTACGTCTATCGATGCTCCAAGGTGATAGGTAACCCACCAACTGAAAACAATGATTGTATTCAGTGTCAATATTGAGAATGTAGTTCCTATGTGCGAAAAGCCAAGGTCGATGAACAGATGGTGAAGGTGTGTCTTGTCGGCGTTGAAAGGCGATGTGCCCTTGATTATTCTCGATGTCATTACACGCAGTGTGTCGAACACGGGAACCGACAGTACGGCAAGACAGAACGGGATAATGCCAAGGTTCTGTTTCTCGAATATAAGACCAATTGAATCGGTTCTTAATATATTCATTACAAAAATAGACATAATCAAACCCATTACAAGGGCGCCGCCGTCTCCAATGAACATTCTTGTTGCCTTGCCGAATACGTTGTGCAGGAAGAAGGGGATTATCGCTCCTGCTGCCGAAACTGCAATGACGCACATAGGCAGGTTGTTGGAGTTGTAGAAGTAGATGGCAAAAAGCGACGATGCCATTATGCAGAAGCCTGTAGAAAGGCCGTTCACTCCGTCAATCAGGTTTATTGCATTGATGATACCTACCGATGCCACAATGGTGAGCGGGATGGCAATCCACATATGGAGTGAACTCAAGCCCCACAAACCGAAGAAGTTATTGATGCTTCCGCCGGTAACAATGATGAGCAGTGCAATTACTGCAATCTCAATTATGAAACGCAATTTGGGCGACAGGTTGAGAATGTCGTCGATGGTACCCACATACAGCATTATCATCATTGTCGCAAGGTAGATGAAAATGTCGCTGGTCGATATTGTCTGCGAACTTGCCAATCCGAGTACAATGCCGAAGAACACCGCAATTCCTCCCATCACTGGGGTGGGGTTACGCTGGAGCTTGCGTGCATCGGGGTTGTCCACCAAGTTTTTCATTATGGCAATCTTCAATACCTTGGGGTGCACCCATAATGTAGCGACGAACGCTACTAAAAACGGAACTATGATACTGTGTGCCGAAATCATATTTGTTCTTGTTTAGGTTATTTGTTCTATTATTTCCAATATTTGTCAGTACAGTCTACTGCCAATATGCATACTCCGCAAAGTTATGAAAATTGCTTATAATAAGCAAATTAAGTCTTTTTTTTTTTTTTTTTTGCAATAGTCTGAAAATTAAGGAGTTGTGAATTTTATACTCCTTTTCAACCTCCCTTGCGTACATCAATTTGCCGTTTTTCGGGAAAACAAGGAGGCAAAAAAGTGCTATATTTGCCTTGCCGGTGCAAATTAACGCTATAATAGTGTGCTGTTTCTTTCTTTTTAATTAAATTTGCACAAATTGTAGTTTTGTAACGGTTGGAAACTCCGCGTTTCTTTGCTTGTTATGCCTTGTCAAACAAAATGGGCATAATTTAGTTTTCAGATTGTAAATGATTTATTAGTTATGAAAAATTCGAACCATATTGTCATAATGGCGGGTGGCATAGGCAGCAGATTCTGGCCTGTCAGCACCGAGGAATGTCCCAAGCAGTTTATCGATGTCCTTGGCTGCGGAAAGTCGCTGCTGCAACTCACCCTCGACCGTTTCGGCGATATTTTCCCTGTCGAGAATGTGTGGGTTGTCACATCGGCAAAGTATGCCGACAAGGTAAAGGAGCAGCTCCCTATGATTCCCGAGGAGAATATACTGCTTGAGCCTTGCCGCAGGAATACTGCTCCCTGCATAGCATACGCGGCGTGGAAGATAAAGAAAAAAGACCCGTATGCCAATATGGTGGTTACGCCCAGTGACCATCTTGTGCTCGATGTGGCTGAGTTCCGCCGTGTAATAAAGTCGTCGCTCGGTTTTGTGAACGACTCCGACGCCATTCTTACATTAGGCATCAAGCCCACCCGCCCCGAGACGGGCTACGGCTACATAGAGGCGGTACTTGGAGCTTCTACCTTATCCAATAAGGAGGTCTTCCGTGTCGATGCGTTCAAGGAAAAACCCGATTATGAGACTGCAAAGTTCTATATCTCAAAGAATAATTTCTATTGGAACTCGGGCATATTCATCTGGAACGTACAGACGATTGTGAATGCTTTCAGAGTCTACCAGTCGCCCATTGCCAATATTTTCGAGTCTCTTCTCCCTCACTTCTATACCGACGCGGAGCAGGCCCTCATAGATGAGAAATTCCCCGATTGCCGTAACATCTCGGTTGACTATGCTATCCTGGAGCGTGCCGAGGAGGTTTTTGTGTTCCCTGCCAATTTCGGTTGGAGCGACCTTGGAACGTGGGGCTCGCTCTATGAGCGTGTACCGCACGACATCAACGGCAATGCCCTCATAAGCAATAATGTGGAGCTGTGCGACTCGCACAACTGCATCGTGCACACCCAGCAGGAGCGCCGTGTGGTGGTCATTGGCCTCGACGACTGCATTGTTGCCGAGCATAATGGCGACCTTCTTGTGTGCAGAATGAGCGAGGAGGGACGTATAAAGGATTTTACCGATAAATAATGTCCTTGGAGGGTATTTGATTCAAAAATCATACAATAATAGCGTAGGCTTTACGGTCTACGCTATTATTTGTTTCTGCGGGGGCGGGTTGCTTTATGAACAGTCCATTTACCAATTGCTTCCTTTATCGACAATACGCATAAATTCCTCGGGCGACAGATTGGCATTATAGGGCAGCTCGAACAGCTCGAACAACCTGTTGCTCTTGCCCTCTATCGCGTTTTTTACCGTATCTTCGAACATATCTCTTTTCATCTTCTTGTTAAAGAGAATATATGCAATGTGTGCATCAATGTCTGCTGTGTCGGGGGCAAGGCTATGTGCCTTGGCAAGAGGCAAAAGAGCAATGTCGTCGCATTGTGCAGCAATGAGCGCTGTTCCCAATGCAAAGAGCAGTTCATAGTGCGTCCACTCCTTGAACTCGGTGGCGTTTATATCCTCAAATGTCATATTCTCCTTATACTTGAGCTCGTAGTAGGGAGCACCGGCAATAAGCAGTTGCTTCATCTCGTCGGCCGGCATTTCCTCGGCCAGCGCGCAGTCGGTGCAATACATTGCACTCGTTATTCTGCTTTCTCTCAGGTGTATGATAGCCTGGTTTATGAATGCGAGCATTACGCTAATCTTGCTCTCTTGTTTGTCGCTTCTGAGGGTGGTGATTGCTGTGTACTCCATCAGTGCCTCGGCTGTGTCGCCAAGATGGGTGTGGCACAGTGCAATGTAGAACCGTGGAACAATCATATCGGGGTACTTCTCCTTGAATGCGCCGAATATCTCGAGGCTCTTCTTGTAGTCGCGCAGTTTGTAGTAACAGAAGCCCTGCATTATCGCTGCATACTCAATACTGTTCTCAATCGTAAGTTCATACTCGAAGCATTCTAACGACTTCCCGTAGCGTCCAATCATATAATAGATGTGTCCCAACTGCTCCCAATAGAATGTGGAGTAGGGGTTCTCGTCGAGCAAATGGTTGTATATCTCTATTGCTCGGTCAATCTTCTGCTGTTCAATGAGGGCTTCGGCAAGAACCTCGAGCAGACTGCGGTTGCCAGGGTGATGCCTCAGTCCTTCGGTCGCATATTCCAGTACTTCCTGAGCAAATCCGCAGTCGAGCATTATCTCCAGTGCATCGTATGCAATGTCGTCGGTTATATTGCTGTTGTGCAGAACCTTGCGTGCCGCTGCCCGCGATTCCTTGTACTGCTTGAGTGCCAGGTGAATGTCGGCCCTGAGCAAAAGGGTGTCATTATCGTTGGCGAGCGTCGAGATTGCTTCAAGGGCATTCTCGGGGTAGCCTTGTGCAAGGAGTATGCGTGCTCTCATTCGCTCCGTCTCGTCGCACTGCGGGTGAAGGTGTCGGGCAATATTGTATATCTCCTCACCTTCGTCGGGGTTGTTGTTTGTCAGGAAGTATGATAGAAGGTCGCTAAGCTCGCTCATATCAAAGTAGGAGCTTACGCCACTCTGTCTCATCTGCTCGTATCTGTCCAGCAGATTGCGGAATTCGGCAGTGTCGAAGATACCTTTGTCGTTGCTCATAGGAATGAGTTTTTTGTCCGAAAGAGGGTGTGTCAGAAATAATATTCCGGCACACCCTCGTATTGTGAATTTGTTGTTATTTACCCTTTATCTTGCTCCAAGTATCTTTGAGCGATACAGTGCGGTTGAATACGGGATTGTCGGGAGTGCTGTCGGGGTCTACATTAAAGTAACCGATGCGCTGGAACTGTAGGTAGGAGAGGGCGGGCAGTGTGGCTGCGTATTTCTCTATGTAGCAGTTGGTGAGTACATTCAGCGAGTCGGGGTTTATAATTTCCTTCATTGCTGCGAGTGCATCGCACTGCTTCTCCTCGCGTATAGCTGCAAGCTCGTCGCGGGGGTTCTCTACCTTCCACAGGCGGTCGTAGAGGCGTACCTCGGCCTTTATGCTGTGTGCGCAGCTCACCCAGTGCAGGGTGCTCTTTACCTTGCGGTTAGCGTCGGGCTCGCCGGTCTTTGTGTTGGGTATATACTCGCACAGTACCTCGGTTACGTTGCCCTGCTCGTCCTTATTGCAACCTGTGCATAGTACAATATATGCGTTCTTCAGGCGCACCTCTCGTCCGGGTGTGAGGCGGAAGAAGCTCTTGGGTGCGTCCTCCATAAAGTCGTCGCGCTCAATCCACAGCTCGCGGCTGAACTCTATTGTGTGTACACCGCTATTGGGGTCTTCGGGGTTGTTGACAGCCTGGAGCTCCTCTACCTTGTCCTCGGGGTAGTTGGTGATTACGAGCTTAACGGGGTTGATTACTGCCGATACGCGTGTGGCGCGACTGTTGAGGTCCTCGCGTACTGCCGACTCGAGCAACGATATGTCGTTGAGTGCATCGTATTTTGTGTATCCAATTTTGTCGATGAACTTGCTTATCGACTCGGGCGAGTAGCCACGGCGGCGAATTCCGCAGAGTGTTGGCATACGGGGGTCGTCCCAGCCGCTTACCAGTTTCTCCTTGACAAGAGTGAGCAGGTTGCGCTTGCTCATAAGGGTATAGCTCAGGTTGAGCTTGTTAAACTCGTACTGGCGGGGGCGGTTGTCATCGAGCTCCTTGCCCTCCTTAACCCAGTCTACGAACAGGTCGTACAGGGGGCGGTGAGGTACAAACTCGAGTGTACACAGCGAGTGTGTCACTCCCTCGAAGAAGTCGCTCTGTCCGTGTGCAAAGTCGTACATCGGGTAGGCCTTCCACGTTGTGCCTGTGCGGTGGTGCGGGTGCATTACCACGCGGTAGATGATGGGGTCGCGGAAGTGCATATTCGAGTGTGCCATATCAATCTTGGCACGGAGCACCATTGCACCCTCGGGAATCTCGCCTGTGTTCATCTTGTAGAACAGTTCGAGGTTCTCCTCGATGGGGCGGTTGCGGTAGGGGCTCTCTGTTCCTGCCTGTGTGGGAGTGCCCTTCTGCTGTGCTATTTGTTCCGATGTCTGCTCGTCGATATATGCCTTGCCTTCTTTAATGAGCTGTACGGCAAAGTCCCACAACTGTTGGAAATAGTCCGATGCGTAATATACATTAGCCCAGTCGAAGCCCAGCCATTTGATGTCCTCCATAATGGACTCTACATACTCGGTCTCCTCCTTGCTGGGGTTTGTGTCGTCGAAACGCAGGTTGCATATTCCGTTGTATTTCTGTGCCATTCCAAAGTCCATATGAATGGCTTTTGCGTGTCCTATGTGTAGGTAACCGTTGGGTTCGGGCGGGAAACGCGTCTGCAGGCGTCCACCATTCTTGCCCTCCTCAAGGTCGTTCACGATAATCTGTTCAATGAAGCTGAGGCTCTTTTTCTCAATCTTCTCTGTTTCGTTAGTTTCGCTCATTGTATGTTGATTTTATTCTGTTCTGAAATATTCCGCGAAAATAGTGAATAATTCCGTAATATCCACTGCTTTTGGCCCATTATCTCTATATTTAGAGGTAAATACGGGGATATTTTCCTCCAGTGGAACGTACGGCGCCAGTAAGCGCGGCCTTTCATCTGCTGTTCAGTGAGCAGTAGTAGCCTATCTTGTATATATTGAATAAGGTCAGCGAAGGGTGTCTGCCAAGCAGGTTCGTGCGTATGACGGGGCGGAGCATTCCCCACGCAAGAGCCACAGCCCCCGTCAGATGCATACTCTCTATGCGCGCGTAGCAGCGTAGCAGGGTGGTGGGCTCAATCTTGTCCTTCAGTTGCTGCAGTGTACGCAGCGACTCCTCTACCTTTGCCAGGTAGACACTGTTGCTCTCCAGCCCTATGTGCAGGAGCGGTGCATCGATGTGCTTTATTTCTACTCCCCGTCGGCGCAGCTCGTAGCCAAAGAGCGTGTCCTCGTAGCCGTAGTTCCTTATGCTCTCGTCGAAGCTTATGCTCAGGAACAGCTCGCGCCTTATTGCAAAGCAGAATGTCGAGAAGCGGTCGTATGGGGCTTTCTCACGTTCCCTGGCGCCGCGCTGTCTGTCGGCTGCAAGCTCGTAGCGGTGACGGAGCGAGCAGTTGCCGTCCTGCGGCTTCTTGGAGTGATAGAGCCCGCCGCACACCACACGATGCTCCTTGAGTGCCTGTGTGTATAGCAGCAGAATGTCATTCTGTTCGGCTGCAGCGTCGCTGTCTATGAAAAGCAGGTTGTTGCCGCGTGCCTCCCGTGCCAGTATGTTGCGTATGCGCGAGCGCCCCACATTGGGCTGACGGACAATAATGCGGCAGTGTGGAAGTTGTGCGACAGGTGCGTTCAGTGTCATATTGTCGGGCGACGAGCCATCTTCGCCCACGATAATCTCGTAGCCGATGCCACACTCGTTGGCCTGTCTGCAAAGGTCCTCAACCAGTTTGCGGCAGCTATAGTCTTTTGTCGGAATAAGGATAGATAACATTCTGTGCAAATATACTGATAAGCGAGCGAGAAATATCAAGTTCACTTGAATATTTTTCACAGCGAGCGTGAGTATATTCGAGCTTTAGCTCAAATTCTGGTATAAGCGAGCGATAAATATCAAGTTTATAGAACCTCCCTTAATATTGATATAGCAATAATCCGGGGGCGCATTTTGTGATGCGCCCCCGGATTCAATAGTTCTGTTCAGTAATCGTTATTTTATTATAACCTTCCTGTCGTTCACAATGTAGATTCCCTTGCCGGGGTTGTTTACTTTGCGTCCCATAAGGTCATACACTGCATTGCTTGTCTCTCCGTCGGTAACCACCTCGATGCTTGTCTCAACCTCGATGTTGGTCTTTTCGAGTGTCCACACGCTTGCTCCCCACGACGAGGGCTTTGTGAGCACGTAGCTCCAGGCGCTGGGGTTGGTGTACCAGGCCGAGCTGCCGTTCTTGCTTACAATGGCAATGCCGCTGTTGCCGGTGTCGGCTGTCACCTCCTCCAGTGTCCAGGCATACTCACGGCCCACCATCACCTTCTGTTCATCGGCATCGTTGCTTATGTAGGCTGCCTTGCCGTTGGCCTTGTTGTAGATGTAGACTGTGCCGTCGTTGTTCTTCACAAAGCTCCAAAGGAAATTGTTGGTTGTTCCTTTGGCCTTTGAGTCAACCTGGTTGTTGTTGCTGTTGAGTGCAGCGTAGTTGGTTGTGAAGTATGCATTGCGAATGTAGTAGTATTTGCTTGTGTCAATGGCGTCGGCTACCGATGCACGGGGCATCATAAGGAACTGGTGGTAGAGCGCTACATAAATGTTGTATGTCTCCTCGCTCACATTGCCCTGCTCAACTGCTGCCTGTGCGGGTGTTATCACGCTGTTCTGCAGGAACTCCAATGCCTCGCTTGTGGGCTGCCCAATCTCGCCGGGAGTTGCTCTCACAATTATAAGCTCGCACTTCTTGCACAATCCCTTGAGCTGTGCAGTAAAGTCGTTCACCTCTACAATGTACCAGGTACCCGAGTAGCAGAGTGCGGGGTTGTTGAATGCATTCACGTAGCCTGTTGTCTCGCAGTGCAGGCGCTTTACGCTGCCACTTGCCGATGCGCTGTACCCCTCTGTTGCCGATATTGTCACAACGCCGGGAATGAATGTGTACTCTCTTGTAGCAATGGTGGCCTTGTCTATGCGCACTGCTGTGCTCTCGTCGCCCATTACCACTCCTGCATTGTATGTGGGCATACTCAGCTTGCGTCCGTCGAGCATATTCTTCATCACGTATCCGTCGCCTGCAGCCTCGAACTGCCACAGCTCCTCGGGTTCAACCTGCGGAGTGTAGTGGAAGCGCACGTCGTTGCCGTTGGCATACATTGTAGAACCTGCATACTGTCTCTTGTAGTAGATTGACGCCGATACAATCTGGTAGGTCTTGCCCTCCTCGGGTTGTACTATGTCTGCGTTTTTGTAGTTTGTGACAGCCTGCTGAATGTCGCTTATGTTGCCGCTCTCTACTGCTGCCTGCAGGGCATCGTGTACGGCTGCCTCGGGGTAGCCCACTGCGCCGGGCTTGCTTGCTGCAAGAATTTCAGTCGCCTCCAGCATAACCTGCTCGTCGGCTGTAAGCTCCTTGGGTTCGATGTAGTGCTTTGCGTATGTGTAGCCCAGGAGGTCGAGAATCTCGTCGTGCGATTGCAGACGGCGGTAGAACGATGCCCACGATTTCTTAGCGCTGGGCAACCAGCCAGTCTCCGAGAGTGCGATGATACGGGGCAACAACTGATACTCAAGCTCGACGTTGTCGTTCAGAGTCTCGGCCCAAAGGTTGGCCTGTACACCCATACAGAACTCCTCGCGTCCCGAGAGTGACGATACGGGGTTGAGGCTGTATGCCTCCTCCACTGTGTTGGTGTGGTTGTCGCCCCAGCCGCCGTAGTATGGTTCGTCAACGGTTGTCTGGTTGGCTGGAACCTGCATAAAGTCGATGTACACGTGCGAGTAGGGGGTGAGAATGCTCTTGAATCCCTTGTCGGCTGCCTGACTGCTGAGGCCGATGCTGTTCCACGCCATAATGACGGGCTTCACGGTGTTGTCGCTTGTCCAGTGTGACAGAAGCTCGTCCCATACTACAATATCCTTGTTGTACTTGTCCTTGAGGTATATTCCAAGCTCCTCCACCAGCCACGACTGCAGCTCGTGAACGCCTGCAAGGCCCTCCTCGCGCACACGGCGCAGGCAGTCCTCGTTGTTTGTCCACTGTGTTGTGGGGCACTCGTCGCCACCGATGTGAATATAGGGGTAGGGGAATATCGATGCCACATTGTCGAGCACGCACTTGAGGAACTCTATTGTCTCGTCCTTACCTATGTTGAGCACGTCCTCGGAGATACCGCCGTCAATGCGTACCGAGTATTTCTTTGTTGGGTCGCAACTGAGCTCGGGGTACGATGTAACGGCTGCCACCATATGGCCGGGAAGGTCAATCTCGGGCATAATCTCGATGTTGCGCTCTGCTGCGTATGCTACAATCTCGCGCAACTGCTCCTGTGTAAAGAACATTCCGCGACCATACTCTGTGTCATCGAAGAATTTGGAACCGTCGCCGGGGCTTGTGAACGAGCCCGAGCGTACAGCACCCACCTCGGTGAGCAGGGGATATTCGGGAATCTCAATGCGCCAGCCCTGGTCGTCGGTGAGGTGCCAGTGCAAACGGTTGAGCTTGTAGAGCGCCATAATGTCGAGCACGCGCAGAACCTCCTCCTTGTCGAAGAAGTGGCGTGCCACGTCCATCATAAATCCGCGGTATTCATACTGGGGCTTGTCGGTGATGCTCAGCAGGGGAATGTTCCACTCGACGTTGCTGCACAGCTCCTTGCCGAATAGCTCGCGGGGAAGCAACTGTTTCAATGTCTGTATCGCGTAGAAGAAACCGGCCTTGCCCGATGCCTTAATCTCGATGCCGTTCTCCTTAACCTCGAGTGTGTAGCCCTCGGCGGGTTGTGCCTCGTCTATGGCCAGCCATATCTCGCCATCGGCAGCTGCCTGGGCGCTCTCCTTTACCTGTAGTTCAACGCCTGCAGTCAGTTTTACCATATTGGCAAATTCTGTCACGTAGCCCTGTACCTCGGCATTGGGGTAGGTTATTGCGTTGAGGCTCTGGAGTGCAATCTCGCCTTCGCCCACCTCGAGCTGCGAGGGGTAGGGGATTATAGAAATCTTCGCCTCGGTCTCGAACTTGCCTGCCTCGTTGAACTGCACGGGGTTGTTCTGGTCGTTCTTGTCCCAGAGTCCCACACCGCGGTTCTCGGCGGGGCCTCCCCACAGGTTCATCGAGATTGATGTGTTGCCCACGGGCTGAATCTCATATCCGCCTGCATAGCTGCTGTTGCCCGTTGCGTTGATGTAGAACTTGCTCACTCCGCTGGGCGATGCTGCAGCCGATACCATCTGGTTCTTGCTTGCCGAGGGGACATACAGCGTGTAGCCCTTCTTGTTTGTGAATGTGTAGCCGCTTTCCTGGCTGCCGGTGATTTTCCATAGCTGCTCGTCGCTTGCAATGGCCGATGCAGTGGTAATCTGTGCATTGTTGCTTGCTGCTGTGAGGGCATTTCCTCCGTTCATAAACTGAATGAGGTACCACACTTCATTGCCGTCGGTGCTGACGGTGGGCATTCCTTGCGCCTTTCCTGCTACAACGGAGAGGATAAAGGTTGCCAATAAAAGTAATCTTTTCATAGGGTTTATTTTTTATTGTTTTTAATAGTCTCAAGCAGATGCTTTACTCCAGCCTCAATCTGTGCGTCTTTACCAATGAGGCGTTCCTCGGGAGTGTTGTACACTTCAATGTCGGGCATAAGCTGCTGGTTCTCCAGCACATTGCCGTTAATGTCAACCACTGTTGTCTGGGGTACTCCAAATACAATGGAGGGGTCAATCTGGTTCTCCCACCACACTGCAGTCATTGTTCCGGGGACGGGTGCGCCGATGAGCTTGCCAATGCCGAGCGACTTGTATACGCTGGGGAAGCCGTGGGCATTGGAGTAGTTGTCCTCGCACACAAGCACTGCCGAGGGCTTGCACCACTGGTTGAAGGGGTCGCTGCCAATGTATCTTCCGCGTGGCATAAAGCGCTGGTACTCCTTGCCCGAGAGCAGTATCGCAAGGTCCTCGTGCAGCCAGCCTCCGCCGTTGTGGCGTGTGTCAATGAGAATGGCCTCGTGGTTGCGGTAGCGTCCCAACAGCAGCGAGTAGGTCTTGCGGAAGCTCTCGCTGTCCATACCCTTTATGTGTATGTAGCCAATCTTTCCGCCCGAGAGGGAGTCGACAAGGGCACGTTTGCTCTCTACCCAACGGTTGTATTGCAACTGGCTCTGCGACGACTGTGTGATGGGCTTTACCCACTCCTCGAAGCGCTCTTTTGTTGCGGGGTTGTATACGGCAAGGAGCACTCTCTTGCCCGCCTTGTTCTCGAGCAGGGGATAATAGTCCTCGCCTTTCTTTATCTCGTTGCCGTCAATCTTCTCAATTATGCAGCCCTTTGTTATTTTCGATTTTGCTGTTGCAAGTGGACTGCCCTGCATAATCTCCTTAATCTTGAGTCCGTTGCCGGTGTAGCTGTTGTCATAGAATACACCGAATGCTGCAGTCTGGTAGCTTGTGCCGAATGAGCTGCGTGCTCCTGTGTGCGATGCGTTGAGCTCGCCCAGCAGCTCGCTCAGCAGCTCGGCAAAGTCGACGTTGTTGTTTATGTGGGGAAGGAATTTGCGGTACTCCCTGCCGTAGAACTCCCAGTCGATGCCGTGGATATTTGCATCGTAGAACTTGTCCTTTACCTGTCGCCATACGTGGTCGAAGATATATTCGCGCTCGGCTACGGGCCTGTATATGAACTCGGCATTGAAAGAGATGTCCTTCACGCGGTTCTCTTTTGTGTCGAAGTATTTTATGCCGCCCGATGTGGTGTAGATGCGGCTTACGTCGTCATTGGCAATCAGTCGGCCGTAGCCGTAGCCCTTGGCAACAATCTTGTCACTGCCCTCAAGGAAATTGCGCTCCCACAGGTCCATTCCTCCCTCGAAGCGGGTGAGGTAGTAGAGCTTGTCGCCTTTCTTGCTCAGTACAGCGTCGCCCAATGACGATGAGTGTGTGGTGAGGCGCACGATGCGGTGCTCGCGGTTGGCAAGGTCAAATTGCAGGGGTTTTACCTCGTCCTTCTTCTCGTCCTTATTATTATCGCCTTTCTTGTCGTCCTTTTTATCTTTCTTATCTTTTTTGCCGGCGGGCTTTTCCTGCTCCTTGGCCTTCTCGTCGCTCTGTGCCTCCTCGTACAGAGCGAGCTCCTCCTTGTTCATACGGAACTTGTCGTATGCCTCGGCATCGAAGAACATAATGTACTCGTCGCTGTGCGCGCCCCAACTGCCGTGGCTGCGGTATCCTGCGCGGTCCGATGACCATATCATTGCCTTACCGTCCAGCGCCCAGCGTGCGTTGCGGTCGCTGTATCCGCTCTCTGTAAGGTTGTGAATCTCCTTGCCGTCGGCCTTTACAAGGGCAATGTCGCTGTTGTTCCAGCCGCCAATGCCAATATAGTCCACAAGGAACCATTTGCTGTCGGGCGACCAGGTGAAGCTTATATCACCGTCGCTGTACGAGTAGTTGTATTTTCCGTCGAGCACGGTGCGTATCTCCTTACTCTTGAGGTTTATTACGCGCAGGGTGGTGCGGTCCTCCAGGAATGCCACCTCCTTGCCGTCGGGCGAGAATACGGGCTGGAAGGCTGTCTTCTTGCCCACCACAAGCGCCTCTTCCTTGAGCTCGGTTGCGTGGGTGAAATATTTGTCCTCCTTGCGTACGATGCTTGTGATGTATATTCCCCAAACTCCGTCGCGCTCGGCCGAGTAGACGATGCTGCGTCCGTCGGGGCTCATATCCACGTTACGCTCCTGCTCGGGGGTGTCGGTGATGCGTCGTGTGGTGCTGTGGTCGGTCATTGTCACAAATACCTCTCCGCGTGCCACGAATGCAACCTCCTTGCCGTTCTTCGAGGGGGCGATGGCTGTTGCTCCTCTGCTCAGGTTCTGCACCCTGCGTGTGGTGGGTGCAATGTCGGCTGTTACTGTTATTGCTACCTTCTTGGGGCTCTTGCCGTCGGTGAGTGTGTATATGTCGCCGTCGTATGTGTAGCACAGTGTGCCGTTGTTTGCCATTGTGAGGAAGCGAACGGGGTGCTTGCTGTGCTTTGTCACCTGACGCGCCGCAGCGGGGTTCTCCACCGTTGCGTGGAATACGTTGAATGTGCCGTTCTGCTCGCTCAGGTAGTAGTACCCCTTTCCGCCGGTTGCCCACACGGGGTTGCGGTCCTCGCCCTCGAAGCTGCTAAGCTTGGTGTATTTGCGGTTGCCGCCTACGGTGGTCAGCCAGATGTCGCGGGTTATCGATGAGCGGTGGTGCTTGCGCCACTGGTCCTCGTAGCCTTTCTTGTCGTGGTAGATGATGCGTCCCTCCTTGTCGATGCTGGGCGATTCCATATACTCCGATGAAAAGAGTACGGGGCGTCCGCCGTCGATGCTCACTTTGTATATCTGCGGTGCAGTGCCGGGAAACTCGCCATACTCGGCTTCGGGCAGAATGTTGGCGCTGAAGAGTATCTCCTTGTCGTTGAGGAAGGCAACGGGTGTCTCGCTTGCCGAGTTTGTTGTCAGGCGTACGGGTGTCCCGCCCTCCTTCGATACAATATACACGTCGTTGCTTCCCTCGCGGTTCGATGCAAATGCAATCTTCTTGCTGTCGGGCGACCACACGGGTGCAGTGTCGTATGCGCTGTTGCTTGTCAGTTGGCGCGCCTCGCCGCCCGATGCCTTAACGGTGAAAATGTCGCCCATATATGTAAAGGCGATTGTCTCTCCGTCGGGCGATATTGCGCTGTTGCGCATCCATCGTGGCGACTCTTGAGCTGTTGATACAAGCATAGTGCTACACAATATGCTCAGTAGTAGGAATCTTTTTCTCATATATTCTTATTTTTTATGTTGTCGTACTATCTAACCTGCAATTTTAATAAAAAAAAATGAATAAGCCGATGTATTTGTAAATAAATATAAAAAACAGGTACTATAATTGAAAAAGAACCACTATCTTTTTGCTGTTGCAAAGGTAAATGCCTAATTTTACACAATATTGGCGAGTTGTGTAGCCGTTGGCCCGCTTGCCGCATCAATGAATGATTAGGAACTTAAAATTATAACTATGAAATCGGATATTGAAATTGCTCAGGAAACCAAGCTTGAGAGAATAGAGTGTGTAGCCGAGAGAGTGGGTATCCCCTCCGATGAGCTCGAACATTATGGAAAGTATATTGCAAAATTGCCCTTGCACCTGATAGGTGAGCAGCGCGGAAAGCTTATCCTTGTGACTGCTATCACTGCTACAAAGGCGGGAATAGGTAAGACAACCGTCTCAATAGGTCTTGCGCTCGGACTCAACAAGATTGGCAAGAAGGCTGTTGTTGCCCTTCGTGAGCCTTCACTCGGTCCTTGCTTCGGAATGAAGGGCGGTGCTGCCGGCGGAGGCTATGCACAGGTGCTGCCTATGGAAAAAATCAACCTGCACTTCACGGGCGACTTCCACGCTATCACCTCGGCCCACAATATGATTTCGGCACTGCTCGACAACTACCTCTACCAACACGCTAAGGAGGGCTTCGGACTCAAGGAGATTCTGTGGCGTCGCGTGCTCGACGTGAACGACCGTTCGTTGCGCCAGATTGTTACAGGACTTGGAGCTGCTACCAACGGTATTCCCCAGCAGGCAGGATTCGACATCACTCCCGCATCGGAGCTAATGGCTATCCTATGTCTTGCAGCCGATGAGGCCGACCTCCGCCGCCGCATCGAGAATATCCTCCTTGGTTACACATACGCGGGCGAGCCTTTCACCGTTAAGGAGCTCGGCATTGCAGGTGCCATCGTGGTGCTGCTCAAAGATGCCATCAAGCCCAACCTTGTACAGACAACCGAGAATACCCCCGCTGTCGTTCACGGCGGACCGTTTGCAAATATTGCCCACGGCTGCAACTCGGTGCTTGCAACAAAGATGGCCCTCACACACAGCGACTATACAATTACCGAGGCTGGCTTCGGTGCCGACCTTGGAGCCGAGAAGTTCTACGATATCCTCTGCCGCAAGAGCGGCTTGCAGCCCGATGCTACAGTCATCGTTGCAACAGCCCAGGGACTCAAGATGCACGGTGGCGTTGCGCTCGACAAGATAAAGGAGCCCGACACCGAGGGCCTAAAGAAAGGACTTGCCAACCTCGACCGCCACGTCGAGAACCTCCGTTCGTTCGGCCAGACAGTAATTGTGGTGTTCAACCGCTTCGCTACCGACACCGACGAGGAGATGGCACTGCTGCGCGCACACTGCGAGCAGACACTCGGTGCTCCCTTTGTAATAAACAATGCCTTTGCGCAGGGTGGCGAGGGTGCTGTTGAGATGGCACACGTGGTTGTGGATACATTGGAGAAGTGTCCCTCTCGGCCTCTGCAGTTCCCCTACAGCGACGAGGACGATATTTGTACCAAGATTGAGAAGGTTGCAAAGAAAATCTACCGCGCAGCAACGGTGTCGTTTGCAAAGCCCGCGCTCGACCGCATCAAGCTTGCCGAGAAGCAGGGACTATCTTCGTTCCCAGTATGTATTGCAAAGACACAGTACTCATTCTCGGGCGACGAGAAGGCCTACGGTGCAGTGAGCGGTTTCGACCTTCATATACGCGACGTGGTAATTAACGCCGGTTCGGAGATGATTGTGGCCATAGCAGGAAACATTATGCGTATGCCCGGACTCCCCAAAGAACCGCAGGCAAACAAGATTGATTATATCAACGGCGAGATTATCGGCTTGAGCTGATTCCTCTTTTTTACGGTGATTATATTTTAGGACGGAGCACGCTCCGTCCTTTTTTAGTATTCTTTCTTTGTGGGTGGAAGATGGTAAGAAGCTGTTTAAATTTATATCGTTAAGTTTTTTATAGGTCAGGATTGGAAAGTTTTATTATTTTTTGAGGGCGCGTAGCGGGCTACGTAACCGAGAGAAAGAAGAAAACGGACAATTTTGAACATAAAAAACAATGAAATAACGGCTTCCAATATAGTAAAAACTTTTTTAGAAATTTAAACAGCTTCTTATATTGTTGTGTTTTAATTGCTTGTATTTGATTTTAAGTGAAATTTTCATATAAAAACAATAACGCTCCTCTTTCGGTAAAGAGGAAATTTTGTGCAAACGAGCGAATGGAAGCTTGCTTACACACACAGCGAGTGC
>JAFZIA010000054.1 GCA_017554605.1 Bacteroidaceae bacterium
GAAAGGATTTCTTCACGTGTCATCATAAAATTACGTTTTTGTGCAAAGGTAGTAAGCATTGTTACACGCTACAATATGCATTTCTTCGGATGCTTACCTTGCAATGAAGGACGGCGTTGTTGGAATGTACGAGGACGCACTCAGCGGCGGCACATTCAAGAATAACGCCAACAAGGCATACTTGGTGTTGGGCGAGAAGAACCTCGGCATCTACGACGAGGAGGTTGACACCGAGGACCCCGGAATGCAGCTCAGCAACAGCTACTACTTCGACTTTAGCGGTACAACAGCAATAGAGCCCATTATAAACGAGGTTGAAGACAATATCTACTACGACCTCAGCGGCCGCCGCGTGGAGAACCCCACACGTGGCATATATATCCTTAACGGAAAGAAGATACTTGTCAAGTAAGGCATATTACTTATAGTACAATTTATCCGCGAGCCTTTCGTCATTAAAAGGGCTCGCGGATTTTTTCGTACTTTTTATTTGCTATTGCTTCTATAACTCCTCAGTCGCTCCGCACCAGCCTCTCTTTGAAGAGTGGCACTAAAACATATTTATTAAAATTTTACTTGAAAATCAAATACAGATAATTGAATTACAAGAACTTAGCCCTCCTCTTTAAGAGGAGGGGAACCGCTTGCGGTGGAGGAGTTAAAACAAATTCGCTTACTTGCCACCCTGACAGAGCACAGTGGCGGAAGGGTAGACAACACAAGCAAATTTCACGCACTTATATACAAAACTTTCCCTTTCCTTTCAAATTTTATGATTAAATCCTTAACATTGCGCGTCTAAGTTATAGTTGGATAAAAAAAATAACCTCACAGAAAAAATGAGCTTCGAGGAATTTTACAAGAATAACTATCTTAAACTTTACCGTATCGCACTATCAACGGTGCACGACGACGAAGAGAGCCGCGACCTTGTGGCAGAGACATTCAAGAAACTGTGGCAGGTGTGGGACGGGACAAAAGAGCCGTCGGCACTTGCACAGACCATTTTGCGCAACAATTGCATAAGCCACATAAGGCACAAAGGAGTAAAGGAACGGTTCAAGCAAAGGATTATTGCCGACAAAGAAATTGTAACATACTCCGACATTGCACACGAGCGACGCATTGAGACGCTGCGCAAAGAAATAGAGACACTTGGCAATGAAGATAGAATCATAGTACAAACGGTAGTATTCGAGAAAAAGGGATTTAAGGAAGCTGCTGCAATACTGAATTGCAGTTATTCCACAGCCCGAAGAAAATTCGCAGCACTGCTGCTCACACTCAAAGAGCGCATAGACGAGGAAGAAAGCAAATGATATTTATATACTCACAAAATATGAAAAAAGAGGAAACAAAAGATATACAACTGCTGCTAGATGCAATGGAAAAGCCCGACATATTCGACAGCGAAGCGCTTGACGGAATTATGAGGGGAGAGGAAACAAAAGAGATGTTTTCGCTCTTGTCCGACCTTGAAACAATAAACCCCGAAACCGACAAAAGCACCCCCGATGTTGAGCGCGAGTGGAGCAATTTTGCGCGGTGGACGCGTATGCAACGCCGTTGCGAACGCAAACACCCGTCCCGCAAAGTACCCGAGAACAGCATCTTTATAATTGCCTCCATTGTCATTCTGCTATCGGTTTTTATGCTTGTGTTATTGATATTTTAATGTGCGCCTGTGCGGATTTGCACATACTGTGTGCGCATACGCACATTTCTTGCTATTCTGAAATTATTGTAACCGGCTGATAGACTGCTGATTAAATAATTGGCACGTTTTTTGTGATTATATAAATGAAAATACGAATAAACAACCAATCCTTAATATTCATTAAATTTTGCAACTATTTTGTAACATTTAGGGAGTTTGTACGTATATAATTATGTAAGAACCAGCTTTTTGCAGTTCCAACAAAAGACTATCAATATATTAACATAAATTAACAATCGGGGGGGGTAAAATCCATCGATTACTTATCTTTGCTCCTGTAAGAGAATTAAACACAACACACAAATGAAAAAATTTTATTTTGCAACAATGCTGACGCTGTGTTCAATGACAGCATTTGCACAGGAGTTTGCCGTAACAGGCAGGGTAGTGGACACCGACAACAAGGGCGAGGGGTTGCCACTTGCACAGGTTATTCTACTCACAAAGGATACTGTTAAAGTAGCTGCAACAGTATCGGATAACGATGGATATTTCAAGTTACAACCGAAGAATGGAGGAGAATATCTTTTATCGGTCACATTTATAGGCTACGAACCTTTGTGGAAAAATGTGAAGTTGAGCGAAAAGACACCGCATAAAAAGATGGGAAAGCTACAGATGAACCCCGACAGCAAACTGCTGCGCGAGGTACAGGTGACGGGTCTTGCTCAGGAGCTGACAATAAAAGCCGACACATTCGTGTATCACAGCAATGCATTCCGTGTGCCCGAAGGGGCATCGCTGGCAGCGCTCATCAAACAGTTGCCTGGCCTGCAAATGGACAGCGAGGGCAATCTCACTTTTCAGGGTAAGGCAGTGGGAAGCATTCTTGTAAACGGAAAGCCATTCTTCGGCGATGCGAACACTGCAATGGCAAATATGTCGAGCGCAGCTGTGGAAGATGTGAAAGTGTATGAAAAGACCGATGAGGAGAAAGAGTTCACTGGATTGCACGACAACAATAAACAGACGGTTATTGACCTTAAGATAAAAAAGGAGTATATGTCGTCGTGGAGCGTAAACCTCACCGCAGCGGGAGGCACAAGCGAACGCTTCACGGGCAAAATGTTCGCATCGAACTTCAGCGACAAATACCGTGCAGCGGTATATGCACAGGCCAACAACCTGAGCCAATGGCAAAGTGCCGACGAGAATGGCAACTGGCGCTACTACAGCCTTCCCGGTGCAATGCGCACCTATCGCACGGTGGGTGGAATATTGTCGTGGAACAACGGAAAGAAGAACACCGAGGCGGGATATTTCGATTCTAACGCCGAGGTGACATACGCGCATAATAACACAATGAGCCTTACCACAGCAAAGCAGGAGCAGTTGATGGGCGCAAACGCTGCACACTACAGCTATTCGCGGGGCAACGGCTACACAAGCGCAACATCGCCAAGCATAAATGCGGGATTCACTTGGAACATCGACACTCTCAACAGGTTGAGAATGCAGATGTATTACGATTCATACAACAACGGGAGCGACAACACCGCCTACACATCGACATACAGCAGCGAGGCACAGTGGAGCGACTCATACAAGACTCTCACTCAAGATAATATTGATAAGGATATTGAGAGCGCAGGTATAAACTCGCTTAGGGGTATTGGCAGAAACATCTATTGTTACGATACTTACCATATATATACCAACTATGTGCGCCGGTTGACAGGCGTCGATGGAGCGCTCACCATACGAGGAATATACCGCGGCAGCAGAAACCGTGCAAAAAGCTACGACAAGCTGCACTATCGCTACTTCAATTCACAAGAGCCTGATGTAACAAGAAACGACTACACCTATTCCCCGGGAAGCAATGACAGATATGAACTGGCGGGCGACTTTACTGCACCAATCGGCAAGCATCTGAATTATGGTGTTTCATATACCTATACCCATAAACAGGACAACAACAATCATATCCTTTACAGGCTCGACAGGCTTGCCTCACCCGACTATCCGTTGGGGTGGCATCCTTCTACAGCCGACTCCTTGCTGTTGGCAAAGGACCTTGAAAACTCAAAGGATGAAACATATTTGTCAAATACTCATAATATAGAGGGTTCATTGTCGGGCATATGGGATAAATTCGAGTTCAGCACAACACTTTCGGCAGAGTTTCTGAACGAAAAGATTTTCTTCGTGCGCGATACCGAGCGACATTCGCCGCAACGAAGCGTGATGCTATGGAGGCCTTTTGCCCAGCTCAAATGGAAACCTGTAAAAGGTGGTGAGATAAGCATCAACTATTCGGGTGATGTGGATATAAGCGAGTTGAGCGAGAAGATACCGTTTACTGATACAAGCAATGAGACAGAAACTGTAATAAACAACAACAATCTGCGTAACGGTTGGAGGAACAACTTTGGATTGAGAAGCAGCTATTTTGGCAACAAGCGTGGCGACTCCTACAGTATGTATGCCAATTTCGGCTTCATAAACAACGACCGCGCAAGCACAATGCTCGTAGATCCCGCAACAGGCAAGACAACACTCTCTATGGTTAACGTAGACGGCAACTACAATTATATTATTGGTTTCAACACGCAACAACCACTCGACTCGGCAAGGCATTGGACGCTTACCATAAACACATCGTTCCGTTCATCGCGCAACAAGAGCTTCACAGGAAACAGCGACCAGGGTATGGGATTGTCGGTATTGCACAGCTATAACCCATACGCAGGTATGTGGCTCAAATGGCGCAAGGACATTTGGAGCATAGTATTTTCGGGCGCATACACGGGCGACATTGTGCGCTACGACAGTTCGTCGGGCTATAACCAGACGGGAAGCACATTCGAGTGGAACCTGCAGCCTATGGTGGAGCTTCCTTTCGGAATGAAGATAAGCGGTTCTTTCGGGCTGTACGGACGGCGCGGCTACGGCGGGGACATTATGAACCACGACCAGTGGCTGTGGAATATGACAATCTCGCAATCGCTGCTCAAGAACAAGGCGCTCACCATACAGCTCGACGCGGTTGACATTCTCGGTCAGCGTACATCGGAGAATACACACATAAGCACCATCTCACGAATGTACAGCAGCAGCAAAAGTTATCTGAGCTACGTGATGCTGAGCGCCGTGTACCGCTTTGATATTGGCGGGAAATAATTTAAATTTCCACCCGCTTGTCACTTTTCTACAATAATAGACCTTAATTAGCATAAAAAGCACTATCTTTGCAAAAAATTACAGAAAAGAGGGTAGTGGCAGCCCCAGCAACGGCTCTATTTTGTAATTTACCGCATTGATAATAAAAAAGTTAAACTAATTATAGACTATGAAAAGAGACAACTCTGTTTTTCAGCTCATCGAGATGGAGCAGCGCCGTCAGCTCAAAGGTATCGAGCTCATCGCGTCGGAGAATTTTGTAAGTAACGAGGTTATGCACGCTATGGGCTCAATCCTCACCAACAAATATGCCGAGGGTTATCCCGGCAAGCGCTATTATGGCGGTTGCGAGGTTGTAGACCTTGTAGAAGACCTTGCACGCACACGCCTTAAGGAGCTTTATGGTGCCGAGTGGGTGAATGTACAGCCTCACTCGGGTGCACAAGCCAATGCAGCAGTATTCCTTGCAGTGCTCAACCCCGGCGACAAATTTATGGGATTGAACCTTGCTCACGGCGGTCACCTTTCACACGGTTCGGCAGTGAACACATCGGGTCTCATCTACACTCCCGTTGAGTACAACCTTAACCCCGAGACAGGTCGCGTAGACTACGACCAGATGGAGGAGATTGCACACCGAGAGCAGCCCAAGCTCATCATCGGTGGCGGTTCGGCCTACTCACGTGAGTGGGACTACAAGCGTATGCGCGAAATTGCCGACAGTGTAGGCGCATTGCTTATGGTAGATATGGCACACCCCGCAGGTCTCATTGCAGCAGGTTTGCTCGACAACCCCCTCAAATATGCCCACATCGTTACCTCAACAACACACAAGACCCTGCGTGGTCCTCGTGGCGGTATTATCCTTATGGGCAAGGACTTCCCCAATCCCTGGGGCAAGACAACTCCCAAGGGCGAGATAAAAATGATGTCGGCTCTCCTCGACAGTGCAGTGTTCCCCGGTATACAGGGTGGTCCTCTCGAGCACGTCATTGCAGCCAAGGCTGTTGCATTCGGCGAGGCTCTCCAGCCCGAATTCAAGGAATACCAGGCTCAGGTAAAGCTCAACGCATCTACTCTTGCAAACGAGCTTATCGCACGCGGCTTCGGCATTGTATCGGGCGGTACCGACAACCACTCGATGCTCGTTGACCTCCGTAGCAAATATCCCGACCTCACAGGTAAGGTAGCCGAGCGTGCCCTTGTAGCAGCGGACATCACTGCAAACAAGAATATGGTTCCCTTCGACTCACGCAGCGCATTCCAGACATCGGGTATCCGTTTGGGTACTCCCGCAATCACAACCCGTGGCGTAAAAGAGACTCTTATGCCTTTTGTAGCCGAGATGATTGAGACCGTACTGAACGCTCCCGAGGACGAGAAGGTAATTGCAGCAGTTCGCCGTCAGGTAAACGAGACAATGGCCGAGTATCCTCTCTTTGCATACTGATAAAATATTCATCAGCACAAAGTGGGCGACTTTTTTTGGGTCGCCCACTTTATTATATGCAAATCTTTTGCCGTCTCGAAAAAAAACGCTAATTTTGCAAGCGTAAAAAAGAAAAAAATAATCATTTGGCTACTACAATTAAAGAGATAGCGACAGCCCTTGAGAAGTTCGCGCCTCTGCCGTTGCAAGATGGATACGATAATGCCGGATTGCAAATTGGATTAACAGATGCGGAAGTTACAGGGGTTTTATTGTGTCTTGACGTTACAGAGCAGGTAATAGATGAAGCTGCAGCGTCGGGGTGCAATCTCATTGTGTCGCATCACCCGTTGCTGTTCCGTCCGCTGAAAAAAATCACAGGTAGCAATTACGTAGAGCGTTGCGTAATAAAAGCCCTATCAAAAGGAATAGCCATATATTCGGCACACACCAATCTCGACAATGCACAAGGCGGAGTAAACCATCGTATCGCAAGCAAATTGGGACTGAAAAACGTACGCACATTGGTTCCAAAAGAGAATATACTTCTTAAATTGGTAACATACGTCCCTGTGGCACAAGCCGATGCTGTGCGAAAAGCGCTGTTCGATGCAGGTTGCGGAGGCATAGGAAACTACGACTGTTGCAGCTACAATACCGAAGGTACAGGTACATTCAAGGCTAACAAAGAGTGCAACCCGTTCTGCGGAAACATTGGCGAGCTGCACAAGCAGCAGGAGACACGCATAGAGACAGTGCTCCCCGCATACATAAAGAACCGCGTCATACGCGCACTGCTCGCATCGCACCCATACGAAGAACCGGCATACGACATCTACACACTGCAGAATGAGTGGAGTGGTGCAGGCTCGGGAGTGATAGGCGAACTACAGGAGGCAGCCGACGAGAAAGAGTTCCTGCTGAAGATAAAAAAGACATTCAATGCCGGGTGCGTAAAGCACACACAACTGCGCAACAGAACTATAAAGAAAGTGGCATTGTGCGGAGGCGCAGGAGCATCGTTTGCCGGTGCGGCACAAGCGGCCGGAGCCGACATATACATCACAGGCGAGGCACGTTACCACGAACTTTTCGACGGGACACAGCAGATGCTCTACGCAATAATAGGGCATTACGAGAGCGAACAATACACTACAGAGATTCTCGCCGAAATAATATCGGAGAGTTTCCCCACATTAAAGGTAAAGACCTCGAATATATGCACAAACCCAATAGAGTGTTTATAAAATATTGATATATTAACTTTTAACAAAAATAATACAATGGCAAAGAAAGACCCTGCTGAATACACAGTAGAAGAAAAACTAAAGAGTCTGTATCAGTTGCAGACTATTCTCTCGGAGATTGACAAGATAAAGATTCTTCGTGGCGAGCTTCCTTTGGAAGTAAAAGACCTTGAAGATGAGATAGTTGGTCTTGGTACACGTATAGAGAACATTACCAACGAAATAAAGAAGTTGCACGAGAATGTAGTAGGTTACAAGGAGGAGATGGAGCAGGCAGAGCGTCTGATTACAAAATATACCGAGGACCAGAACAACGTACGCAACAACCGCGAGTTCGACCTTTTGAACAAGGAGATTGAGTACAACAAACTTGTTATAGAGCACGACGAGAAGAAAATAAACGATGCGCGCCGCGAGGAGAGACAGAAGAACGACGAGCTCGAGAGAACAAAGAACCAGCTCGACGAGCGCCAGAAAGACCTTGAGCTCAAGCGCTCCGAGCTCGACGAGATTGTTTCAGAGACAAAAGCCGAGGAAGAGAAGCTCCGTGAGCAGGCTCGCAATCTTGAACTTACAATAGAGGCTCGCCTTTTGGCATCGTTCAAACGTATCCGCAAGAATTCGCGCAACGGATTGGGTATCGTGTATGTAGAGCGTGACGCTTGTGCTGGTTGCTTCAGCAAGATTCCCCCTCAACGTCAGATGGATATACGTATGCGCAAGAAAATCATCGTTTGCGAGAACTGTGGACGTATTATGATTGACCCCGAGCTCGCAGGTGTAAAGCAGGAGGTACAAGAGGCACCCGCACCCAAGCGTCGCAGCATTCGCCGCAAAAGTGCAGAATAAAATATAATGTTAATATAGATGACAAGCTAATAAATCCCAGGTATTGTCATTCTGTATAAATTCGCTTACGTGAGGCCGGCTTATTTCAGTCGGCCTCAGTTTAGTAAAATTACAGGAGGTATGATTACACATAAAGAAATCAAATCTTATATAACACTGATGATGCTTGAGAACGGATATAAAAAGGACGCCGATTATATCGTAACAAAAGAAGCATTATATATAAGAGGTAAAGCCGTATCAAACAAGCACAAAATCAAAAAGGCATTACAAAGCGCATTCCCCGAAATAATATTCGCTTGGGACGAGGGGCACAAATTATTTTGGATATTATAATTTGGTAAAGGTACCGACAAGGCAAAGCTCAAGAATGATGCTTAAAATAGCCTTGAATAATTTGTATATTCCTTCAATTCCCAGCAGAAGAGTACAATTCCCGAAAAGCTACTAAACATAATATTCATTATAATTCAAAAGTGGTTTTCTGAAAGAGGGGAGTAAATTAGGTAATAATATCGCTGTTGACCTACAAATAACTTAAAAAATGACAAATTGAACAGCAACATACATAATAAGCACTGTCGAAAAAAAACTTTCTTATTACAATAAACTTACAATATTTTTGTACATTTGCAACATTGATAAAAAATTGTAAACACAAACTAAAAAGAAAGCTAAAATATGCCAAACTTATCGGAACGCGCCATACTGATGCCTTCGTCGCCTATCAGGAAACTGGCTCCCTATGCTAATGCAGCCAAAGAACGCGGAATTCACGTATATCATCTGAATATAGGACAACCCGACCTTGAGTCGCCCGAGGTTGCCATTGAAGCAATAAAAAATATCGACCGCAAGATACTCGAATATTCTCCGAGCGACGGCTTCCTCTCGTTGCGCGAGAAACTTGTGGGATATTATGACCAATATCAAATAAAACTGAAAGCCGACGATATTATCGTCACCACCGGTGGCTCCGAGGCTGTGCTCTTTGCATTTATGTCGTGTCTGAATCCAGGTGACGAGATTATTGTGCCCGAGCCTGCATACGCCAACTATATGGCTTTTGCAATTTCGGCTGGCGCGGTAATACGCCCTATACGTTCAACTATAGAGGAGTCGTTTGCATTGCCTCCTATGGAGCGTTTCGAGGAACTTATAAATGAGCGCACACGCGGTATCCTCATCTGCAACCCCAACAACCCCACAGGTTATCTGTACACAAGAACCGAGATGAACCGCATACGCGACCTTGTAAAAAAACACGACCTCTTCCTGTTCTCCGATGAGGTTTACCGCGAATTCATTTACACTGGTTCGCCATATATTTCGGCTTGCCACCTCGAGGGAATTGAGGAGAATGTAGTGCTTATCGACTCTGTATCAAAGAGATACTCGGAGTGTGGAATAAGAATTGGGGCACTCATCACTAAGAATAAGACTCTGCGTCAGGCGGTTATGAAGTTCTGCCAGGCACGTCTAAGCCCTCCCCTCTTGGGACAGATTGCAGCCGAGGCATCGCTCGATGCTCCCCGCTCGTATGCAATAAACACTTACGAAAAATATATAGAGCGACGCAACTGCCTCATCGACGAGCTTAATAAATTGCCGGGGGTCTACTCGCCTATCCCTATGGGTGCTTTCTACACTGTTGCGCGTCTGCCCATCGACGACAGCGACAAATTCTGCGAATGGTGTCTGTCGGAATTTGACTACGAGGGCGAGACTATTATGATGGCGCCTGCATCGGGATTCTACTCCGAGGCGGGCCACGGCAAGAACGAGGTGCGTATTGCTTATGCTCTCGATAAGGCCGACCTTAAACGTGCTGTGTTTATCTTGGGTAAGGCACTCGAACAATATCCAGGAAGGACTATATAATTTTATTGGTGTCCGATAAAAATCTAATAAGCAAAAAATAGAGTGCTCGGCTGCTGTATAACAGCGGTCGAATACTCTATTTTAATTCCAAGCCTCTATTTTAACGACTGCCGATAAAAATATGCAATTATAAGGCTTGCAATA
>JAFZIA010000055.1 GCA_017554605.1 Bacteroidaceae bacterium
ACCGTTTATAAAATTCATTCGCCCATTTCAGCCCCAACTAGGATTTAAGAGTTACAAGCTTCAATAAATTATGGTAATGATATCGGAATTGCCCCATAAATCGTTTAAGTTACGCGGAAGTCTCACCTTGACAAAATGTAGTGACGTAAGGATCTCATAACACAAACTTTTTTTTAGAGATACGTTACTTTTATCGATTTTGCTAACACTCGTTGTAATAACCAAGTAAACTTGTTTCTAACTCGTTTAATTGCAAAATTGCCTTTAGCCCCTGCGGGCGGCGACCGTTGGTTCGCTTCCGCTCAGACGTGTTGTTGAGGACTTGCCCGAAAAATGACAGCAAACTGAGTTAACATTTATATTACTACTTTTTGTATGTGTTTTGTAAGATAGTTAAGTGGCTTATGAATTCCGATATCACTCATCGAGAAGCCTTCTTAAATGTATCCTCGCTGCGCGAATGCGGTTCTTCACACTGCTCATAGGAATATCTAGCGTATCGGCAATCTCGTGATATTTGTATCCGTCGGCATACATACGCAAAGGAAGAGAAATGTCGTGAGGGAGACAATTTATAAGTGCGCACACCTCACTGAATTCCAAACAGCAATCGATGAAATGATGGGAGTAAGTATGTGAAAACTCCTTGTCAAACGTTGTGTTACGTTGTGCTGTAATACGCTCATTCAGATAAACATTCTTCATTATGCGCCCAATCCATAAATCGAACCTTGTACCAGGTGTAAAAAGCCCCTTTTTCGTATATGCACGTACGATCGTTGCTTGAAACAACTCTTGTGCATCGTCTTCGCAATATTGCGTGAGAGACATCGCATAACCCATCAACTTGTTTTCCACTCTGCTTAACTCGAACAAAAACGCCGTGTCGTCCATAATAACTCTTTTTAATTGATTATAAAATCAACCAAACAGCCGAGAACGGTTTTTGTTTAGATACATAGAATTTTAACATTTGCAAAATTAAACTTAGAGCTCACTAAAACTGGCTTGATAAACAAAATCGGGTGTTTTTATTTAGGTTGAACATAACTTTTTCGACTGTAAAATCAGCAATATATAAAAGCCTGTAAAAAGTAGCCCTAATTCCTTGAAACACACTCTAATTAATTGATTTAATGTAGGATATTCTACAAAAACCTGTGTATAATATTCACTGTAATGCTTAAAATAAGAATGTATCAATACAACCTTAAATTTGGTTGTATTGATACATTCTTTTTGGGTTATTCTAATCTAAAAGATATTATTGATAAAAATGCAGATTTACATTGATTACTATCGGCGACCAAATGGTAATTTTAATATATAGGATTTTAATATTATTTTTGTCGCATATCATTCTTTTATTTTTTTCATTATCATAAAGAGCGTTCTTCCAGAAAAATGTGCTATATTTGTAGCGTACACGCAAACAGCGTGTACGGACATATTTTAGAAAGCGCATTTTCGCTTTATTCCGCTGACGTGAACTTCGACAACTCACAATGTAATATCGGAATAATGTGGAGGAACGCTCTCTTGGTTTGTATTTGTTTATATCTAAATACATTCCGAGCGGAGTTGTCATTCTACTAATCCATTTATTACAGGAAGTCGAAGTCCTACGTCAGATGGAAGTACAGAATGTTAGCTCCGCTTTCTTTTATGCCATCAAGTTTACAGATACATTATAATTGCACCATAGAGCTAAAGGAGCAAAATATACTATGGAAGAGCATATATATTATCGTCCAGCATGGACTTGTGGAAGATATAATAAGGATAAAGCAGTTGCAATCTATTATAATCTCATAGAGGGGTTCAGTTATTTTTTTGAGGAGTACAGTGCCGTCGTTATAGGTTTTATTCTGTCTATAAAAAGAAATAATAGTTTCACATTAGATGAAATATCCGAAAAGACTGGGTTTGCAAAAGAGAATTTACTTGATTTTCTCAACCAATTAGATGAGTTGAAAATCATTTCCTCAATAGAACCCACTGCAAATTTCACTTCTGAATATCGTAAAAAATGTGCAGAATATAAATGTTCAAATGCTGTTAATACTGTTAAAAGAACAGAAGAGAAACTGCCTTTTTTTGTCAGCAATGCCGAAATGGAATACACAAGTAAAGTAAATGGAATTACTGGTGTGATGTTTGAACTAACATATAATTGCAGTGAAAAGTGTGTCCATTGCTATAATCCTGGAGCAACTCGAAATGATGATGAAAAAAGTTATCGAGGTGATAGAGAGGAACTATATATAAATGATTATAAACGCATTATTGATGAACTGTATGAGGAAGGACTTGTCAAGGTTTGTTTGACTGGTGGAGACCCTTTTTCGAAAAAGATTGTATGGGACATATTGGATTATTTGTATGAAAAAGAGATAGCCTTTGATATATATACTAACGGTCAAAGCATTGTCAACAAGGTGGAAAAAATCGCCAATTATTATCCACGTATCATTGGTATGTCTATTTATAGTGGTGATGAAAACGAACACGACTATATTACAAGAGTAAAGGGTTCTTGGAATAAATCTATAGATGTAGTTAAGCAATTATCAGCATTGTCTGTACCAATGAACTTGAAATGCTGTATAATGCGACCTAACATAAAGAATTATTATAAAGTTGCTGATATTGCAAAACAATATGGTGCAGTCGTTCAGTATGAGGTAAGTGTGACAGATTCTGTGGATGGTGATAGATGTGTAAGTAATTATCTTCGTTTGACTCCCGAACAACTTGAAGTTGTTTTAAGAGATGATAATATACCACTGTATGTAGGTAAAGAAGCTCCCAATTATGGAGGCCAAAAAAAGGAGATGAGTAGCAATGCTTGTGGAGCGGGTGATAATTCATTTTGTATTACACCCGATGGAAATTTGATACCTTGCTGTTCTTTTCATGCTGTATTTGGTAACTTGAAAAAAGATTCCTTAAAGTCTATTATATCACAAAGTGATGGACTTAAATGGTGGAGAGGGTTAACTCTTAATGAATATGAGGAGTGTGGCAAGTATGATTATTGCAATTACTGCAATCTTTGTGCTGGTAATAACTATTCGGAGCATGGTACTCCAATTAAAGCATCAGAAAATAATTGTTATATAGCAAAAGTCAGATATAATTTGGCACAAAAGATGATGAATGAGGGGTATGACCCATTAAATGGTAAAAACATACAAGAGGTTTTGATGGAAATGCCTGACTATGTTGCCAATATGATAAAAAGAGAGAAAACTCGCAATTATAGCGATTTGAGTTTGACGGTAGGTGGATAAGTGTAATCTCCCAAGAAGTATTACTATAATTCTAAATTATACGATTATGGAAGTAAATTTCAAAATCAGCGCAGTATCCAATGTGGTAACTATGGCAAACTGCCCTAAATACAGCCAACAGTCTTGTGGTATTCTTTACAGGTCATAATGTTTTGCTGTAAATCATTACGATGGCTGCTGAAATTTCAGCAGCCATTATTTTGCTAAATATGAAATGAATGATTGTATGAGAAATAAGTAGGTAAAACTATTGAGTAGATATTTATTAGAGGAACTTTCAAATAAATGCGCTCGCCTTGAATTGTATAATAGAACCAGTGATGAGTATTTGTCATTATATAGCGAACTTTGTAGCGAAGCAGAGGAGGTACAATCAATGAATGAGTTTACACACACGGTTTCAGAAAATAGTAAAGAGGGAGTTATAAACCTTTTTATGAATTGTTATATTGTCCCTCCCTTTTTTGACAAAATACTATGTGAGGTTAATTGTGGTTATAACTACATTGTCGCTATTGGTGGTAAATATGGCATTGTTCAATCAAACAACAATGGTTCTTTAGTTCTTCCATGTATTTATGATAATATTGAACCATTAAATAGGTTTGAGGATATTGTAAAGATTGAACTTGATGGGAAATATGGAGTTGTATGCTTATATGGTGGTGATTTTGCAAGAATTACAATAGAACCGATATATGACTCAATCGAAGAAACGAACAGTGGTTTTATTATTCTAAAGAAGAGTGGCAAATATGGGGTGTATAAATCTGGTTACACATTACCAGCAGAATATGAACGTATATTCATTCCTGTTGTATTGGGGTGGGTTAAAGTGTTGAAAGATAGCGTTTGGGGATATATTGATGCAGACAAAAACTTTACAACTGATATAAACAAAGCTTACTTGTATAGTGAGTAATCTTATTACCCTTGCTTCTTGCGCCCCCTTGTGGTGGGTTTTACATAGAGTGTACCTTTTCTTATGGTACACTCTATGTTTTTATATATGGGTTCATCACTATCTCCCAACTTGCTGAAATAGTTGTTCAATGCCGCTTGTGAGAAACCTATCTCCTCTCGCGTGTGATGAAAATTGACAACGCCGCCTTATCGCGGCCCAAACGGTACGAGCTTCGCCCGTCCTTCGTTTGACCAACCGCTGTCGGCATTGTCGATTTTACAACAAAAAAAGAGGAATTTTTTTGTTGTAAAATTCCTCTTTTGTCCAATCGTGCGCCTGATAGGACTCGAACCTACACGTCGCAAAACACCAGATCCTAAGTCTGGCGCGTCTACCAATTTCGCCACAGGCGCGTGCCGTTTTTTAGACGCTGTTTTTCTTAAGCGTTGCAAAGATAGCACTTTTTTCCGAAAATGCGACACATTTTCAGGAAAATCTCCACAAGGCTGCCATTTTTTCCAAGTTCATCAAGAAAGCATTTCAAGGCCGGCATTGCAAGAAAGTAACGCCGCCCACAGCCAAGCTCAAACGCCCATTACCCCACCGCTACAGCAAAGCAACAGAAGAAACCGCACACACAGCAAGCCACCGTGATAAAATGAGCGCAGCGGCCCGAAAATGAGCCGCTGCGCATATAATCATATTGCCTTACTCTTTATTAGAGCTGGGGACCTGCTGCTACAAGAGCCTTACCAGCCTCGTTGCCTGTGTACTTAGCGAAGTTCTTGATGAAGCGGCCTGCAAGGTCTTTAGCCTTAACCTCCCACTCAGAAGCCTCAGCGTAAGTGTCGCGAGGATCGAGGATAGCGGGATCTACACCGGGAAGCGCTGTGGGAACTACAAAGTCGAAGTAAGGAATTGTCTTTGTAGGAGCTGTATCGATTGAGCCATCGAGGATAGCGTCGATGATACCGCGTGTATCCTTGATAGAGATACGCTTGCCAGTACCGTTCCAACCAGTGTTCACCAAGTATGCCTTAGCGCCGTTAGCCTCCATCTTCTTAACGAGCTCCTCGCCGTACTTTGTGGGGTGCAAGCTCAAGAATGCAGCACCGAAGCAAGCCGAGAATGTAGGAGTGGGCTCTGTGATACCACGCTCTGTACCTGCGAGCTTAGCAGTAAATCCGCTGAGGAAGTAGTACTGTGTCTGCTCGGGAGAGAGGATAGATACGGGAGGAAGCACACCGAATGCATCGGCAGAAAGGAAGATTACCTTCTTAGCTGCGGGAGCCTTAGAAACGGGCTTAACGATGTTGTTGATGTGGTGGATGGGGTAAGATACGCGAGTATTCTCTGTAACGCTCTTATCGGCGAAGTTGATCTTGCCCTCAGCGTCAACAGTCACGTTCTCGAGAAGAGCATCGCGACGGATTGCGTTGAAGATATCGGGCTCGCTCTCCTTGTCGAGGTTGATAACCTTAGCGTAGCAACCGCCCTCGAAGTTGAAGACGCACTCGTCGTCCCAGCCGTGCTCGTCGTCACCGATAAGCATACGCTTGGGGTCGGTAGAAAGAGTTGTCTTACCTGTACCAGAAAGACCGAAGAAGATAGCAGTCTCACCCTTCTCGTTGGTGTTAGCCGAGCAGTGCATTGAAGCGATGCCCTGGAGGGGGAGGTAGTAGTTCATCATTGAGAACATACCCTTCTTCATCTCACCACCGTACCAAGTGTTGAGGATAACCTGCTCACGTGATGTAAGGTTGAATACAACAGCTGTCTCTGAGTTAAGACCGAGCTCAGCGTAGTTAGCTACAGTAGCCTTAGAAGCGTTGTAAACTACGAAGTCGGGCTCACCGAATGCTGCAATCTCCTCGTCTGTGGGACGAATGAACATATTCTTAACGAAGTGTGCCTGCCAAGCTACCTCCATAATGAAACGTACCTTGAGACGTGTAGCGGGGTTAGCACCGCAGAATGCGTCTACAACGAAAAGTCTCTTGTTAGAAAGCTCCTTAGTAGCAATCTCCTTAAGAACGTTCCAAGCCTCTGTTGTGATGGGCTTGTTGTCGTTTTTATACTCGTCTGATGTCCACCATACAGTGTTCTCCGATGTTGCGTCCTTTACGATGAACTTATCCTTGGGAGAACGACCGGTGTAAACACCTGTCATTACGTTTACTGCACCGAGCTCGGTCTCCTGACCAACCTCAAAACCCTCGAGACCCTGCTTTGTCTCCTCTGCAAAAAGCTGCTCATAGGTAGGGTTGTAAACTACCTCTGTAGCGCCGTTGATACCATACTTGGTAAGATCTATTGTTGCCATAATTAATAAATAAATTATTGGTTAATAAAAATCGTTATTCAATTCCTTTGAAAGACCTTGGCCCCTCTGCAGAAACGTCCCGTCCTCCCGCGCCCGCCCATCGGCAGAGGCACCGTAAAAACCGGCCGCATTCTAACTTGCCGAAGTTTTCCGAATGCAAAGATATATTTTTTTGGTTAAACTCTCAAAACAATTAAAGAAAAATTTCTTTAATTAATGTAAAATCTTGGAGCGGCCATACTCCACAAGTACACAAATGAGCGCATACACCTCTGTCATTCAATAAATTAAGTTAATTTTATAAATAAATTAAAAATTCATCGAAAAGCAAGAAAAGCACCCTTATTTAGACTGTGTACAACCTCATAGGGACACAAAACAAGACAAAAAAAGACCGGCGCCCACTCCAATCACTCTGGCACCGGTCTTTCATTTTCTACTATCCACTAATATATCACTCGCCCATCTTTTCGGCAACGAGCTTCTTCATTGCGTCACCGCGAAGGTCACGTGCAACTATTGTACCATCGGGCGCAAAGAGGATAATCTGAGGGATACCCTTGATTCCATAGAACTGTGTAGCCTCGGTATCGTCCGACGCATACAACTGGGGATAGTTGATGCCCTCGCTCTCAAGCGCCTTCTTGAACTCAGACTCCTTGTCCCACACGTTCACGCCAAGAACAACAAACTTGTCGCCGCCGTATGTATTCTGAAGCTCTACAAGATTGGGTATCTCGCGACGGCAAGGACCGCACCACGATGCCCAGAAATCAACGAGGACATATTTGCCCTTACCTACATAATCGCTCAAGTGAGCCACTGTACCGTCGAGGTTCTTGCCGTCAAAATCGACGAACATCTTACCTGCCGATGTCTGGGCAACCTTCTCAAGAGCAGCAATCTCGGCCTTGATGGAAGAGATTGTAGAGGCATATTTCACCTCGGCAACCTTTGCATTGAGAGACTCAACACTATCATAGTTAGAAGCAGTCATTGAAAGAAGATAAGCACCGAGAATATTGTCCTTGTTCTCGATGATTGCATTTTCGATGCTTGTATTTATTTCATTCTGTGCGGCTGCAAGATAGCTCTGTATGCTATCCTTGCTTGCACCCTGCTGCATAAGGGCATTGTAAGCGTTGCGCATCTCGGAAGCCTGTGCATTGATGCCGTTAATAACATTCATCATCTTCTCGTTGATACCGCCATTGTCGGCCCATACAGTCTCGTCGCCCAATGTAACGGCTACCACTGCACCGTTGTCAACCAATACATTAGTGCTCATACGACCATATCTCATTGTAAGAATAAGAGGATTCTCCAAATTTTTGTCCGATGCAAACGAGAAAGCCGCATTCTCGACCTTTACGGTATCCAGACAATTTGACTCGTGCAACAGATAAATATCCTTGCCGTCGAGCGACGCATTGCTTACCTTTACATCGATTTTATAACCTGCCGACTGTGCAAAGCCCGATGCTGCAAAAACCGAGAGCACCGCTGCCAAAAAAAGTTTTTTCATATTCGTTGATTTTTAAGTTTATAATCGGATTTACCAAATTGAGCGCTAAGGTAAGAATAAAATGTTAACATTCAATCTTTTTTAACTTTATTTATAAAAGTATTAGTCGAATTCGACTCATTAAACAAAGTAACAATTTAGATGTTGACCCACCCTCCTACCACACAAGACCTTATTATAAATAATAAAGAGTTCCACAAAGCCGTAAGTACAAAAAAACTCCAGCGATAGTATTTAACTACAGATACACATAAGAAAATACACAAAAAACAGATAACAGAAAAAATAATTCGCCGTTTTTGAGACAGTTAACAAAAAAAGTCTTATCTTTGCACCCGCTTCCGGCGTAATCGCTGTCAAGGAAGAGTTACTTGATATGTTGCGTAGGAGAAAATCACAATTTAAAAAATCACAAAAATGGATTTAATTAAAATTGCAAAAGAAGCATTTGCTACTGACGTAAACCGCGAGATGGAGTTCACCCCTGGTGATACAATCACAGTAGCATACAAGATTATCGAGGGAACAAAGGAGCGTATCCAGTTGTACCGCGGTGTAGTTATCAAAATCTGTGGCCACGGTAACGAGAAGCGTTTCACCGTACGCAAGATGTCAGGTACTGTAGGCGTTGAGCGTATCTTCCCCTTGAACTCACCCTCTATCGACAGCATCACTGTAAACAAGAGAGGTCGTGTTCGTCGCGCTAAGCTTTACTATCTGCGTGCCCTCACCGGTAAAAAGGCTCGTATCAAAGAGATCAAGGGCTAAGCAGAATCCAATGCAAATAAAAAAGAGACCAAATTTTGGTCTCTTTTTTATTTGCATCAGCCCCGCGCCAGTTCCGCGCACGAAAGACTAATTGAAAGGATTTGACTCCAGGACATTCTCCCCGATAAGAGCCAGGGCTGCCTCCTCGTCGCAATCGTTCACAAGCACCCACACCTCGCCTCCAATCGACGTATAGAGCGAAGTGACAGCCGAGAGAGTATCATTCTTCAACATACAGGCAATGTTATTGGCCTCGAGCAGCCCTTGTACAAGCTCCGCCTGCCACAAATTCCCGTTAAACACCTTAACCAAATGATTCTGCACTACTTTAGCGTTCATATCTACCTCCTTGTCTTTTGTACATAATTAAACAACCGGCGAGCGGAATTAGTTGCTCCTTAACGGCAAATGTAAGAAAATTTGAATACAAAGAAAATATTTATTTGTTAAATTCACATAAAATATAGCATACTTCATTCTTTATCTATATTTTTGTAAAAAGGCACGGTACGAGCACTCGCACCGCGCAGGAAGCATACAATATGCGGCCACTGGATACCGTACACATTAAACCGATTATATAACAAAATTAAACAACGTATTATACTATGTTAGACGTAAAAGCTTGCCTCAATGAGGCCGAAGAGATGATGGACCTCGCCATAATGCACCTCGAGGAAGAGTATTCACACATACGCGCAGGAAAGGCCAACCCCCACCTGCTCGACTGCGTACGCGTAAGTTCCTACGGTTCTGAGGTTCCCTTGAACAACGTAGCCACAATCACCACCCCCGACCTTCGTACAATCAACATCAAGCCCTGGGACAAGAATATGTTCAGCGCTATTGAAAAGGCCATCATCGACTCTCCCGTAGGCATTATGCCCGCAAACAACGGCGAGGTCATCATTATTGCCATTCCCCCTCTCACCGGCGAGCGCCGCCAGCAGCTTGTAAAGCAGTGCTCACACGAGCTCGAGACAGCCAAGATAAGTATCCGCAACGCACGCCGCGATGCTATCGACCAGCTCAAGAAGTCAATAAAGGACGGTACCCCCGAGGACGTAGCAAAGGACGGCGAGGAGAAACTGCAGAAGATACACGACAAGTACATCAAGAAGGCCGAGGAGCATTTCGCTGCCAAGGAAAAAGAAATTATGACCGTATAACGTGCAGGGCGTAGTAGTCAAGAGTGCCGGCAGCATATATTCGGTGCGCACCGCCGACGGCATCACAGAGTGCAGGATAAAGGGCAATTTCAGGTTAAAAGGAATAAAGAGCACCAACCCAGTGGCAGTGGGCGACTATGTAAAGATAGACGTCCGCGACGACGGCACGGCATACATTGTCGATATTGAACCCCGCCGCAACTACATTGTGCGCAAAGCATCGAACCTCTCGAAGCAGTCGCACATTCTTGCAGCCAACATCGACCAGTGCCTGCTGGTGGTGACAATAAACCACCCCGTAACCTCCACCACCTTCATCGACCGCTTCATAGCCTCGGCCGAGGCGTACAGAGTGCCCGTTGTCATCGTATTCAACAAGACCGACCTGTACAACGACGCCGACAACGAGGAACTCGACTATCTTGAGGCCGTCTACAAAAGCATCGGCTACCCCTGTCTGCGCATATCGGCAACCGAGGGCAAAGGCATAGAGGCCGTAAAGGAGACAATGCAAGGAAAAGTCTCGCTGCTTGCAGGAAACTCGGGCGTGGGAAAATCGAGCATTATAAACGCCATCTCACCCGACACGGCAGTGAAGGTGGGCGAAATATCGCGCATACACGACACGGGTATGCACACCACCACATACTCCGAGATGTTCGAGCTGATGCCCGGCAGCTACATTGTAGACACCCCGGGAGTAAAAGGATTCGGCACATATTCTATGGAGAGCGAGGAGATTGCCCACTACTTTGTGGAGTTCTTCGAGCTATCGGCAGGCTGCAAATACGGCAATTGCACACACACCCACGAACCCGGCTGCGCAGTACTCGAGGCGCTGGAGGAGGGACGCATAGCCCCCTCGCGCTACCAGTCGTACCTGAGTATGCTCGACGACAAGGAAGAAGGCAAATACCGCGCAGCGGAATAATTTGCATTCGATTATAAATCAGCCGACTTTCGTTTGTGAAACGAAAGTCGGCTGATGCTTTATTATATGAACAACAGGAGTTTAGTGCGGACAACTTTTAAGGGCTCAGTAGAAATTTAGTGTGGATAACAATTCTTTCAACCACCTTCCCGGTGTTATTTTTCGGCTATTCTCTCGTTGTAGTATTTTCTTCTGCTTTCTTTTTTTGCGAAAAAAAGAAACAAAAAACCTTGCACAAAAGAAATTGTCGCAAGTTCCCTTTG
>JAFZIA010000007.1 GCA_017554605.1 Bacteroidaceae bacterium
CCGTGACTTATTCCAATGGGAGTGGTAGAGGTTGCCTTACCCTTTTCGTCGTAACGCTTGGAGAGTCCAAAATCTATGAGCACGGCCTCGCCACTGCTGTTCACGAGTATATTGTCGGGCTTAATGTCGAGGTGCATCATTTTGCGAGAATGCACATATTTGAGCGCCGATGCTACCTGACGGATATAATATAGCGCATCATCTTCGTTCAGAGCGTCACGATTATCCACAAGCGAACCAAGAGAGCCCGCGCTGTGGTACTCCATCACATAATATGCGGTGTTGTTCTCCTCAAAGACATCTATCACACGCACAATGTTCGGGTGGTCGAATGCGGCAATATTGCGTGCCTCCTTCACGAACTTCTCGCGGAAGCGTTCTATCATTTCGCGGCTGCTGTCTGTACCGAATGTAACACGCAAGGTGTCGCGCTCACGAGCGCAATAGTCACTCATAAAGAACTCCTTTATTACTACGGTGCGGTCTAGTCCTCTCTGAGTGGCAAGATAGGTTATTCCAAAGCCTCCTTGTCCCAATGTGTTTATTATGCGGTAATCTCCGTTCTTGAGTATGGTATTTTCCTTAAGTTCCATAGTCCTCTTTCTGTTATTTGTTCAGTCGTTTAAGTGCTGCTTTTGCATCGGTGTTTCCTTGTTCCGCTGCTTTCCTGTACCATTTCACAGCCTCTGCCAGGTCCTTCCGAACGCCTTTCTTGTGTTCGTAGCAACGAGCCAAATTATATTGTGCATTGACTTGTCCTTGCTCCGCTGCTTTCCTGTACCATTTGACAGCCTCTGCCAGGTCTTTATGTACACCTTTCTTGTATTCGTAGCAAAGGCCCAAATTGCACTGCGCACGCGCAAATCCTTGTTCTGCCGATTTCCGGTACCATTTGACCGCTTCTTTCGGGTCTTTTTCTACTCCTAATCCTTTTTCGTAGCAATATCCCAAATTGCACTGTGCGTCTGCTTGTCCTTGCTCCGCCGCTTTCCGGTACCATTTGGCGGCTTCTTTCGGGTCTTTTTCTACTCCTAATCCTTTTTCGTAGCAATATCCCAGATTGCACTGTGAGTCTGCTTGTCCTTGCTCTGCTGCTTTCCGGTACCATTTGACAGCCTCCGACGGGTTTCTCGCTACTCCTAATCCTTTTTCGTAGCAATATCCCAGATTGTGCTGTGCTTGCACGTGTCCCTGTTCTGCCGCTTTTCTGTACCAATAGGTTGCCTCTGAGTGGTTTTTTGCCACTCCTAATCCTTTCTCGTAACAGCAACCCAGATAATATTGTCCCCGCGCATATCCTCTTTCTGCTGCTTTCCGGTACCACTTGGCTGCCTCGGTGAAGTCTTTGGCGACTCCTATGGCTGTTTCGTAGCAGTAAGCTAAATTGCACTGTGCGTCTGCTTGTCCTTGTTCGGCCGCTTTCCTGTACCATTTTACGGCTTCTGTGAGGTCTTTTGCTACGCCTAATTGTTTTTCGTTGCAGTAGCCCAGATTGTTTTGCGCATCGGCGTGGCCTTGTTCCGCTGCAATGCGGTACAGTCTTGCGGCCTCGGTGTAATTCTTTGCATTATATGCTTTTACTCCGTCGTTGTAGTATTTTGCAGCGTCTACAGCAGATGGCTTGCTTGCTGCTTTCTGTTCGGTGGGCTTCGCTGTGAGTGCTTCGTTTATTATGACGGGGGCATCGGATATTGTTATGCTCTTTGTATATGTGATGTAGCCATCTTTTGCAATTTTTACCGTGTAGCAGCCTTCATTCAGCTTGTATGCTTCTATGGGTGTAGTGCCAATGCGCTTGCCGTTGACGGTTACAGCCGCCCCTGTGGGGGTGGTTGTAACGTACAGTTCGCCCGAAAGGTTGGCTGCAGAATAGCTGTTGCGCTGTTGGGTTGCCTTTTTTTCTGCTGTTGCGGTGTAGTCGTTTGTTTCCTGCTCCACGTTTACTGTTGCCGGGAGCTGTTGTCCTACACTGTTGCCGTTGCATCTGTTTATCCCTGCACCGGCAAAAACCATACACAATATTGCGGCTACAATGCCTGCCGGGATATTCCAATTGAAAGGTTTTTTTTGGTGGGGGCTGTGTCGCTCTGGTTTGGGCGCATTTCCGCTGCTTATTGGTTGCGCGGGTCGAGCAGCGCCACCGCGGTTAATCATCGGTTCTGTTGCACGTGAGGCTTTTTTCATCGGCTCCGTTGCGCGTGGACGGCCGGGTACATCGAGCAACGACAGGAACTGTCCGATGCTCTGCGGGCGGTCCGTCGGCTTGGGTGACATTGCCCTTTCAATGGCCAGGCGGGTGGTGCCGGATACTGTTTCGGGGAGTTCGGGCAGTCCGTATGAGAAGATGATGCTTGCGGGAGGAGGCACTTCGCCTGTGAGCAGTGTGTAGAGTGTCGCTCCCAATGCATATATATCCATTGTTGGTGCAAATGTCTTGGCGCAGCCGTCGTCGTACTGCTCCAGCGGGGCGTAGCCGTGGCTGATGCCTACAGGGGTTGTGCTCGATGCCTTGCCGTCGTTCTTGTACCGCTTGGATAGTCCAAAGTCTATGAGTACTGCCTTGCCCCAGTTGTTTATGAGTATATTGTCGGGCTTTACGTCAAGATGCATCATCTTGTGCGAGTGTACATAATCGAGTGCCGAGGCTATTTGTCTGATGTAGCGCAGTGCTGTCGGTTCGCTCATTGCACCCTCCCTGTCGATGATTGAGCCGAGCGAGCCGTTGTGGTGGTATTCCATTGCATAGTATGCGGTGTTGTTCTCCTCGAAGATGTCTATCACGCGTACGATGTTCGGGTGGTTGAGTGCTGCAATAAGGCTCGCTTCCTTCAGGAATTTCTGAAGAAAGCGTTCTATGAGTTCGCGGCTGCCGCTTGTTCCGAGCGACACACGCTGGGTGGCGTTGCTGCGCTCGCAGTTGTTCTTGATGAAGAACTCCTTTACAACGACGTTGCGGTGGAGCTTCGTTTGTTGGGCAAGGTAGGTTATTCCAAAGCCTCCCTGTCCCAATGTGTTTATTATGCGGTACTCTCCGTTCTTGAGTATGGTATTTTCCTTAAGTTCCATAGTCCTCTTTCTGTTATTTGTTCAGTCGTTTAAGTGCGACTATTGCATCGGCTTGTCCTTGTTCCGCTGCTTTCTTGTACCATTTGACAGCTTCTGTGAAGTTTTTTTTGTTACGCCTTCTCCCAAATAGTGGCAGACTCCTATGTAATACTGGGCTTGCGCGTCTCCTTGTTCTGCTGCAATGTGGCACAGTCCTGTTTTTTCGGTTTCATACTCCTCGCGTTACTGCTTCAGTCGTTGAAGTGCCATTTTGGCCTTTGTGTCTCCTTGCTCCGCTGCTTTCCTGTACCATTTGACAGCTTCTGTCGGGTCCTTTACTACTCCTAATCCTTTTTCGTAGCAATATCCCAGATTGTATTGTGCTATCGCTTTCCCTTGTTCTGCTGCCTTGCGGTATTCTGTTATTAACGGCATCTCTTCTTGTCTGATTTTGCTTATTGGCGACAATTCAATGACATTGTTCATAAACATATCATTTTGAAGGCTTTCATTTGTACCCTCTTTCCCGTTAATCAGGTCTTGAGGGGTAGCAGTCTCGCTGTTTAGACTGTTATTTGTATTGCTGTCTATCACTTGCTGCCGTTGTAGTGTTGCGATTTCCTGTCTGTTGGCAAAAGATGTTTCCTTTTGTTCCATTATGCTTGCTCTCAGGGATTCTATTTCCTGTAGCAATGTATGGTTCTCCCGTCGCAGGCTGCTGTTCTCGAATTTCAGGTTGTTGTTCTCTGCTTCGAGTTTGATAATAGAGCCGCGCATTCTCATAATCTCCTTGCTGGTGCCGATGCTGATTATGGGCTGTGTCTGTTGCGGTACATTGAGGAGCTTGTCCAACAACGATGAGAAATCGTCGATATTCTGCGGGCGGTTCTCTTTTGCAAAGGACATTGATTTTGTCACTGCCGAAATAACCTGGCTGCTGATGCCTTTCTTTATGAGCTCGTTTGTAAGTGTCTGGTTGTTGACCAACTGCATTGCGGGAGGCGGTATCTTGCCGGTGAGCAGTGTGTAGAGTGTGGCGCCGAGCGAATATATGTCGGTGGCAGGGGAAAATTCCCCGACACCGCCCTCGTCGTACTGCTCAAGAGGGGTGTATCCTGGGCTTATGCCTGAGGTGTTTGGGGTGGAGGTTGCCTTGCCGTGGCTGTTGTAGTGCTTGGATATGCCAAAGTCTATGAGCACCGCCTCGCCTCTCTTGTTGAGGAGTATATTGTCGGGCTTGATGTCCAAGTGCATCATAAGGTTGCTGTGGACGTATCTGAGTGCCGATGCCACTTGTGCAATGTGGCTCAGTGCTTCTTTTTCGCTCATTGCTCCTTTTTGCTTTATGATGGAGCTGAGTGAGCCTCCCGAGTGGTATTCCATTACATAATATGCGGTGCTGTTCTCTTCGAAAATATCCATTATGCGCACGATGTTAGGGTGGTCGAGGGCTGCAATGTTGCGAGCCTCCTTGCCGAATTTCTCGAGGTAGCGTTCAATCATTTCCCTGCTGCCTTTTGTGCCCAATGTCACGTGCCGGGTGTTCTTGTCGCGGTCGCAATAGTCTTTCATAAAGAACTCTTTTACAACTATTTCCCTGTCGAGCCCGGTTTGCAGCGCAAGGTAGGTTATTCCAAAGCCTCCCTGTCCCAGGGTACGGATAATGCGGTATTTTCCGCCTTGTAGTATGGTGTTTTCACTCAGGTGCATATATATTGTATTTTTTGCGAAGATAGCTTATTTTGTTCTTATATGCAAGTGAATGCAATGTGCTTGGGATTAAGCAGTTGCTTTAATTTTGATTGAATGGTGCTCGGTAGGAAAAAAGTAGGGCAAATAAAAGATTACAATGAGGAAACAGCCACAAAATAACGCCGATAAGTTGGTTGAAAGAATTATTGTCCAAAGTAAATTTCTACTGAACCGCAAAGGGCGAGTGTGCTTGGTAAACGGTTTTTCCTTTTATTGTATAAAAGAGTGGGAGGGCGACAAAATGTTGTCACCCTCCCTGCGGATATTAGTTTTTTGTATGTCCTAATTATTCGCCACCCTCGAGCTTGCTCTTGAGTGCTGCAAGTGCGTCGATGTCACCGAGTGTGGTAGATGCTGCCTGATTCTGGATAGCAGGTGTCTCCTCAACGGTCTTCTTTACCTTGCGTGCTGCTGCGGCTGCCTTCTTCTCGGCCTTCTCCTCTTCCTTGGCAACATCCTCGAAGATGCGGCTGTGAGAAAGGATAATTCTCTTGCCTTCCTTGTTGAACTCGATTACCTTGAACTCGAGCTTCTCGTTGGCCTGAGCCTGTGTGCCGTCCTCCTTAACAAGGTGCTTGGGAGTTGCAAAACCCTCTACGCTGTAGGGCAATGATACAACTGCGCCCTTGTCGATGAGCTCGGTGATTACACCCTCGTGGATTGAACCAACGGTGAATACTGTCTCGAATACGTCCCAGGGGTTCTCCTCGAGCTGCTTGTGGCCAAGGCTCAAACGGCGGTTCTCCTTGTCTATCTCAAGAACCTGAACATCGATAGTCTCACCAATCTGTGTGAACTCAGAGGGGTGCTTGATCTTCTTTGTCCAAGAGAGGTCGCTGATGTGGATAAGACCGTCTACACCCTCCTCAATCTCAACGAAGATACCGAAGTTGGTGAAGTTGCGAACCTTTGCATTGTGCTTAGAACCAACGGGATACTTCTCCTCGATGTTTGTCCAGGGATCCTCCTTGAGCTGCTTGATGCCGAGAGACATCTTGCGCTCCTCGCGGTCGAGTGTAAGGATAACTGCCTCTACCTCGTCGCCTACCTTCATAAAGTCCTGAGCCGAACGCAGGTGCTGGTTCCAAGACATCTCCGATACGTGGATAAGACCCTCTACGCCGGGAGCAATCTCGATGAATGCACCGTAGTCGGCCATAACAACTACCTTACCCTTAACGATGTCGCCAACTTTGAGGTTGGGGTCGATAGCGTCCCAGGGGTGGGGAGTAAGCTGCTTCAGACCGAGAGCGATACGCTTCTTCTCGTCGTCGAAGTCAAGGATAACCACGTTGATCTTCTGGTCGAGTGAAACGATCTCGCTGGGCTCGCTTACGCGACCCCAAGAGAGGTCTGTGATGTGGATAAGACCGTCAACACCGCCGAGGTCGATGAATACACCGTAAGAGGTGATGTTCTTGACAGTACCCTCGAGTACCTGACCCTTCTCCAATGTGCTGATAATCTTCTTCTTCTGCTCCTCGAGCTCAGCCTCGATGAGAGCCTTGTGAGAAACGACGACGTTTCTGAATTCCTGGTTGATCTTAACAATCTTGAAGTCCTCAGTCTGACCTACGTATGCATCGTAGTCGCGAATGGGCTTAACGTCGATCTGTGAACCGGGCAAGAATGCCTCGATACCAAATACGTCTACAATCATACCACCCTTTGTGCGGCACTTGATGTAACCGCGAACAACAGTCTGATTCTCCATAGCCTCGTTGACAAGCTCCCAAGAGCGGCTTGCACGTGCCTTTTTGTGTGAAAGGTTCAACTGGCCTTTCTTGTCCTCGAGGTTCTCGATATAAACCTCTACCTGATCGCCAACTTTGAGCTCGGGGTTGTAACGGAACTCGCTGATGGGGATAATGGCATCCTGCTTGTAGTTGATGTCAACAATAACTTCGCGCTTGTTGATGCCGATTACAGTACCAATAACCACCTCGCGGCTTGATACCTTGTTGAGTGTGCCATTGTAACTCTGCTCAAGCTCCTCGTGTGTGAGACCTGAGATGTTCTGGCCATTTGCGTACTCTTCCCAATTGAAATCGGGTGTACCGGTTAATACATTACTCATAATTTGTTTAATTTTAATGAATTAGACATTATATTGATAGAATTCGGCTGCAAAGGTACAACTTTTTTCCTGAATATCGGCTTTTTGCTGTATGTTTTTTTGAAAAAAAAAGAGGACGCACCGTGAAAAAAGGTGCGTCCTTGTGCTGTTTGTGTACTGTATTCGTATGCGTGCCGTTGCGCTGTTGCCTTATTGCTAAGGGAATGTCTCCAAGGAAGCCTCATTTCTTGCCCTGGTAGTCCTTTATGAATGCTTCGCTCATCCAATTGGCCATTGCCTGGCGGTTGTCCTCGAGGATTATGCGCTTGAGGTCGCGGTTGTTGCGTATGTTGGCAAGCTCTATGAGTACCGATGCGGGGTGGGTGTAGTTTACCACGTACAGCCCTTTGGGGTGGACGCTCACCGTACCGTTGTATCCGCGCTTGGGGTTGTGCTTGCGGTATTTTGCCGCGAACATATCGCGTATTGCGGTTGCTGTCTTCTTGCCGTTCTTGCTGTTCTTTGCGTGGTAGAAGTGTACGTCGATGTTTGTGCCTGTGCTGCGGCTGTCGACGTGAATGAATATTGCGCGTATGTATTTGAAACGGTTCTTGTCTTTTGCGTAGAGTGCGTTTATCTTGTTGGTGCGCTGGCGCAGCCGTGCCTGGTGGTTTAGGGGGATTGCCGTTCCCATACAGGTCTCGCCCTTGCTGTTCTTGAGGTAGGTGGCGTTGCGTATGCCGTCGTTCTTGTCCTGTATTATGATGCGTACCTCGGCGCCTTCCTCCATCAGCCTGCGGGCAAGGCGCAGTGTTACGTCGTAGGCATACTCGTCCTCGTGCAGCTCGTGTCCGTTGTATCTGTTCACTGCGCCGGGGTCGGGGCCGCCGTGTCCGCTGACGAGGTAGAAGCAGGCGCCTTTGAGCTTGTCGCTCTTTACTTCCACTTTCTTCAGTTTCTCGCCAAAGAGGGGCTCTGTCCTTATGGTGCTTTTCTTGCTCTCCTTCTTCTGCGCCTGCGCTTCGGGTGATGCGTTGCTGTTGCGTGCGCCGAGGCTGCAGGGGAACAGCGCGGCAAGGGTGCATATTGCTGCCAGCAAAAGGTTGCGACCGGTCTTTCTCATACTTTTCTGTTTATTTGTGTTTTTGCAAGAACTCGTATATTTTTTTACAAATATATTTACAAATTCACGCTTTTGCAATTTTTATTTGAGATTTTTAATCTTCTGGTTCTCTTATTTCTTTGGGTTTTGCTTTTTATGTTCGGGTTTTTCTTTATTTTTGCGTTGTCAAAAATATTACAGCTATGGAGTGGTTTTCCGATTTTAATTTGATGCACTTCTTGAGTGCCTTTATGGTGTTGTTCGCGATTATCGACCCTGTGGGTACTATGCCTATTATTATAGGTATAAGGGATAGTGGGAAAAAAATAGATTCGGGTAAGGCGGTCTTTTATTCTTTTTCGCTGATGATAGTGTTCTTTTATCTTGGCGATGTGTTGCTTGGGCTCTTTGGCGTGGATATAAATTCGTTTGCTGTGGCAGGTGCTCTAATTCTGTTCTTAATGGCGCTTGAGATGGTGCTTGGTGTGGAGATTTTCAAGGATATGGGCCTGCACAGTGTCGATGCGACCTATCTTCCGGTGGTGTTCCCGCTGCTGGCGGGTCCGGGTTCGTTCACAACGCTGCTCTCGCTCAAGGCCGAGTATGCTACGCTTAATATCTTTTTGGGACTTATCCTCAATGCTGCTGTAGTGTTCACTATTCTTAAGTTTACTACCAAATTGCACAAGTTCCTGGGTGCGGGAGGGCTTTATTTTATGAAGAAATTCTTTGGTGTGGTTCTTCTTGCAATCTCTGTAAAGTTGTTTATGTCCAATATCTCTTATCTGCTGAGCAACATTGCGCACCAGTAATGCCTGTGGACTACTTATGTGGGCTCAGTAGAAAAAAGGTGTGGGTAATTTGCTTATATCAATGGAACACCATATAATTTTATCTGTTTAAGCAGGTAATTTTCAGACCAACTGCACGCCGAAAAGAAATTCAATTGCGGGTAGGCGGTTTTAAGGAAATAGTGTGAGGACCG
>JAFZIA010000056.1 GCA_017554605.1 Bacteroidaceae bacterium
ATGCAAGCATTCACCCATTCGCTTGCACAAGCTTTCTCTCGCACTGTTTCCTTAAAACAGCCTACCCGCAACCTGAATTTCTTTTCGGCGTGCAGTTGGTCTGAAAATCACCTGCTTAAACAGATAAAATCATATGGCGCTCCATTAATATAAGCAAATTACCCACACCTTTTTTCTACTGAGTGATTTTCAGGAGAAGCGCAACAACAAAAGTTTAGCCAATCTCTTTTTTTACGGCTTCACACTATCGGTATAAATCATATATACCTTATTCCTGTACCCCTCGGGAATTTCAAGAAGAGTATCGTTCACCGTAAAAAGAGCCGCCTTATAATCGAAAAGCGCGTCTATAATCTTAAAAGGCAGCTTCTCGAATGCCGACGTATGCAGTGTAATCCATTCAATTCGAGGACCGGAAAAGAGGCGATGCAACACAAAATGCTTCAACAAAGAGCTTGTAACATCTTGTGCCATACAAGAATACAAAACTCTATAATATCCCCTGTCAAGCAACGAGACATAATCGTCGTAACTGAATGCCTCTACAATCATACGCCCTTTTATTCGCGGAAAATATTCGCCAAGCACTTTCGCATCGGACATCTTGTCAACCACAAGATAAAGGGAATCGTTAGCAAGGAAGAGTTCCTGAACGTCAGATGCCGTAAGAGGAGTGTATCTTGAATGAATGCGGCGCGAAATGAACTCCGAGAGCACAGGGGCTGTATCACGCAAATGGGAATATCCGCTCATTTCATTGAATTTCTCCCACGAATGGGCTGCCACAAGAACACTGTCTGCAGTAAAGATAAAATCGAATTCCACAAAGCGGTAACCGCTCTCCACCGCCCTCTCAAACGCCTCGTAAGAATTAGTATAGACACAGCCGTCAATTGCACCGCCTGCGTGCGCTATAAACTCATATTCCCCCTTCCTGCCAGCATCGGAACAAGCAGAGAGGGAGAATATAAGCAATAGTATATATATATTACGCATCTGCTACAATGGCGCACAAGCCATTTTAAGAAAATCGAACATCTCACCTTCGAAATAGGGCGACAACTGTTCGAACACCCAAGCGTGATAACTGTTGAGATACTCTATGCCGTCCATTCCAAGCAATTCGGGGATAATGGGAGTTTTGTCTATCGGGCATATTGTAAGAGGCTGCAACGCGCAAAAATCGCCAAATTCGGTACTTGCATACGGGGTTACGAGCATTGTATTCTCTATACGTATTCCGTAACGTCCCGACTTATACAATCCGGGCTCGTTGGTCACTGTCATTCCAGGCACAAGAGGCGCTGGGACGTAATTCATACGAATCTGATGAGGACCCTCGTGAACATTCAGGAAGTGGCCGACACCGTGCCCCGTACCGTGCAGATAATTCTCACCCGCCTGCCACAACCACTGCCGCGCAAGCACATCGAGCTGTGTACCGCTCGCGCCCTTAGGAAATTTTGCCTTTGCAAGCGAAATATGACCGCGGAGCACGCGTGTGTAATCCTCTTTTTGCTCCTTGGTAAGAGGGCCAAGCGCTATCGTACGGGTTATGTCCGTTGTACCGCAAGCATACTGTCCTCCACAGTCGAGCAACAGGAAACCCTGAGGCTGCAACAGCTTATTTTCATTCTCGGTAGGCTCATAATGTACTATGGCAGCATTCTCGCCGTATGCCGAAATTGTAGCGAAGCTAAGACCGCGGAATTCGGCATTCTCGCGCCTGAGTTCAGCGAGCTTGCGGTCAACATCAAGCTCCGTCACGCCGCCCTTTTCCACAGCCGGCTTCAGCCAATAGAGCAGGTTGGCAAGGGCGATACCCTCGGCAAGCATAGCACGCTTAAAGCCTTCTATCTCCGCATCATTCTTTACAGCCTTCATCATTGCCACGGGAGAGTCGCGGTATATACTCTTTTCTGCGCCCACCCTGCCGGCAATAGCCGCATTGCATTTTGCAGGCTGCAACAGCAAGGGGTATTTGCCGCAGTTATCCAACGCCTGCCATATATTCTCATAGTCATCTACAGCAATTCCCTGAGATGAGAGATACTCGCGTACCTCGCCGCTCACTTTGCGGGCATCGATAAAAAGAGTAGCACTTTCATCGGTTACCAGCATATACGACACGAGCACCGGGTTATACTCAACATCACTGCCACGCAGGTTTGCGAGCCAAGCAACCTCGTCGAGCATAGTCACAACCATACCCTTTGCACCCTCCTCGCGCAAAATTGTACGCAAGCGATGCAGTTTATCGGCAGAAGACTCGCCGGCAAGCTCCAAGGGCATTATCTCGGCTTTGCTGAGGGGGATACTCGGACGGTTGCTCCACAACTCCTCGAACGGGTCTTTAGAAAAATCAATGTCTATACCGCACTCCGCAAGCGCAGCCTTCCAGCCGTTTACCTCTTGAGCCGAACATACTGCGCCGTCGACGCCAACCACGCTGCCCGGCCGAAGATTAGCGCACAGCCACGATACTATTGAAGGAGTATCGGCAGCACCATCTTTCATAAGCCCGTATCCGCTGCCCTGCAAGCATTTGTCCGCCGCCAACCAATAACGCGAATCGGTCCACAGAAGCGCCTTATCCTGCGTTATCACCGCTGTTCCGGCAGAACCGTCAAAGCCGCTTATCCACTCGCGCGATTTCCATCTGTCAGCTACATACTCACTGCTATGTGCATCGCTGCTCACAACTATAAAAGCATCGAGCCCGTTTGCAGACATATATCTTCTAATAGCGTCCAATCTCTGTGCAACCTCTTTCATATTGAAATCATTTATTGTTCGCGAAATTAATAAACATAAATCATATTACAAAGACAAATAAGAAAAAGGAGCAGATTTTACTCTACTCCTTTGGGTGACTAGTGGGATTCGAACCCACGACATTCAGAACCACAATCTGACGCTCTAACCGACTGAACTATAGTCACCATCTAAACGTCTGCTATTCCTTAGAAAAGCGATGCAAAGATATGGATTAAATTTTATACCTGCAAGTGTTTAAGCACTTTTTTTCACATAAAATCAAAAAAAATCGGAAAACGAGCTGTTTTTTGATGAAAGACCCATATTTCGAGGCTCTTCAATGACTGCATTCTAAAAAGCGGCACCATTCAGCAACAGTCCACCAGCCTACTCGCTATACGTGTAATACCACCAATAAGTGTTGCCGTAGTGCTTTCTTATGAAATTCGAACGTATGTGCAACTGCGGATATTTCTTCTCGAGTTCGAGCATTGCCACAAACTCCCTGCCGAGCGAATCTACATCGAGCATATTGCTGAAGTCGGCCGAGCTGAGAGCATAATCCTTAAAGGCATCTTTATAGTGCTGCGGCACGTCCTGACCGTAATTCCAGTTGAGCAACCCCATAAGAATAAGTTCGGAGCGCAGGCTGTCTGCCCGAAAATCAATCTCACAGTCGTCAATAGTAGTCACATAATATATAAGCGCTTCCTTATAATGCAAAGGCAGCTCCTCGCCGCTGCGTACATCGTAATACCGCGGCAGCTCCTCTACAAAATCCGTAAGACGCTTGTCGAGCAACAATGCACACAGATAATAGTCGACAGCCGCCTGCGAAGGAACAGAATCATTTTCCACCGCCCGGCGAAGATAGTCCACCGCCGGCTCTTTTTCGTTACGGAGCAGACCGAATCTTGCATACACCGTATCCGAAGAGAGGGGCGATGTCTGCCGCATTGCCGGCAACAGGCCTTCGGCACCATAATATTGCGGGAAAGCGAAGAGCCTGTCGCCCATCTGCCCGCATTCGGCAAGATAAAAGGCACGCGCAGCCGTAAGCTCGTGCGTTGCATCGAGCGAACGCCTTGCAACATTCAGGGCAGCACCGGCATTACCGTGTTTATAACGGCTATACGCTGCCGCCTCGTGCTTGAAGCCCTCTTCGCTGTTTGTCAGCCACCCTGTCAGGCAGAAAAATATGACAAACAGCAACAGGTTGCGCCACACTATCCTGCTGCCCTCCATCTGCAGATTCTTGATTTTTGCAAACAGCACGCGCTGCAGCAGGAACGCAATGAGCGCATACAGCGCAAAGGTGGCAATGAAAATCCACAGCCAAGGCATCGGACTGCTGCCGCCCGAGTATATCGAACGGTCAATGTCCGTAATATAAGCCAGCAGTATACAGGCGGGCAAATAGGCAAAGGCACTCCATTCACGCTGGAAGCGCGCCAGCCTGTTGAGCCACCACGTCAACAACACGAGTAATGTGGTAACTATTGCAGCTACCACATACCCGTTGAATTGTAATTTTCCCGTTGCAACCTTATCGTACAATGCTTCGAGCAATGGAGCCTGATACACTGCAACAAAGGTAAAGCAAAAGAGAGCAAACACACAGGCACACAGCCCGTTCACCCATCTTTGCAAACGCTTTTCTCCGCGCTGCTCTCTCATAATGTCTATTTCTTTCTGTTTTTCTTAAGTACCAATGCTGTACGCGAGGGCAGATAGAGCATAAGCCACCCTTTCTTGCGACGCGCGTGCAGTTTGTCGTATTGTGTAAAATGTACTTGCGATTCATCGACAAGACCGTATCCGCCGAACTTCTCGTTGTCGCTGCTCATCACTATTGAGTAATCTCCCTCGGGAACAAGCAGGCCATAGTCGGTGAACGAGCGTGTAGGATTGAAATTGAACACGAATATGAAGTCGCGGCGCGAGAACGCAAGCACCTGGTCGCCGTCGTTGTGCCAAATTTCCTTCACGGGACGTGTCTGGAAGTTCTTAGCTCCGCCTATGAGCTTTGTCATCTCCTTGTCGAATTCTCCGAGCACAGTGTAGAAGTAGTCGGGATTGTCGACCAGGCTCCACTGACGGCGTGCATACTTGTGGCTCCAGCCGTTGCCCTCGCGCGGGAAGTCTATCCACTCGGGGTGTCCGAACTCATTGCCCATAAAGTTGAGGTAACCGCCGTTTATGGTAGCGAGCGTGATGAGTCTTATCATCTTGTGCAGCGCAATACCGCGGGTAACGGTACTTGTCTCGTCACCGCGTTTGAAATGCCAATACATATCGGCATCTATCAGACGGAAGATTATGGTCTTGTCGCCCACAAGCGCCTGGTCGTGGCTCTCGGCATACGAGATTGTCATTTCGTCCTTACGGCGGTTGGTGAGTTCCCAGAAGATCGAAGAGGGCTTCCAGTCCTCGTCGCGCTGCTCCTTAATCATCTTTATCCAATAGTCGGGGATATTCATAGCCATTCGGTAATCGAAGCCGTAGCCGCCGTCCTCAACGGGAGCTGCAAGTCCGGGCATTCCCGACACCTCCTCGGCAATGGTTATTGCAGTGGGGTTAACCTGGTGGATAAGGCGGTTGGCCAGTGTAAGGTAGCATATTGCATCGCCGTCCTGATGACCGTTGAAGTAGTCGCCGTAACCGCAGAATGCCTCGCCCAGTCCGTGGCTGTAATATATCATAGAGGTTACACCGTCGAAGCGGAATCCGTCGAACTTGTACTCTTCGAGCCAATATTTGCAGTTGGAGAGCAGGAAGTGTATCACCTCGTTCTTGCCATAGTCGAAGCAGAGCGAATCCCAAGCAGAGTGTACACGGCGCCCGCCATCGTGGAAATATTGCGCAGGGTTACCGTCGAGCAGTCCCAGACCCTCGTCCACATTCTTCACCGCGTGCGAGTGTACAAGATCCATAATCACAGCAATTCCCATTCCGTGGGCTGCATCGATGAGTTCCTTGAGTTCCTCGGGTGTTCCGAAGCGCGACGAAGGGGCAAAGAAGTTAGACACGTGATAACCGAAGCTGCCATAATAGGGGTGCTCCTGTATAGCCATTATCTGAATGCAGTTGTAGCCGTCGGCAGCAACGCGGGGGAGGATTTTATCCTTGAACTCGCGATATGTACCAACCTTTTCCTCTTCCTGAGCCATTCCAATGTGGCACTCGTATATGAGCAACGGGTTCTTGTTTACCTTGTATTTTGTATTCTTGAAGGTGTACTCCTCCTGGGGACTCCACACCTGTGCACAGAAGATTTTTGTTGCTTCATCTTGCACCACCCTGCGTGTCCAGGCGGGAATACGGTCGCCACAGCCGCCGTCCCAATATACTCTCATCTTGTAGTGCTGTCCGTGCGAAAGGGCTTTTTTGGGAAACTTTCTTTCCCACACTCCTCCGGGAAGCGCCTTCAACTCATACTCGGGACGCTCCTCCCAATTGGAAAAGTCGCCCACAAGCACTATTCTTGTTGCATTGGGCGCCCACTCGCGGAAGCACCAGCCTGTAGCGGTTTTGTGAAGACCAAAATAAAGATAACCCGACGCAAAGTCGGACAGTGTCTGCCTGCCGTTCTTTGTCAATTCCTTCTCCTTTTGCAGGAAATAGCGGTAACGGCCGTCTATTTCAAGCGTATAAGGCTCAAGATAGCTGTCACGTGCAATTAGATTGAGCATAGTGGTAAATTTTATATTAATAATTCTTAGAAGCTGTTTATTAGAGCGTTACACCGCAACCTTTACAATAACCTTCTTCAGTTTGACAGGGGTTATTGCCGGAGCGTGTCCGTCCTGCGGGAAGAAGATTGCGAACATCGAGCGCGTCACGTTAAGGTAGTCGGTAGCAAGCATTCCTACGGGATAGAGGGCTGCATCGGTCTCCTCTTTATAATCGCCCTCGGGGAGCTGCTCCTTGGGTATGTAGCCCATCACCTCATCGGCTGTAATAGGTATCTGAATATCGATGTATTTACGGTGAATTTCAATGGGTGATTCCTCTTTTGTACGGGGCTGTGCCTCCATTACATTTGCAAATATCTCGTCACCGCATATCTCGTTACGGCCCAAAGGCAGGGCATTGAGGTCGGTATTGAGAATAAACTCAATAGCCTTGGGGAAACGGGGATTTATAGAGGCGTACGCCTTAAGATTGTCGAGTGAATCTAAAATCATAGCTGTTGTTTTTTGTGTTGTACAATATTTTTCTTTGACTTTATGCGATATAAGGCACCGCACCATTCAAACTTGAATTCCTTTCATTCCAGTTCTTGCTCTTTGCTCACAAGCATCAGCCGTACAAAGGGTTATTTTTGCTGTTGTCCCATTATATACTCGCACTCGCGAATGAGTTTTCCGTCACTGTCCTTCACTTTGAAATGTCCGTCGCGCTGTCCTTCGGTAAAATTGCCCTCGTAACGGAAACCGTCACAGTCGACAGCAACGCCCTCTCCGTGCTCGTGCCCGTCCTCGAACGAGCCGCTGTATCTTGTCCCATTGACAAGGCGCAACACCCCTTTGCCGTGCATTGCACCTTCTACCCAGTCGCCTTCGTAAACATCGCCATTGGCCCAGGTGTAAGTACCCTTGCCATCGGGGTAATTGTCTTTCCAGTCGCCGGTATATGTTGCGCCATTCTCAAAGAACATCTCTCCTTTTCCGTTGCGCAGGCCGTTCTCAAAGTATCCGCGGTACACAGAGCCTGTCCCGGTACGATAGATGCCCATTCCGCACCACTCGCCTGCCACATATTCTCCCTCATACATTGCACCGTCGGCAAAATTGTATATTCCGTGACCCTCGCGCACGCCGTTTTTCCATTCGCCGTTGTACTTGTCGCCGTTGGCAAAGGTATAAGCGCCTTTTCCGTTGCGCAGGCCGTTCTTCCACTGCCCCACGTATCTGCTGTTGTCACTCCAGATGAAAGTTCCCATTCCGTTGCGCATATCCTTGCCCCACTCTCCCACGTACAATGTACCGTCGGCAAAGAAGTAGCTGCCAGTACCTTCCCTATGGTCTTCGGCCCACATTCCAATATACACATCACCGTTGGGAAAGGTCATCTGTCCGTATCCGTGCTGATAGTCGTTGCTCCAACTGCCGTCGTACACCCTACCGTCGTTGAAACGGTATATGCCATTGCCGTGCTGTTTGTCCTGATGGAACTCACCGTCGTACGACTCACCGTCGGCAAAAAGATACAAGCCCTTGCCCTGCATCTTGCCCTTTACAAATTGCCCCTCGTAGACGTCGCCATTCGGGAACACCTTTTTGCCCTTGCCGTGAGGGCGCTGGCCTTTTGCCTCACCGACATACGTGGAACCGTCCTTGAGCTTAAAGGTTTTAATTGCGTTGGAATAGACCACCTTTATCTTTGCACTGTCTGCAACCGCCTGCGCCGACACTGGCGCCACAACCAGCAGCAGCATTGCCAACAGCACTGTCTGTTTTATTCTTTTATTGTTCATTTGCGTTTATTTTTTTTATGCAGCGCAACAGTGTAATTCGAAGCACTACGATTAAGCAAAGATAACAAGATAGTTGATAAAAGGCAAAATTTAGAGAATTATTTTAATCGCGATTCTGAAATTAAGTGAAATAAAGTCCTGCCCGGACACGCGCTACCGCGTTTCCTTGCATACAAGAGTACCTATATGACCTTGAAAAAATCACAGAAGAACAGAAAAAGCCATACACATTGCAAATTACATACACAAATGGGACCCGGCAAATCAACGCCGGGTCCCATTCGTATCACATACCTGCTACCACTGTAGACATTCTTTCCTGCACAAGATACTTGCGCGCGAGTTCGCGCAACTCCTCTGCCGTAACGGTACGTATAGCCTCGAGATAATCGTTCAATGCCGAAAAGGGCTGTCCCGACTGCCATACACTTATGAACGCTTCGGTCTTTTGGAACGCACCCTCATACTCGCGGCACAGCTCGCCCAATGTGTAGTTGCGCACCAGTTCAAGCTCGGACTCGCCCACCAGCTCGTCACGCAACAGCTCAATCTCGGAGCTAACCTCGCCGAGCAAGCGTTCGACATATCCGTTGGCCGTTTCGGTGGTTATCATAAAGGCGTTTTTCTTTCCGTAAGCATCTATCTCTGCTTCGATATGATAGGTATAGCCCTTCTCTTCGCGTATATTGCTCATCAGCCTGCTGCCGAAATATCCGCCGAGCAGCACTGTGAGGAAGCGGAACTTGAAATAGTCCTCATCGTCGGAATCGAGTGCCATAAATCCAACTTTCACACCACTCTGCAGCGTTCCGTCCAAAGCGACATTGCGCCGGCCAAAGATTGGAGCAGCAGGCATCGCATCTACCGCAGGAAGAGCAAAAGGACCTCCCCACACGCCGTCTCCGAAGCGCTCGTCGAGTGCCTCTACAATCCTGTCGTCCAATTTCCCCGTGAGGAAGATCTCCAAACGGGAATTTGAATAGACACTGTTGTGGTACTCCACAAGCGAGTCGCGTGTTATCGCATCGTAATCCTCGGCACATACAATATGTCCGAGGGGGTGAGCCTCGCCCCACAGCATATTCTCAAAATGGCGCTGCGCCACCGTCTCTACCTTCCTGCTGTTTATCTTGTAGAATGCCTTATTGCTGTTGCGTACAACAGAGAGGTTCTTTTGCGGGAAGAGAGGACGCTTGACCATCGACTCCAAGAGGTCGAGCATAGGCTCGACGTGCTTGCCCAACGAGTACATTGTCAGCCTGTTGCACCCTTGCATCACATAGGCTTCGAGCCAGGCGCCGTAGTAATCGAGCCTGCGCGAAATTTCGGACGCGGTATAATCGGCAGTACCCTCGCGCAGCATTCTGTTGGTAAAAAGTGCCTGCAACGGCAAGCGCTGCACGCCGTATCCTCCTGAAAAAAGAAAATCGATGCGCAGTGCTTCCTCTGCTCTTCCTTCGACAAGATGCAGCAACACTCCATTGCCCAACCGTATTGTACGCGGCAAAGGCTGGTCGGGCATTATCATAGGTTTTATCAACGGTGGCAAGGGCATACTATACAATCTTTAGTCGTTCCACTGCAGACCGATGGACGCAGCAAACTCCTTTGCACGTTCAAGGTCCTCGGGAGTGTCAATGCCGACAGTCTCAATGTCGGTCACACCCACTCTTATCCTATATCCATTCTCGAGCCAACGGAGCTGCTCAAGCGACTCGGCCTTTTCCATTGGCGACTGGGGAAGGGTTGTAATCTTCTCGAGTACACTCACCTTGTAGGCATATATGCCAAGATGCTTGTAGAATGTATGCTTCTCGAGCCATTGCTCCTTCTCCACCCCGCGGAGGTAAGGTATCACCGAGCGGCTGAAATATATTGCAAAGCCATTGGTGTTCATCACCACCTTGGGAGAATTCGGACACTCCAGACGCTCCAGCCCGTCCTCCTTCTCAAAAGGCTTGACAAGCGTGGCAATATCTGTCTCGGGAGCGTCAAAGCACGACTTGAGCGCCTCCACCTGCCTGTGCTGTATGAAAGGCTCGTCGCCTTGTATGTTCACTATCACATCGCACTCAATGCCCAAATTGCGATAAGCATCGAGGCTACGCTCAGTGCCATTGTTACACGACTCCGAAGTCATAACCACCTGACCGCCAAAGCCTCTTACACAGTCGGCAATGCGTTCATCGTCTGTGGCAACATAAACCTCCTCGAAGCAATCCTTAACCTGTTCATACACACGCTGTATCACAGTCTTTCCGCCAAGCATTGCAAGGGGTTTGCCGGGGAAACGCGTCGATGCGTATCGCGCCGGAATTATTCCTACGAATTTCATAGTATTATATTGTTTTATTTATAGTTTTTACTGGAAAAGGTCGTCAAAGCCTTCGGTTGTAGTGGTGGCGGGAGTTATAACAGCGGGGGTATCAACCATCACCGTGTCGCCCTCTTCGGTTGTCGTGAAAAGATAGCCGCGGCAAGCGTCCCAACCTACAGGAATGTCGAATTTCTCGTCCTGAGAATAGGGCAACGTCTTGTCGGAATATACCTTATTCATATATAATCCCCAGATGGGCAGCGCCATAGAAGCACCCTGTCCGTCGCTCATTCTGTCGAAGTGAATATCGCGCTCCTCGCCGCCTACCCAACAGCCGGTTACCAACGAGGGTGTGAAGCCCATAAACCAGCCATCGGAATTATTCTGCGTTGTACCGGTCTTTCCGCCCATATCCGCTGTGATGTTATATACGCGTCTTATTCTGCCGCCTGTTCCTTCGTCGACAACGGCACGCAACATCTCTATCATCTTGTACGAGCTCTCTTCGCTTATGACCTCTGTCTTTTCGGCAGTGAAAGAAGCAAGGGTATTACCCGCATTATCCTCGATGCGTGTTACAAAAAGTGGAGATGTACGGATACCCTTGCACACAAAAGCCGTGTAAGCGCTCACCATCTCGCCCACCGACGCATCGCACACGCCAAGACAGAGCGAGGGTGTAGGCTCAATATCCTTGTTGCGCAAGCCATACTGGTGCAACAGTTTCTTGAACGAATAGGGATTGAGCTTGCTCATAAGATAGGCCGAAATCCAGTTGTTCGAATTTGCCAATCCCCAGCGGAGGGTCACAATTTCGCCGTATCGTGCCTTGGAGGTATTCTTGGGACTCCAAATTTTTCCGTCCTCGGTGAGCAGTGTCTGCTCCACGTTGCGTGTCTCGTCGCAGGGAGTAAAGCCGTTCTCCATTGCCAGAGAATAAAGATAAGGCTTTATTGTAGAACCTACCTGACGTCGACCCACAAATGCCATATCGTACTTGAAGTTATAGTAGTTGGGGCCACCAACGTATGCCTTTACCTCGCCCGAATAGGGATCCATCGAGACTACTCCCGTACGCAGGAAGTACTTGTAGTACTTGAGCGAATCCATAGGAGTCATCACCGTGTCTATCATACCTTTATAACTGAACACGCGCATCTCCTCCTTGGTATTGAACGCACGCTTTATCTCCTCGTCGGTTGCGCCGTTCTTTTTCATTATGCGGTAACGGTCGCTGTTGCGCATTGCCCTGTCCATAATGGCATTCACCTCCTCTACAGTAAGGTCATCGGTAAAGGGAGCAGTCCTCTTGCCTTTCTTTGCCTTGAAGAACCTCGGCTGCATATATTGGGCAACGTGCTCGTCTACAGCCTCCTCGAGGTAGCGCTGCATACGCGAGTCTATAGTGGTGTAAATCTTGAGTCCGTCGGTATAAATGTTGTAGTTGCTGCCGTCGGGCTTTTTATTCTTGCTGCACCAGCCATAGAGGGGATTGTTGGCCCAATCGATAGAATCCTCGTAATACTGCTGCATCTGCCAGCCACGGTAGTTCTTTTTCTCGGGCTTCTTTGCAACCATCATAACACGCAGATATTCACGAAAATAAGGAGCAAGACCAGCATTATGGTCGGCCGAGTGGAAGTTGAGCTTCATCTCGGTCTGCGAAAGACTATCAGCCTCGGCCTTTGTTATATAACCTACTTTTGCCATCTGTCCAAAAACAACATTTCTGCGCTGTTTTGTCTTCTCGGGACGGCGGCGGGGGTTGTACAACGACGAGTTCTTGCACATTCCCACAAGCATTGCAGCCTCTTGAACATTAAGTTCCTTGGGGGTCTTTCCGAAATAGACACGTGCCGCACTGTGTATTCCCACCGCATTGTATCCGAAGTCGTATTTGTTCAGATACATTGTCACTATCTCTTCCTTAGTATAGTATCTCTCCAACTGCACGGCAATCACCCACTCGATGGGCTTTTGCATAATACGCTCCATCTCGTTTGCCGCAACAACTTGTGTGTAGAGCAATTTTGCAAGCTGCTGCGTCAGTGTACTTCCTCCTCCGGCACTCTCATTGCGCAAGAGTCCGCGCTTTACAACCGCACGCATCAATGCCCTTCCGTCTATTCCCGAATGCTTGGCGAAACGCTCGTCCTCGGTTGCAATGAGGGCTTTAATTAAATTAGGTGAAATATCCTTATACTCCACATACGTGCGGTTCTCCTTGCTGTAGGACCAGGTGCCGAGCACCTTGCCGTCGGACGAGATTACCTGCGATGCAAACTTGTACGAGGGATTCTCGAGCTCAGACATTTGGGGCATATACCCTATCCAGCCATTGGCTATTGCCGTAAAGAAGAGCACCGCTCCCAACATACCAAGCAGGAACAACGTCCATACGGCTACCATTATTTTCTTTATCATAGTGTCGTGCTAAATTTCAGGTTATATTTTGCAAATATAAGAATAAAATTCCAATTACGTTCCAATAATAAAAAAATAGCACAAATTATACACCGAACGCTCGTTATTTCGCAACTATTGTCTATCTTTACGGGAAATTACCACGTACAACACAAAAAAATCCGATAATATGGAAAAAAGAAGTTTAGTATCAATCAACGATTTGTCGCGCGAAAAGATACTCTCACTGCTCGACACGGCAAGGAAATTCGAAGAGTGCCCCAACCGCGACATTCTGTCGGGAATGGTTGTAGGCTCACTGTTCTTTGAACCCTCTACACGCACACGTCTCAGCTTCGAGACTGCAGCAATGCGTCTGGGCGCACGCGTCATCGGCTTCAGCGATGCAGCAACAAGCTCGGCAAGCAAGGGAGAGACACTGAAGGACACCATAATGATGGTATCCAACTATGCCGATGTAATTGTGATGCGCCACCGTCTCGAAGGTGCAGCACGCTATGCCAGCGAAATTTCACCTGTACCCGTGATAAACGCAGGCGACGGAGCCAACCAGCACCCCTCGCAGACGATGCTCGACCTGTACTCGATACAAAAGACACAAGGCACGCTTGAGAACCTGCACATTCATCTTGTGGGCGACCTCAAGTACGGACGCACCGTACACTCGCTGCTTCACGCAATGCGCCACTTCAAGCCCACATTCCATTTTATCGCCCCCGAGGAGCTGCATATGCCCGAGGAGTACCGCGAGTTCTGCCGAAAGAACGACATACCGTTCACCGAGACAACCGAGTTCAACGAGGACGTAATATCTACGGCAGACATTATATATATGACCCGAGTGCAGCGCGAACGCTTCAGCGACCTTATGGAATACGAAAAGGTGAAGAACTGCTACCGCCTGACAAACGCGATGCTCGCAGGCAGCAAGGAGAACCTGCGCATACTCCATCCCCTGCCCCGCGTCACCGAAATTGCCTACGACGTGGACGACAACCCCAAAGCATACTACTTTCAGCAGGCGCAGAATGGACTATACGTGCGCGAGGCGCTCATTTGCGACGTACTTGGTATAAACATCTAAAAAAACAGAAGAAGTATGAACCAGAATAAAAAAGAACTGCAGGTGTCGGCACTATGCAACGGCACTGTGATAGACCACATTCCCGCCAACAAGCTGTTCGAAGTGGTAAACCTGCTCAACATATCCTCTATGAGCACCAACGTCACAATAGGCAACAACCTCGAGAGCAAGAAACTGGGCAAGAAAGGCATAATCAAGGTAGCCGACAAGTACTTCACCGACGACGAGGTGAACAGGATTTCCCTCGTTGCACCCAGTGTAGTGCTGAACATAATACAGAATTACCAGGTAGTGGAGAAACGCGAAGTGAAAATGCCCGAAACGCTGCACAACATTGTAAAATGCAGCAACCCCAACTGCATTACCAACAACGAGCCTACAGGCACTATCTTCCATCTTGTCAACTGCGAGAAAGGCATACTCAAATGCCACTACTGCGAAAAAGAGAAGAGTGTGAAAGACATTGAGCTGCTATAATAAAGAAGGATTTTCATACGCTGTAACGCAAGGACAATCCCGCAACGAATGTTGCAGCAGATTATCGGACAGCCTACCATAAACCACTTTTCAACCAGATTGTTTTAAACGAACAGACCAACCGACGCCCTATGAAACTCCATTGGAAACCCGGAACAATGATATACCCTTTGCCCGCAGTACTCATCAGTTGCGGCAGCACACCCGACGAATACAATATGTTCACTGTATCGTGGGTGGGCACAATATGCACCAATCCCGCAATGTGCTATATATCAGTGCGTCCCGAGCGCCACTCCTACCCCATCATAAGCAAGAATCAGGAATTTGTAATAAACCTCACCACCACAGCAATGGCACGCGCCACCGACTGGTGCGGTGTGCGTTCGGGCAAGGACTACGACAAGGCAAAGGAAACGGGGCTCACCTACGCACCCTCAAAGGAGATAAAAGCACCCATCATTGCCGAGTCGCCGCTGAGCATAGAATGCAGGGTAAAACAGGTCATACCGCTGGGCTCGCACGATATGTTCATAGCCGAGGTTGTGAACGTACAGGCCGACGACAGTCTGCTGAACCCCGAGACCGGCGAATGGGACCTCTCAGCAGCCGACCCTCTCGTATACACCCACGGCAAATATTTCCATCTGGGCGAGTTCATAGGCAAATTCGGCTGGAGCGTAAAAAAGGAAACAACCAAAAAGAGATAGAAGATGTACGCACGTTGCCTGTTGATAGCATTTGCACTGCTGCTTCCCGCAACCCTGTTGCCACAAGAGAGGAGCGGGAGCAGAATTAAAGTCAGCACCGGCTTTAAGGTGGGCTTTCACGCAGCAACCTACAACGAGACCGACTTTGAGATAGACGGTTACGAATTCAACGAGGACATTATACAGAGCAACAAGATAGGATACTCGGCAAGCCCCTTCGTGAGGGTGAGCAAGGGGAAATACTACCTGCAGACAGAGGCCACGATGAGCATATCGCGCCACTACTTCGAGTTCAACGACCTGCGCCCCGAAGAGGCACTGCAACAGACACCCGCAAACACCCCCGAATACAAGCTCACCACATACTGCATACAAGTACCGCTGCTCTTCGGTTACGAATTCCTGCAATCGGGGCACTATGCAATGAGCGCCTTCACCGGCCCCAATGTAAAATTCGTATTCACGGCCCACGACAAGCAGGAGTTCAATCACTTCCGCAACAACGACCTCTGTGAACAGATAAGGCCCACCTTGTTTTATTGGAAAGTAGGTCTCGGCGTGAAAATATCAAGAGTATGTTTCGACTTTACCTACGACGTGGGACTGAACAACAACACCCGGGGCATAATATCCACAAAGAGCGGCAAAAAGTTCAAAGCAAAGCGCAGCGACAACCTGCTCAGCTTTTCTGTAGGAATAACATTCTGACAACAGCAATCCTATAAAGCCACAAATAAAAAAAGACAACCCTCGGTTCACTTCACAATCGTAGAGTTGTCTTTTTTTCTGTCAATATACCATCATATCGGCTCAATATCCATAAAAGGTCGGTATTATTTTCCATCGCCATATATATACAATTCAAAGAAAACATTATTCGTAAAAATCTTGTATTTTTCAAATACACTTTTTATATTTGCAAGTTGACGCATTTTTCATCATTAAAACACAAATCAAACTGCATTGCATAACCCAAATGCCTGTACACGATTTACAAAGAGAAAAAACACGACAACCATTAACACAGCAAATAACAAAAACACAATATTATGAAAAAAGCAATTACAGCCATCAGCGAACAGGGGCAAATCCAAAAAGATTACTGCCGAAATGCAAACAACAGAATAAGAAACACTTTTAAGTGGAAAATAGACGTAACCGACACAAAATTCTTTAGTGATTCTGACAAAGGCACATATATACTACAGATACGCACTCTTGAAAATTGCGGAAATTACACATTCTCGATATGTGACATACAATCGACAAACGACTCAAAAATAAAAATCAACCCAGACAACACCATTGATATAAAAGGCGATGCATCTGTCGACTTCAAGGTTGTATGCGAAATTGACGCAAATAAGATAAACAATCAGGAGACAAAATACGACATAATATTAAAAAAGGTCGGAACATCGGAATACGACACCATATCGGACGTATTCAGCTTTACCTTAACCACCCAAAAGGAGCTATGCAGAATATGCCAAAGTCCCCACAACCTGGGTATATGCCGAATAGAGCCCAAAGCAGTTGAATTCATTGGCACAACTGCTGCCACGGACGTAGAGGTAGCCGACATTGTAATATCATCATTGCCAGATGCCACAGCTAACGACATTATAAGTATACAGTACAATCAGCCGAATCACGACGTAGAGGTCAAGTATGGAAATGTATCTTGTGAATGTTACCTCTTTTTAGGAAGCACAAATGGAGAAACAGACATTCCTATTCCCACTGCGGGAGAAATACGCATACCCATTCGCGTGCAGCAATTGCCTACACCGAATATCAACACCCAAGAGCTGACAATTTCGGCCGATATACAATATACCTCTTGTCGACACAATGCTGAATATCACACAATAACAGCAACAGTCCCCTATAGAATATCGACTAAAGTCAATGCATTGAAATTGACGATAGACGACCCTGCCGAAATTGAGAAAAAAGATGTGACAAACATCAACGAGGACAAAAAGAAAGTGACAATAACACCCCCGGCAACATACACAATAGACCTAAACATCGAGAATGAAGCACTGCAGGCCGTGGGAGCAGACTGTGGCATACACGTCCGCAACATCAAGAGAACCGTACTCAACTCCCAGGATTTGACAGGCCGTTTTGAAAATGCCGCATTTGACCCTGCAAATGAGTGGAACTTATCAAGCAACAACACATATATCGTACACAGTGTAAACAAAGGAATTGCCACTTTAGACAAAGATAGTGAAGCCTTGCCCAATACTCAAAATGTAAATCACATTGCTATTCCTTTGCTTATCGATTCGGAGGCAATAAAGAACATTGTAATAAAAGACCATAACAGAACAGCCGATGTAAAAATAAAGGTTGAGTTCGATTACAAAGTAGACCAATTGGCAATTGACAACGTCAACAACAGTATAATAGCCGCAGAAAACAATAATGACGGATACATTCATCACGAATTCCACTTCACCTTGATACTGGAAAGAAGCCATATAACAGAATGGCACGCACTGGACTTTGGAACATCGGCTGTGGTAAATATAAAATCGGGAAACAATTGGCATACGCAGTCTACAACAAACCTAAAATCGAAAAAAGGAAAACTGTTGGCAGAAATATACCCAATAAAGGAAGAGGAGGCCAAGAGAAATGACACAGGCGAAGAAGATGCTCCCAACCTTATTGCCTCTACCTTGTACATTAACCCGGCGGCTGATACAACAGCACAGGCCGAAGGAGCTCAGCAATACATTAACAGCAGGCTATGGTTCTCGCCCTCGACAGGTATGGTAAACCCTGGCAACAGGCTTCCTTGCGTAAAGAATATGATTGGTAACCGGGTGCTACCCCCAATCCCAGGAGTAGACTGTAACGGATTGGACGTGGAACAGGTGGTAAGCACAGCATACGAACAGTTGTGCAAGTACTATCTTAATGATGAGAATATAGAAGGTCTTATATTAACAGTGCCAAACTCTTTCACTCCATTACACATCAACAGAATACGCAAAATTGTAATGAACCAGATAAGCAGTTTGTCAAAAGACACATTGGATTTTGTAAGCGAGAGCGATGCCGTATTGTGGTCATATATCAAAAAGACTCGACAAACATTGCCTGCATTCAAACAAGACCTCACGAATCTGAACCAACAGAACAAGGAATATATCCTTATATTTGATATGGGTGCTGGTACATTGGATATCACGTATGCCGAGTGTACCGACGAAATTGTCAATGGAAAGTTCAAGTGCAGTATAGACATAAAGTCGAGAATTGGAGTAAGTAAAGCCGGAAACTACATCGACTATCTGATAGGAGAGATTATACTCAAGATTATGGGTAACAAGGGAATAACACCAGCACAATGGAACAGATACGCAAGAACCCTGTCAATCACGGGTGACGCCGACCATAGAGAGAAGAAAGACCTGAGAGAGTATTTGCGTAACAAAGTAAAAGTTATGCTTGGCAACCCCGAGATGACACTACCTCCCGTTAACCCCAACGCAAACGACGGAGAGAGATACAAACTCTTCAACGACTGCGACAGCTACGAGATTCTTGGCAAGATAAAGGTAAAAGAGATTCTCGAGGACCAGCTGTTCCAGGATTTCATAGAGAGCTGTACGCGCAAGCTGATGCAAGAACTGGCCCTAAAACAAGGCAGTACAGATTTTGACCCCAACAGACAAGTATCCAAATTCCTTTTGGATACAGTCATTCTGTCGGGTAGAACAACTTCGCTTCCGGCAATAAGCCAGTCGCTGAAAGAGAGTTTTAACGAATACAGCACACCCAACTACAATTTCCACCTTAAAAATACGATAAGTAGTAGATTGCAGGAAATAAATGCTATTAATGATATTCTATATTTGGAATCGGCTACAAACGATAGGAAAACTGTAGTAGCACGTGGAGCACTCGATTATGTGCAATTAATCAACCACTGTAACGGATATGAAATCACAAGCAAGAAAAGGATATACGGTTGCTATGGTCTCTTGTATAAGTTCGGTGATCAAGTAGTAGATTGGAAACCATTAGTGAGCGAGGAAAACTATATGCAGGACGGCATACACGACGTTGCAACCAACACATATAGCAACGAGATAATTGTCAACACTGATGAAAAAAACGAAATTCTCCTCTGCCACACATACAACAGCAATCCAATGGAGGCTGCTACCTCAGGCAACTACGATTCGATAACAATTTTGCGCGAAGACACAGTAGAGGGTGTCAGCAACATTAGAATAAGTATTGAAATTAACGACGAGCGTGAAATAAACTACAAATTCAAGGGACAAACGCTCATTTTGCAACCGCACGACGAGTATACAAACGAAGCACTGCGAAAGAGTTTGTGGCCCGTTGTTTATAGAAATTAAAGACAAGCCACGTCTATCTATAAGAATTGCAGTATAAACGGTGTATTTGTTTTTATGCTCCACTGATAGGGAGCATAAAAACAAATACAGGTAATGTAACGGCAAGGTTTGTTCAGAAGCAGTTTTATTTATATCGCCAAGTTTTTATAGAGCAAATATAGGGTGTTTATTTATTTTTAAGGGCGCATAGTAGGCTATGTAACCGTAATAAATAAATATCTTATATAAAACACAATCTTTTTCTTTTTTAAAGCGAACAAATATTTTACAACCAAGTTACTGCAAATAAGCGAAATACCATAGTTATACCATTGGTATATAACAACAAATTATAATTTATATAATTATGTGCCTTAAATCATTTTTTAATAAGATTATGAGTTCCAAAAACAAGAATACAACAGACGCAAGCGGTGCGTTAATTAGTACTGTCGAGCTTGAAAAAGTTATTCAAGAAACTATGCAAAATACGTTGAAAGAGATATTGCCAAAAGTATTGGTCGATTATTTTGCACAAAACAACAATAGCGAAGAGTGCGACAGTGCACAAATACTCCAGGATATAACGGGCTATATAACAAGTATAAAAAGGAAATTGAGTGAAGTAAACGATGAAATCTCTAAATTCAAGAAAACAGAAGAAACCTTGAATAAAGGAATTGAAGACAGAGACAATAGCATTCAAGCGCTGAAGGCTATAATCGATACTCTTAAAGTAGCAGAAACATACAAAAGCGCAAAAGAAACACAGGAAAGCCGAATAAAAGATCTCGAGCAACAGCAGATAAATAATGAAGGCACTATAAAAAAACTGGAAGAAAGTATTGCACCACTCAACCAAGAGTTACAGGCGGAACAACAGAAAAATTCGAATCTCGAGCAAGAGAAGAAAGAGAAAGAAGAGACTATAAACAAGCAAAGAGAGGAATTGGAGCAACAAAAGGAAAAGCACCAAAATGAAATTTCTGTACTCCAAAAAAAGATTGATGATCTTGAAAATCAAAGCCAAGATTACATTAAAAAGATTGAAGCATCGCAAACAGAGAATGCTCAGCTCAAGCAGGAACAAACCAATCATCAGAGCGAGATAAATACACGCGATACACAAATTAATGAACTCAAGCAACAGTTACTTGGGAAAGAACAGGAAATAGGTGAGCTTAATGGAGAAATTACATCACTCAACCAACAGTTGCTTGGGAAACGACAGGAAATAGATAAGCTTAGTGGAGAAATTGCACCGCTCGAACAACAGCTACAGGAATATCGACAGAGTATAAATGAGCTTAATGCACAGATTGCACAATACTCGCAACAGCACACAACCGACTGCAATACCATTGAACTGCAAAAGAAAGAGATTGAAGAGCTTGAGAACATCAACAAGAACTCTGTAGAGATTGTCAACAGCCATAAGGCCAAAATCACGGAGCTGAACAACGAAATAGACGAACTCAACAACAGTGTAGACTCGCTATACAACGACCTTCAGGCAGCAATTCAGCACAACACCACTCTACAAACACAGAACTCGACGCTTGCAAATGAAAATGAGAGCTTGCGCAATGAGATAAAAAATATGATAATGCCCATTTACAACAGGATAGACTCAAGCATAGAGCAACTCTACCAAAATGTAAATGCATATCACACAAGCGACGATACAATATACAACAATGCGAGCGACATTAAACAAGGATTCGAAAAACTGTATTCACTAATTGAACGTGTGATAGAGGGCAACGAACCCGATAAAAAAACAATCATACGCAACGAACTTATAGCCAAACTAACCTCGAACAGTTGGGTAAACATAATCATAAGACTGAATGCCTATACTAAGATTGCATCATTCAAAGTTACACAGATTGTAAAGAATGACATTGCATATTTAGGTATGCTCATAACAGACCTGTACAAATCATACAATATAGATATTATTGTACCCGAACTGCTAAAAGAGGAGTTCAACAGCGAAAAGCAGGAATACGGCAATAACGAAACAACCTGGATAGCTTTCTTGTGCGATGTAAAACCGGCAGAGCATCGTGGCAAGATATACGACATTATAAGAGCCGGATATACAATACACAACAACGACGGAACACAGGAACATCATAAACCAATAGTTTACTATTACTGATAAACTGCTTTCCCGATAGAAAAACAGACAATTCAATCGCACTTGTATGCCCAAAAGCATACAGGAGCGATTGAGTTTAGAAAGACCTTAAGAGGCTATTTACTGTTATCACGTGAGCGTCAATAGCTATACAATTATCAAGAAATGATAGAAACCGACAGGTAAACCACATCTCTATTACAGACAGCAAATGACTCAAGCACTCGTAAAAGCAAGGGCAACAGCTTGAAACAAAGTAGCATTTTGTGGAGCCGACCGCCATAATTTTATCGTAGACCAAAAGATTGAAACAATTTTAATAACACAAATAAAGAGAAAATATGATACTACTTCCTATTAATATCGACAACAAATACGACCATCTGATTGACTTCGAGAGCCAACGCAAAGTGAATGATTCGTTTATCATAAAGAGTAACGGACAGGGCTCCATCTTCGATTTTTATCACAAATTCGAAATCAACCATAATATAAATGTTGGCAATACAAATATTCCCCAATTGGGAGGAATCCTGCTTATATCGGGAAGTAGCAAACAAAACAAATTTCTTCACATAAACGCAATAAACACAGAACAAATAGGGGATAATAAATACAACGTATATATAACCCTAAGCGAACAACAACAGGGACAAGGCGTAACAAATGATGGCGATGCAATAAAATACAACAACCTCTCTCTCACTTATAATAACATTGACACTGCAACCACTGTATCCGTCACATTCGAGTACGCAGGTAAGACCAAATGCGTGATATTCCATTTGGTACCGGCCAACCAGATATGGAAAGCCGTCATTGACAGCGGTTCCGAATCGACACAGATAAAGGTATTCTCCCCTACAGGAGAGGGAAACAGAATTGACATAGCCTCTTATATTTGGGGATTAAGTGGTATTAAAGAGAATGATATATCGAATTATCTCAAGAACAATAACGATATTATCCAAGTTGAAAAGAGAGGGAATAATTTCAACAGAACCTTATACAAATCAACATATTACATTAAAAAAGCGATACGCGACAATGACATTGCTCCTGAGTCTCTTGTTCCTCAAAGATGCGGACAGACTTACAACGACCCTATAAGAATGTTTACACTCTCGTCGGACTTTACAGATGCCAATTTCAAGAACAGCTATGTAAAACTGGGCAACCTTAAGATAGCATCTTTCGGCGGTGTTGAATTGCCCAATATAATGCTCAACGGCCATTCTGTTCCAGCAGACAAGGTGGGCGACAATTATTATTACAGAAAGTATATGGGCGAGTTCTGCTATCATATACTCGACTACATTAAGACAGCCGCTAAAGCGAATGACACCCCCAAATATCTGTCGCTCTATGTGCTTGTACCCAATGTTTACAGTGTACAGAAAATACGCAAGAACCTCGACTGCATAATAGAGGCAATGGAGAGTATCTTGGCTCAACAAGAGAATAAATATATCAGCGGTTTCAGTATAACAGCAGTATCGGAAAGCGATGCCTCTCTCATTGGAAGCATAGGCCAATTAAACGAAAAGCCGACCAACAGCAACTGCTTGATAATGGATGCCGGTAAGGGTACACTCGATTTCAGCCTTGTCAACATTGACGAGCAGGACAAATTTACAAATATCTCAAAAAATGGTATAATCGGTGCTGCCGCAGCCATCAACTACGGATTCATACTCGACCTGCTGTGTGCCTACTACAAAGAAATAGGTATTACGTTAAGCAAAGATGAGCTCAAAGAAAAGATTGAAAATGGTATTTTAGGAAGAGGCAATAGCGCCGTATCAGGAGCTGGAGCAGGAGCTGGAGCAGGAGACGTTGCGCTACTGAATAAGCTTATGAACGCTGTTGACAATTACAAGATTAGATACAGCACATTGCAGCCTGCAAACGACACGCATATCACCACCGTCTCAAATGCTCAGGACAACAGTTTTTCGCTCGCGGCATTTACACAATGGATAGAGAAAAATAACAACAAGATTCCCGATAATTATGTCAAGGGAATAATTAATGAGATTGTAGGAAACTGTATCGATAAAATAGATAAATCGACAAAAATAAACGAAACAGAAATAAACTACGTACTGTACGCAGGACGCGGTTTCTTGTACAAAGACTTCAAAAAGGCTATGCACAAAGCCCTCAAAGAGCAATACTCTGCAATAAAGGAGATACAGATGAGCAATGCTCCGTTTGATACAGACCTGCTAAAGACAATGTGCCTTGATATTGCCTCGGTGATAGATGAGGGAAGATATAATCCCTACAGTTTTCCCGAAGAACAACCGGTAACAGAAGACAATCAAAGCAATTTTATAACTGCAATAAAAAATTTCTTACCTTCAAGTATAAAAGATATTTTTGGTCTTAATGACAACGATGGTATGAAACCTAAAAAGGTCGTAAATGAACCAAGAAAAAATTACAAGGAAATAAAAATCAAAGTTCTACCCAACAGTAAGTTGCAAATTGGAGCGACATATTACGATTTGAGAAATTTTGCCGAAGGAGATGCGTCGCTGTTCATAAGCAACGAGAACGTTTATCTGCGTGACAGCCAAGGAAATGTTAGGATTATTACAGAAATTCAAAGCAACGACAGAGTAAACGCATTGGTTTTCCCATCATTGTTCCCCGACGTAAATGCGCAGACAGCAATATATATGCCCAATCCAGTAATTGCAACAAAGCCCGTCAATAACAGCACAGTCAACAGCGGCACTACACAGCCCGTGAACAACAGCGGCACTACACAGCCCGTGAACAACAGCAGTGCTACACAGCCAGCGAACAACAGCGGTGCTACACAGCCCGTGAACAACAGCGGCACTACACAGCCAGCGAACAACAGCGGTGCTACACAGCCAGCGAATAATAGCGGTGCTACACAGCCCGTGAACAACAGCGGCACTACACAGCCCGTGAACAACAGCGGTGCTACACAGCCTGCGAACAACAGCGGCACTACACAGCCAGCGAATAATAGCGGCACAAAGAAGAATGTAGGTAATAATGATTTCAGTGACCTTGATGACTTTTTCGGCAACTAATAAACCGTAATAAAACTTGCATTCCACGATAATAGAGAACACCCTCTGTTATCGACACAACAACACTACTAAAAAAGAAGAAATATGGAAACCTTATCAATACCAGTATTGGCTATAATAGCTATAATTATTCCCACTGTAATAATGATAGCTGTGTATCAATTATACATAATGCCAAAGAAGTTACAGGAGGCCAAGCTGTCATCGGGAAACAACAATAAGGAAAAGGAGAATATAAAAAGATTGGAAGAACAGATAGCTATCCTTAAGTTAAATAACCAGAAATTATATGCAATAACCGAAGAATATAATATCGAGGAGCTGAGCAACAAAACAAATAAGCTGAGGAATATCCTACAGAATATCCCCGACATCTCTGCCGCTCAAAATAACGAGGAGTGCTTTACAATGCTCAATAACTTTTTGAGCGAGTATATATTCAAGGAGTACAAGGAGTACGACTATTCCCAATATTCTCCCAAGCTCAAGCAGTGTATAGATGCTTATTGGAACATTATCGAGCTACGGAAAATGATGTACGACGTAAGCAGATACCTGGAAAGCCAGGGAGAGCCACCACTCAGCACCGAAAATTACACAAAGAACATAGAAACGCTTTTGAATATTGCAACAACTTGCTTCGGCACTATGAAAACTCAGATAGTAAGCGAAGAAGAAAAACAGAAACTTGCCCAAGTAATTAAAGATATTACTCAAAGATAAACAACACACATACGTCAACATATTGAACTTATGGAAAATATATTTATAATATTTGCAATAGGCATAATAGGCTCATTAGCTGCTGTCATCGCTTTCTACGATTTCTATCTTATCCCCGGGAAAACAAAGCAGATAAACGCCTCGTCGGACAACAGAAGCAATGATATTGAAAAGTTGGAGAACGAACTAAGCGCGCTTCAGAACGAGAACAAACGACTTAACGAAGAGATTGACAATAACAATATTCTAAAGTACAAGAAGTATGCCGAGATATACGACAAGCTCGTAAACAGAATATACACTCTCGATTTGCAGCATTCGGCAAACAAAGAATCGACAAAAAACTTCGATAACTTATTGAAAGAGTTCATCTTTATAAAAAAAGACGAAAAAAGGAGTGCTTACGAAAATTATTCGGTCTGCATTATATCGGGAATGGAAGCGTACAACATTTCGTACAAGCTGGGACTGAAATTAAAAGAAGTTTTGTTGCCCATTATAAACAAGCCACTTCCGCTAAGCGATTACGATAAGAAAGAATGTCTCGAAAAGATACTCGACCTGTCGATGATATGTTTCGATACCGTTACAACCGCATTCAACAATAGGAATGCACGCGAAAGACAACATCTGAATGTTCATTTACTTAACGGACAAGACCGAAGCCAATTGCTCGATAAAGCCGAGCCTATGACAGACAGGAGCGACTTGACCCCCTTGTGGATACGTATAATAAAGAAGAGTGTTGAATCATTCGGAATAAAACGCTCAAACACCATTTTCTCGGGATATAAACTATCTTAACAAAAATAATTATGAAAGACGCAAAAAACAACATATTTACTGTAATAAGAAGACTGATAGCAATCATACTTGTTATTATACCAATATTCTTGTGGATAGCATCGCCTTTGAACTTTACTACATTGGGACTTATAGCTCTTGCAGCCATACTTCTTCCCACATTAACAAGAAGGCCGCACCTGTTCCTCGACAAGAAAGAACTGAACAACTTTTTCGGATTAGGAGGAACCGGTACATATATCCCATTCATCAGGAACAATACGCAAGGAACATTAGCAATAATATTCCTTGCGATATATTCTGTAATAACAGTCTCCACTCTGAATAACTATTTCTATGCCGACGAGAATATATACACGAACAACCAGCACCATATTCTTCGCCTTGATAGCATAACTATAAAGAACACAAAGAATTTTGTGCTCGCAGGAAGCGACGACAATGCACTCTTCGACAACAAAGGGTACAATGGCAAAATAACTATTGACTCGTACGACGAAAAATCGGTACGACTGAAATTGAACAATTTCAGTCAACCAGTGTATAAATATCGGAAAGTTTCAAAAGATAAGAGGTCATTCCTCAATAAGGATAAAGAAATACGTAGGGACACTATTCTGAATAGCAATCTACTGTCATTCAGAGCTGGCGTTATAGATACCCCCAATAAACAGGAGGAAATTACACCAGATTCACTTGTATTCACAAACAATAATGGCGACAAAGTATATTTCTGGATTACCGAATGCAATATAGATAAAGGATTTTTCAGTAGTTTCAAGGAAAACACCGATACTGCGGTGTATCACTTCAGTATATACCGAAATGGCAATAATACCCCGCAGCAAATCACTTCCAAAACAACTTTTATATGTAAAGAGGGATTGGGCTTGAACTATCTGCTCGATGGTGTAACAGCCGACGGATTTAACTTCGACGGCGTCAACATTGCACGTTGCGCGACACACCAACAGAGCAACCGCGACGAGCGCTCCGATGGTGCAAGAACAAGATATGCATTGTCGTTGGACAGTATTGTATACAGAAAAACCAACGACAATAATGCCATTGCAAGCATTGCAAGCATTACACACAAAAATATCGTCAGCGACACTACGATATATAAATTAGATTACATTTATAACGACTCCATAACATTAAATTTATACGAACTGAAGAACGAAAAAAAAGTACCTATAGAGATAATGATTGGATACGGTGTCAACAAGACTGCACCATTCTATTTCTCGTTCAACAACGACACCAGTCTGAACATTGTGTTCAAGGAGCCAGTCTCTCACCAGCTTCATAGCAACAACTCCAACAAGACAAACACACTCTATGTAACCTCGTCATTAATAAAGGACACAGAGAATGCAAGTAATAAAGAGAAAGAATTTGGCATAAATGTGCCCAATAATATCCTGTTGTTCAACATATTGAACAGAAGAGACAATGCCAACCGCTTTACACCTTTCAATCTCTCCTTTGTACCCGGCCATACTACCGACAGCCTGATACTGCTATGCAACTACAAGGATAAAGTATTTGAAAAGAGAGTAAACGAGAACATAAGCATTAGCACTCTTGGCAACGAGAATGTTGTTTGGAATTTCTCTATGGCAAATCTGCGAGAAGAGACAAGAACAGCCACTATTATCGGTCCTTTTAAAATTCCCATAAAACCGCACGCACTGCTATGGGTGGTATTTGCCGTTGCACTGTTGGCTATAGCTTCGATGGCTATGCAGGTGGGCTTCAGCTACCAAAAGGAGACATTCCACAGAAACACTTTCAATTATGTTGAATACATAATGTACGTGGTGCTTATTTTCCTTGTGGCAATGCGTTGCTTCATTGTATGGCGTACAATGGTATTCCGTCCGGTGGAAGACATCTCGCAAATCGAGCTCAATGATATAATATACCAGACAACCGCCTTCAGGGCATTTATATGCGGTATCATTATGTTCTTCGGCATTATATTCCTGCTGAAACTGTACATATATTGCTCGCATAAAATGATATTCCACAATAACAGCTATACAACCTATTACGGCGACATCAGCATAAAGCTCACCCCCGCTGAGGAACTTGCATTGAGAGCTTCGAGCGACAGCATATACAACAAAATTCACAACTTGTTGTACAAGATATTGTTATGCGAAACTGCAATCGACAACGACGAGGGTATATTGACAAGACTGGTTACAGCTGCACTGGAGAAGATGCATCTTGACAAGATGCTGAATATTTATCTAAAGACAAGAGATATTTTAAAATCTTTGTTCCGAGAATTCCGAAGCCTCAGTTTCGGATTTAAGTTCTCACTGGTTTGGGTCATAATGGCACTTTTGTCCGTAGCAATATCCAACCCACGATTCATAATTGTTATGCTGGTAATATCATATTTCTATATAGATATGGTGATATATGCCAACAACAAATACAACAGCTATAAAGCCGAAGAGGTAGACAACAAAGAAGGTGAGATAATTGTATCGTCACTACTCTACTCTCTATTGAATATGATTATTACAATGGGATTGATGTTTGTCTTCACCCACGACACAGGCTTTGTGATTATGTTTGCGACATTCTCCCTGGCATCGATGTTACTTAAAGTACTGGAGTTATACACAAAAATGTTCCGCAGCATCGGAAGCAGCCTGTTCAATATATATCTTGTGCTTATGCCCATCATAATTGTAGTCATATTCACATTATATAAGGAGATTGTCATTGACGTGATATTCGACAGCTACCTGATATTTTGGATTGCCGTTATATTGACAGTACTCTTATGGTTGATTCTGCGTAGTTCTTATATCACTTCTGGCTCTTCGCAAAACGCCAATAACACCCTGCTGAAGAAAGTGCTACACTTTTTAGTGGGAAAAACAGACTGGAACATAAAGGATATACTACTGATTATTGTGCTTCCAGTTGTACTTATAGTTACGCTTGCGCTCTACAAGGACGCTATCGAATATTTCATAAATTTCATTTTATTGTTTGCTGTAGTTGGCTTGTTGCTGTTCGCATATTTCAAGTGGGAAGCATTCAAATATACAATGAAATACTTCTTTAATATCAAGCGAATTATATTCAGCATTGTTGTTGCAACATTCACAGCAGGAATAATTTTCATCATTGAGGACAAATCACCGGCCGACAGTCTGGGCCGCCACACCCTGCAACGTATAAACGTACAGGTTTACAACGATGAGCCGCACAAGGCGCTTGCCCTTACCGAGACATCGGGCGACGAGATACGCTTCCTGCAAGCATCGCATAACCACTGGATAATAGAACAGTATTACAATAGAGGAAGAGAGATAAACGCTGCCAACAGCAACGGTTACTTCAGGCTTCAGCCACAGAGCAAAGTGGGTGCAATGTGGAATGCCCAGCTCACCGACATTGTGCTGCTGAGATATGTCATTGCCGAACACGGAACATTCCTTCCTATACTCATTATAGCGTTGTTCCTCGTTATGCTGTATTATGGTCTGAAGAAAACAACATACTACCGTTTCACCAAATCGATACTTACACAGATACCGTTGCTCATTCTGGTTCAAGCAGTATTGGTGTGGCTGGCAAACACACAGCGCTTCGTATTCTTCGGTCAGGACTTCCCTATGCTGTCAATAACATCGAGTGCAATGGTCATATACTTCCTGGCATTGACCGCAATATGGGTATGCGCAGCTATCATTGAATCGATAATGTGCCGAGCATATAAGGAAGAGGACGAATACGGCACTCTTAACACATTCAACAAAAAGACAAGTATCAGATTCTGCTCTTATCTTATCTTTGCTGTAATTTTGTTGATCATTGTTAAACAAATAAGACAGATTAGTAACAACGACAACCGCTACAGTATGAGCGAGCTGTTCAATATGACCGACAGCTACGTAACCCACATCGACAGTTCGTTTGTAAATTATCAAGAAGCCGAGAAATCACTTTACAATAAGTCACTAAAAAAGAAACCTATAAAATACGACAAGAAGAATTTTGTAAGCTACAAGAATAACAGTGCCGAATTCGTACTGAACAGCAATATGCACTCGGTAATAAACGACTTCAACAACAATTACAAGATTACCGATACTATAAACATCGACAACAACTATACAGGGCTGTTGTTGAGAGCTCGTGCCATATCAAACAAGAGTGAATTCTTGAATGCAATAGATTCGGCGTTCAAATACAGCAACTCATCACTTGCAGAAAGACAAAAGAGCTTCTTTAATATTTTCAATGCTTTAAAATCGGATAATGACACCACTTACACTGTTGTCCATTACCCCGATACGATAAACACCAATTCGGTTGTCATCAAATTTAATGGAGAGGAGCAGGTTAATTACGCCTACCACATACACAATGACACCATTATCAAGACAATAAAGGATTCTGTTTTAAATAAAAAAACAAACAAATTTACCGACTATTATAGAAAGGAAAAAGTTGCACTCAACAACATCGTAGAACAAGTATCGGTTGAAGCCTCCATTATGAGAATTCCTTTGAATTCCATTATCAGAGCCAATGATATAAGTGCTCAAGCACTTCATATATTCGACTCAATAGCAGACACGAGGGAATATAAATATATGCAACGCATTTGGAGGAAATATGTAGAGAGCGGTTCATCGGTCAACTCATACGGCGGATTGTTGCACATTCACAAAGTAGGTTCAAACCTAAGAATTGCAATGCGCGACACATACTACGATGTAACTCTTCCCAACCACAACAGGGACGAGTGGAAAGGAAGCATCGTGGAGCACTATGAGCCATACAAGCTGTCTGATACTCTGATACGTAGAGGTACAAAGCAATACACCTACTACCAACTGCCAAGATCGTGGATAAGAGAAAGAGAGACACCGCATATACTTAATGTAAAAGACGACAGTTTAAGAATCTTCTCGCTCGACAACAACGAAATTGTGCAAACAGAGAATAGCGGCATTGAGTCGATCCTTGCACTGTACAAAGATGATATTGTGAAGTTCGGCAAAGATGTACTGAATGGCGACAGCCTGCCGGTAGATGTACGCAAGTATTGGGCACGCAACATTCTTGTAAACGGAAGACAGAGCTTCATATACCCCCAGGGAAAATCACTCTTCTGGATATGGCACTTTGCCAATGCCGTCAAGGGACAAAAAGACAGAAAGCTACGCGAAAGTGCTGGCAGCCAAAACGAGCAAGAATTGTATGCCGATGTAGCTATTACACTCGACAGCAAGCTGACCGACAGCGTTCGCCGTATACTTGACAACAAAATAAAGAAAGCATATAAAATATTAGGTAAAAAATTAGGTGATAGTATTAATAAAGCAGTAAAAGAAACCCCCAATCATTATCGTCTTAAAGACCAAATGGATAACAAACTTTTGGCATTCTCTGTAATTATAGCAGACGATAACGGTCATATACACGCAATGGTAGATGCAAAAGATAGTACATATAACATCAATCCGAACGATCACAAACAGATTGGTGAGCTCAACGAAATGTTCTATATGAACTTTGCAGGAAACAGAAACGAACAAGAGAGGTATTATATAGACAATATGAACCTTACACATATGAGGGGAGGACCTGGTTCTACCCAAAAACCTCTTATGTGGACAGCTGTTGCTTCGAGAATTAAAGACTTGAAGTGGAATTCGCTAGATCTTAAACACAAAAACAATTTAAGAAGGAAAGAAAGAGGCTATTACATATTACCACAATATAACGGTGCAGAAATGTTAAATATGGAAATATTGCAATCGGACGAATGGATAACATGTGACAAAAATGGAATAAAAGTTACTGACAAGAATGCAGAATATATGGACCTCACAAACTTCCTATCAAGATCCAGCAATTACTATAACGCAATGATGGTTTACTTTGGATTACAACCCGACAGTTGTTATAGGAACAACAAATTTATTAATCTAAATACTGTCAGTGTGAACAGAACTCAGAACTATTTGTTCAAGAAGGCATTACCCGAAAGTGAATGGAATAAAGAATATTATAATGACAACTATCCTTTTATCCAGCATAATCATAATGAAAAAGAGATACTTACATTTAACAGACAGATTAAGCTTGAGGATTATACAAACAGCGTACTATACAAACAATTCATCGAAAATTATGGTCTAAGAGCCAATTTCTCACCGATTGATACAACATATCTCGACAATAATGGCAACAAGAGAAAATCAACCATCAGAAGATATGCCAAGAATTTGTATAAAGAATATTTCTCTATTGAGAACAATAATTCGACATTCAGTTTACCCGAGTTATCAATTCTTAATTTGAGAGGATATTACGAGGAGATGACCGACAGTCTTAATTATCACCGAAAAGGCGAAAAAACAAATGACAAAGATACTATAAATGAAACCAATGGCAGATATGCAAACAACGGTATGCGCAATATAACAGTTGGAGGTAAGCAGATGTGGATTGTAACTCCGTATGAAATGGCGCAGATGTACGGTAAGATGTTTACGTTGAATACAAACTATGCATTGACACTCGACCCCAATACTGTATTGTTCGACAAGAACGATATAAACATAGGTAGGGACAAGAACGATAAAGATACTGTAGACAACAAAAATTTCTACGAGGCATTACCCATTGCATTCAACAGTATGAACCTGTTCTTTACACACGGAACAGGAAGAACTGGAAAGGAAATAGGTATCCTGAATTTCGGAGATGGTGATCAGTCTACTTATGTGTACGACGGAAAAAGAAAAGGAAACAAAAACGGAAAAGGAAAAGGAAAAGGAAACAAAAACGGAAAAGGAAACGAAAACGAAAAAGGAAAAGTAAACGAAAAAACCTACTATCTGTATGGAAAAACAGGAACATCAAATGAGGACAAAATATTCAAAGGCGAAAAAACCAAAAATGAGTTCCGCCGATTGGCTATTATCATATCTGATACAAAATTGCATAACGAAGTAAAGAATGGTTCTTATAGCGAAGTCGACACTGCCGAAGTTAAGAAAAATGCCAAGAAAGCAAAATTCTTTGTGCTATACTTCACATTAGACTATGATGCAAGCTTGCTAAATGAAATTGCAAGAGAAGTTATAGAAGAGGTAATACACTCCGAGGCATTCCAGAATTATATGAAACCCAAAAATTGAAACAGACAATGAGAAAGTTTATAATATTAATGTTATTTGTTGCAGCCATATTCGCATCATTGGCTATAAATATACTTAACAGCAACGGGTACAACAAAGGTAAAATACCCGTAAAGGACGAGAGCAAATACTTTATACAAATAAAGGACAGAGTATTTACCAAGGCAATCACAGAGGAGAATTCTGTTATAAAAGTAGTAAACAGTAGCAAATACAGGCTACAGTTGTGTGCGGCAAGCGATACAGCAAAATTCCTTGCAATCTTCTCGGACAAGGACAGTATGGCACAGAGAACCGTCGAGAAATTCAACGGACGAGGCTTCGAGTGGGTTGTCGGCGACAGCATACAAGGAACGTACTTTTCTTTGCCACGCGAAAAATGTATGAACGATGCCAATGACTATGTGACAGTACCTGTGTGGCTCATTGCGAAACTGCTTGATGAAAAAATTATAGACAAAGATTTCAAAATTATAGGCAATAACAATGAGGGATTTATTGAAAAGATAAAAAATTCGTGTATCGAATTTTGGGATTTAATAATCAATCTGTTCAATTGAGAATAAGCTCATCTTCTCACAAAGAAAACGCAACCAAGCACCTTATGCTCCGTGTAAAAAACTTATAAGAAGCATAAGGTGCATTATTTATAGCTATTTTTGAGGTTCTCCCTACGCTCAGTAAGCGGTAACTATCCCTTAACAACAGCTATAGACTAAAACAAGTGCTAAATTTTGTATTACTGAACAGAACAATGTATCTTTGCACAAATTAACAGCTTCTAAGAAAAAAGCCCTATTATACAAAATTATGGGAATAGTAAAATTCATTCTGTGGATGGTAGCTCTTGCTGCATTTCTCGTACTGCAAATCCTCACTTTGGACGACGTTTTTATTGTTGTGTGGAACAGTTTATCGCGCTATTGGTGGTTTGTTGCAGGAGTAGTTCTTATATTCCTCGCCGATAAATACACATCAAAGAACAACAGCATATTAAAGACCTTCCACCACGAGACAACACACCTGTTCGTGGGAATCGTTACATTCCGTAAGATACTCAATTTTAAGGTTGATATTTTTGGTGGCCTTGTTGCATCGGCCGGAAAAAGATGGATGTACGAGGTAGATGCCCTTGCACCCTACTGCTTGCCCCTTGCGGCATACGTGGTAATGTTCTTCGGATTCTTCTTTGCAAACGATATGACGCATATCCTCACCATTATGCTTGGAATTGCATACGGCTTTCATCTGCTGTGCATAAAAGAGGATTTCGGGTCGTGGAAGCAATTGGGCATCCACCAAACGGACATCAACCAATTTCCGTTGCTCTTCTCCTATATGTACATATTGTGCTTCTGGCTTTTCAACACAGCCATAATACTGCTCTCTATCCGCATCGACATCTACGAGGCATACAAGTATATCCTCGGTTGCTACAAGGAGACAATAGTATCATTCTTTTAACTGTTGACAAGCCACACGCAAATGAGCAAGCAATTAAGCCTCGACAACAAGAGCGCCCTCATTCTGGAGGGCGGAGGTATGCGCGGTGTATTCACCGCCGGCGTACTCGACAACCTTATGGACCGCGGGATACAATTCCCCTACGTCATTGGGGTGAGTGCAGGCGCCTGCTGCGCACTCTCATATATGGCACATCAACGCGGAAGAGCAAAATACGGAAATATAGACCTGCTGGAGCAATACAACTACATAGGTATCGGCAATCTTATCTTCAAAGGGAACATAATGGATTTTGACTTGCTGTTCCACACCTTCCCCGAGAAGATTTATCCCTACGACTACGAAGCCCTTGCCCGCAACAGTGCACGGTTCGAGATTGTAACAACAAGCTGCCTCACAGGCAAGCCCTGCTACTACGACGAGCGACAGTCGTCGCCACGACGCATAATAGACATTGTAAAGGCGTCGAGCAGTATGCCGTTCGTATCGCCAATTGTCTATGTGGACGGCGAGCCAATGCTGGACGGCGGCATAGGAGACTCCATTCCTCTTATGCGTGCAATGGAGCAAGGTTACAAGAACAATATGGTGGTACTCACACGCAACAGAGGCTACCGCAAACCCGACAAGCCCTCGCGCGGTAAGCATCCGAAGAAATGCATATTGTAGCGTGTAACAATGCTTACTACCTTTGCACAAAAACGTAATTTTATGATGACACGTGAAGAAATCCTTTCAATAGAGGAGTATTGTGCAGAACATAAGGTATCGCACAGGAAG
>JAFZIA010000057.1 GCA_017554605.1 Bacteroidaceae bacterium
GAAGGGTATATGAACTGTTATATGGTCGCATAAAACCCTTTCTCGGACAAATCGGAGATTTTCTAACAAAAAAGAGAAAAAAGAAACAAAAACAAGGTAAAACTGAGACCGGATCAAAAATACTTTTGACCCGGCCTCATTGCTTTGTAAGGTAAACACCAGATAAAGGCTCAGTAGAAAAAAGGTGTGGGTAATTTGCTTATATTAATGGAGCAGCATATAATTTTTATTGGTGTCCGATAAAAAACGGTTATGCAGAAAATAGTGTGCCCGGCTACTGTATAACAGCGGTCGAGTACTTTTTTTATTTGTGTCCGATAAAATTTTTCTTTGCCTTATAGAATTGCCAGGAGGGTATACTCAGTTGTTCCAAGCACTTCCTGTGCGATACCTTATGTTCTGCACAATACTCCTCTATTGAAAGGATTTCTTCACGTGTCATCATAAAATTACGTTTTTGTGCAAAGGTAGTAAGCATTGTTACACGCTACAATATGCATTTCTTCGGATGCTTACAAATAAAGCATACTACCTATTACAATAGATTATCCGCGAGCTTTTCTTAATTGAAAGGCTCGCGGATTTTTTCAAGTTTTCACTCAATTTTTTAATAATTCAGTTCCTCGACATTTTCGAATTTGCTCCACACACGCGCAAAACCATACTCGCCCACACAATCCTGCGGCACACAGAGGAGAGCATTGGAATACACCGCAGCATCGGCAATGTCGCGGCTGCACATAGGCGCAGCCTGGGCAAGCACATTGAGTCTCTTGAGCGAAGCGCAGCCGCGCAGCACCTGCTCCTCGACACTCTGGACGGTAGAAGGCAACGTGAGCTCCTCGAGCGAGTGGCAATAATAGAAAGCACCGTAACCCACGCTGAGCACACCCTCGTGAACATCAACCGAACGCAGCGACTCACATTTTGCAAGCAGACCCTGCTCCACTATATTAACACCCTGTGGCAGTGTGAAAGAGGTCAACGACGCACACTCCCAAAAAGCACCTTTCTTGAGGGTTGTCACGCTGGCAGGCAGCGCAACCTCCTTGAGCGACGAACAACCGCGGAAAGCCCAATCGTCGATATACTTCACCCCCTCGGGCAGCGCGATACTCTCCAACGACGAACAGCCGCAAAAGGCATACTCGCCCACCCCATCGATATTTTCACCTAAGGCAACACTCTTGAGCGACGAACAACCGTCGAAGAGCGACGCCTCTATGGCAACAAGATTGGCAGGAAGCTTAACACTCTCCAGCGACACACAACCGGCAAAGGCACTGTTGCCGATGAGCAGCAGATTGTCGCACATCGTAACGCTCCTTAGCGCAGTGCACCCCTTGAAGGCACAGGCACCTATTGCACGCACCGAAGCGGGAAGAACCACCTCTTCGAGCGCAGTACAATCCTCAAAAGCGCCCTGTGAAACAGCCGCCACATAATACTCCTTATCGTTGTGAACCACATTGTCTGGCACAGCCACAATGCCGCAGTACTCACCCTTTTCAACCGATGCACAGCCGTCGGCAGCATCGAGCATATAATTTATTCCGTTAATATTTGTTACCATTGCTTTCAAATTTGCCCGCTAAGATAGACAAAAAAACAACAACCTTGCATATATCATCGAAAAAGAGTATCTTCGCACTCCTAAACAAACACCCGTAAGACATTGATTTCTGTTGACAACATAAGAGTGGACTTTGGTGGGACAAACCTGTTCCACGATGTAAGTTTCATCGTAAACAAGAAAGACCGCGTGGCGCTCGTAGGCAAGAACGGTGCCGGAAAGACCACACTCCTGCGCATCCTTGCAGGCCAGCAGTCGCCCACCGAAGGCGCAGTATCCAAGCAACGCAACATAACCATCGGCTACCTGCCGCAGGTAATGAACCTGAAGGACGGCCGTACGGTGTTCGAAGAGGCCGAGACCTCGTTCGAGCACATACACGAGATGGAGCAGAGCCTGGAGAGAATGAACAACGAGCTTGCCACACGCGACGACTACGACAGCGCCGACTATCATCGTCTGATAGAGGACTACACCCACCTGAACGAGCAATACACAATGATGGGCGGCAGCCACTATGAGGCACAGATTGAGCGTGCGCTTATGGGACTGGGCTTCAGCCGCAGCGACTTTTCGCGCCCCACAAGCGAATTCTCGGGCGGCTGGCGTATGCGCATTGAGCTTGCGAAGCTTCTGCTACAATGTCCCGACGTGTTGCTGCTCGACGAGCCCACAAACCACCTCGACATCGAGAGTATCCAGTGGCTGGAGCAGTTCCTTGCACGCAGCAGCAATGCAGTACTGTTAGTGAGCCACGACCGCGCCTTTCTGAACGCTGTGACCAACCGCACGATAGAAATATCCTGCGGACGCGCCTACGACTACAAGCTCTCCTACGACAAATTTATGGAGACACGCAAGGAGCGCCGCGAACAGCAGATACGCGCCTACGAGAACCAGCAAAAGGAGATTGCCGACATAAAGGAGTTCATCGAACGTTTCCGCTACAAGCCCACAAAGGCCGTACAGGTGCAGAGCCGCATAAAACAGTTGGAAAAAATTGTACCCATTGAGATTGACGAGGAGGATACAAGCCGTCTGAGACTGCGCTTTGCCCCAGCCACACGCAGCGGCAACTACCCCATAATATGCAGCGACGTAGAAAAATCATTCGGCAGCCACACCGTATTCAGCGGAGTAAACTTCACCATAAACCGCGGCGAGAAGGTGGCATTCGTGGGACGTAACGGCGAGGGAAAGACCACCCTTGTGCGCTGTATCCTCGGCGAGCTCGACCACGAGGGTACAATCACCATAGGCCACAATGTACAGACATCATATTTTGCGCAGCATCAGGCACAGTTGCTCGACGAGAACCTTACGGTATTCCAAACGATAGACAATGTTGCAACAGGCGACATTCGCCTACGCATACGCGATATTTTGGGAGCGTTTATGTTCGGAGGCGAAGCATCGGACAAACAGGTGCGCATACTCTCGGGAGGAGAGCGCAGCCGTCTGGCAATGATACGCCTGCTGTTGCAGCAGATGAACCTGCTCATACTCGACGAGCCCACCAACCACCTCGATATGCAATCGAAAGATGTGCTTAAGGAGGCTATACGCGATTTTGACGGAACGGTGATTATAGTGAGCCACGACCGTCACTTCCTCGACGGGCTTGTGACAAAGGTGTACGAGTTCGGCAACGGCAAGGTACGCGAACATCTGGGCGGAATATACGACTACCTGGCATACAAGAATGCCGACAACATAAACGAAGCGCTTGCAGCAGAAAAAGCCACGAACGCCACACAGCAAACACCCGAAAAGCCCGCAGCAAGCGAAAGCCGATTGAGTTACGAGGCCGAGAAGCAACTGCAGAAGCAGCGCCGCAAATTAGAGCGCACCGTGGAGCAGAACGAAGAGGCCGTAAACCAGCTGGAAGGAGCGATAGTGGCACTGGAGGAGATAATGAGCACCCCCGATGGCAGCACCCCGCAGAACTTTGAGCGTTATGCTACACTGAAGAAACAGCTTGCCGAGGCCGAGGCCGAATGGGAAAAGAATATGGAGCTGCTCGAAGAGCTGTCGTGACACACCCTCACACAACACAAGACAAACATTAACAAACCACAATAGACAATGAAAAAATTATTAATCGGCACAGCGCTACTCATTGGACTGGGCGCGTGCACAACAAACGAGACTATGGAATCTAAATTAATGAAGAACATCGATACCACACAGGACCCCGGTACCGACTTTTTCCAATATGCCACAGGCGCTTGGCAGGCAGCCAACCCTATGACCGACGAATATGCCCGCTACGGACAGTTCGACGCATTGCGCGAGAAGAGCCGCGAACAGTTGAAAGAACTTGTCCTTGAGCAGGCTGCACTCACCGCAGAGCCCGGCAGCAACGCCCAGAAGGTGGGCGACCTCTACCGTATGGTGATGGACAGCACACGCCGTAACGCCGAGGGCACAGCACCCGTGAAGCCTTATATGGACCAGGTGGCAGCGTTGAGCGACAAGAGCCAGATTGTACCCCTTATGGCAAACTTCTACCGCGTAGGCATCGGCAGCTTCTTCGGTACAGGCGTAAGCACCGACATTATGGAGAGCAACAGCAACCAGCTCGGTATCTATCAGGGCGGTATCTCGCTCCCCGAGAAGGAGTACTACAGCGACACCGACGAGGCATCGACCAATATACGCAACAAATACAAGGAGTATGTAGTAAATATGTTCAAGCTCTACGGATTCGACGAGAAGGAGGCCGAGGCCAAGATGAATGCAGTACTGGCCATTGAGACACGCCTCGCCGCAAAGCACCTGAGCCGCGTGGAGCGCCGCAATCCCCTGAACAGCTACCACAAGATTTCATACGCCGAGCTCAAGAAAGAGATTCCTGGAATAGATTGGGATACATTCTACGGCATATTGGGCATCAACGGCATTGAGGCACTGAACCTTGCACACCCCGAGGCAGTGAAAGAGGTGGCAGCCATCATCAAGGAGACCCCGCTCAACGACATCAAGGCATACCTCCAGTGGAAGGTTATGCGCTCTACATCGAACGAACTCACCGATGCCATAGAGGCCGAGACATTTGCATTCTATGGCACAGTGCTCAGCGGAAAGAAGGTACAGCAGCCGCGCTGGAAGCGCGCCCTCGACGCCGTAAACGGCACATTGGGCGACATCATTGGCGAGCTTTATGTAGCAAAGCACTTCCCCCCTGCTGCCAAAGAGCGTATGGTACAGTTGGTAAAGAACCTGCAAATTGCACTGGGCCAGCGCATCGACGCACAGGAGTGGATGAGCGACGAGACAAAGCAGGCTGCACACGCCAAGCTCAACACCTTTACCGTGAAGATAGGCTATCCCGACAAGTGGGACGACTACAGCGGACTTGCAGTAGACCCCACACTGAGCTACGCCGACAACTGCCGCAAGATTTCGGAGTTCGAGTGGAACAAGCACATTGCCGAGAAATGGGGCAAACCCGTCGACCGCGAGGAGTGGCATATGACACCCCAGACAGTAAACGCATACTACAACCCCACGACAAACGAGATCTGCTTCCCCGCAGGTATCCTACAGTATCCTTTCTTTGATATGAGCGAGGACGACGCATTCAACTACGGAGCAATAGGCGTTGTAATAGGTCACGAGATGACACATGGATTCGACGACCAAGGCCGTCAGTTCGACAAGGACGGAAACTTTGCCAACTGGTGGACCGACGAGGACGCCAAGAGCTTCAACGAGCGCACACAGGTAATTGTAGACTTCTTCAACAAGATTGAGGTTCTTCCCGGCCTCTACGCAAACGGCAAGCTCACCCTTGGCGAGAATATCGCCGACCACGGCGGCCTTATGATTGCAATGCAGGCATTCCGCAACGCAACAAAGGACAACCCCCTTCCCGTCATCAACGGCTACACACCCGAACAGCGTTTCTACCTCTCTTACTCGGGCGTGTGGGCAGGCCACGTGCGCGACGAGGAGATACGCAACCTAACAAAGAGCGACCCCCACTCACTCTCACGCTGGAGAGTAAACGGCACTCTTCCTCACATCGACGACTGGTACACCGCATTCGGCATAACCGAGGAGAGTCCAATGTTTGTTCCCAAGGAGGAGCGTCTGAACGTATGGTAATGAACCTATAAAAGAAAAAATGCCGATAAAAGTACCCGCTGGGCTTCCTGCCCTGCAAACAGTAATAGACAACGGAACACCGGTGGAGGAGCTAAAAGCCTCCACCGGTGACACCTTGCATATAGCACTGCTCAACCTTATGCCAATGAAGGAGAGCACCGAGGCCGACTTCATACGCGTCCTTGCAAGCTCGCCGCTGGAGATTGAGCTGACACTGATGAAACTCGACACGCACACCCCCAAGCACGCCTCGGCACACCATATGCAGAGCTACTATAAGGGTTTCAAGGAGTTGCGAAAAGAGAAATTCGACGGGCTTATAATAACAGGTGCACCAATAGAAAAAATAGAGTTCGAAGAGGTGACATATTGGGACGAACTGCGCGAGATTATCGACTGGGCACAGGACAATGTAACGTCGACCCTCTTTATATGCTGGGCAGCACAAGCAGCACTATATTATAAATTCGGGATAAAGAAACAGCTGTTGCCCAAGAAGATGTTCGGTGTATTCCCACACATCGTACACACCCCCTCGCACCCGCTTTTCGAGGGCATTGGAACGACAATGAACGTACCCCACAGCAGGCACACTGAGCTTCGCCGCGAGGATATTGTAAACGAGGCGCGCATCGAACTGCTTGCCGAATCGGACGAGTCGGGCGTACACATTATGCAGGAGCACGGAACAAGGAATTTCTTTGTCACAGGCCACTCCGAGTATGCACTCAACACACTCGATGAAGAGTATAAACGCGACATCTCACGCGGATTGGAGATAGAACTGCCGCTCTATTATTACACCGATAACAATCCGTCACTTGCCCCGCTAAACAGTTGGCAGGACGATGCCCGCAAATTCTTCGGCAACTGGCTGCAATATTTTGCAAAAAATAAAATCTCCGATTAGTCGGAGATTTTATTTTTTGCAAAATACAAGAACAATCACAACAAGCCCAGCGCCTCCCTTATGCCCAATAGCTCCTGGCGGATAGCCTTGAGGCGTTCAACAACCTCACTATTCACCTCGGCTGTCTGTTGCGAACTGCTCGAGCTCTTGAGGAACTGCTTTGCACCCGCAAGCGTAAGGCCACGCTCCTTCACAAGGTGATATACCATTCGCACAATGCGAATATCCTCCTTAGTATATTGTCGCACGTTGTTTGCCCCCTTCTTGGGCGCTATCTGACGGAACTCACTCTCCCAATAGCGCAACGTCGACTCGCTGACACCAATCTCGGTGGCAACCTCCTTTATCGAGTAATACAATTTAAGTTCCTTATCCTTTTTCAGTGCCATAATCTTAATCGTATATACGTCCGTGGTTCTCGGCCATACGCAACATCTCGTCGTATCCGTCGGCATCGAGATCCATAAAATAGTAGTTGATGGGGTTCACGGGCTTGCCCTTTACAAGCACCTCGTAGTGCAGGTGCGGTCCTGTACTCTTTCCCGAGTTTCCGCTGAGCGCAATCTGCTCGCCACGTACAACCTTTTGCCCGCGCTTCACAAGGAATTTCTTGTCGAGCAGATGGGCGTAGAGTGTCTTATAGCCGTATCCGTGGTCTATAACAATGGTATATCCATAGCCCTGCTGCCACTTTGCACTCTCCACCACTCCGTCGGCAGTTGCATATACGGGAGTGCGGTTGTCGCACGAGAAATCCATTCCACGGTGATACTTGCGCACCTTATATACAGGGTCGATGCGGTAGCCGTAACCCGATGCTGTACGCTTGAGGTCGCGGTTCGAGATTGGCTGTATGGCAGGCAGGTGACGCAGGTAGTCCTCCTGTTCGCTGCTCATACGCACAAGCTCGTCGAACGACTTTATCTGTATGTAAAGCTGCTTCTCCAGCATATCCATCTTTTGTGTAGTGAGCACCACAAGCTCGGGGTTGCTCATACTCATAAGCTCGTCGTAGCGGTTGGTGCCGCCGTATCCCGCGCTGCGTGCCACAGGCGACACAGGCTCGGCATTGAGCATAGCACGGTACATATTGTCATCGCGTTGCTGAATGTCGTCGAGCACCTCCATTGCATCGTCCAGGCGCTGCGAGAGAATTTGATATTGCGAGAGCAGGCGCGAATTCTCCTCCTGAACATCGCGCATCGACGGGGTCTCAACAAGAAGATAGAAAAGCAGAAACGAAAGTCCACCGAATATAATGAACAGCAGCACCCTGCGCAGGATTGTAAGGAATCTTTGCGCAAGATTAGGATAAACCCTGTCGTATGTTCTTGTAGCCGGATTAAAAACGTAATAGACTTTTCGCATAATATAGCCTGTAATTATTTACGAAGATACATTTATCCCCCGTATTTTGCAAAAGTAACAAAACTATACTATCTTTGCAAGTTGAAACAGCAAAAAAGCATTGCACTGTAACAGAATTTAAGAATTACGGAAGCAAATGCTACACACAACAATGAAAACTGGCAATATAGATGTTGTACCAAAGATAATGACAAAGTACACTGGGTCAACCGCTATATCATTACCAAAGGAAAATTATAAACAGTAAATGAATATGCTCACATCAAAAGAGATTAGAGAGTCTTTCAAAAGATTTTTCGAGCAGAAGGGCCACCTCATTGTCCCCTCTGCCCCTATGGTCGTTAAGGACGACCCCACGCTTATGTTCACCAATGCAGGAATGAACCAGTTTAAGGATATTATCCTGGGTAACCGCCCCGCCACAAGCAAGCGCGTAGCCGACTCGCAGAAGTGCCTGCGCGTGAGCGGAAAGCACAACGACCTTGAGGAGGTTGGCCACGACACCTACCACCACACAATGTTTGAGATGTTGGGCAACTGGAGTTTTGGCGACTATTTCAAAACCGAGGCCATCGACTGGGCTTGGGAACTTCTTACCCAGGTATACAAACTGGATCCCGAGAGACTTTACGCTACCGTATTTGAAGGTTATGAGGCAGACGGCGTAGCTATGGACCAGGAGGCTAAAGAGGCATGGCTGAAACACCTCCCTGCAGAGAGAATCATCCTTGGAAACAAGAAGGACAACTTCTGGGAGATGGGCGAGACAGGTCC
>JAFZIA010000058.1 GCA_017554605.1 Bacteroidaceae bacterium
ATAATTCTTTCAACCATCTTCTCGGTGTTATTTTACGGCTATTCTCTCGTTGTAATATTTTCTTCTGCTTTCTTTTTTTGCGAAAAAAAGAAACAAAAAACATTGCACAAAAGAAATTGTCGCAAGTGCCCTTTGCTCGTGCCGCAAGAGTGCGTACACTCGGTCGGGCGCCTGCTTGTCATTGCGGCTAACGGCTGTTTTAAGGGTGTTGCGGATCGCCCTCAGTTAGCCACGCAGTGCGCGTCTAACTAGCGGTTGGACGGTCCTCACACTATTTCCTTAAAACCGCCTACCCGCAATTGAATTTCTTTTCGGCGTGCAGTTGGTCTGAAAATTACCTGCTTAAACAGATAAAATTATATGGTGTTCCATTAATATAAGCAAATTACCCACACCTTTTTTCTACTGAGCCGCTAAAAGAGCAAAATTATAAAGCATAGTCCGAGAGGGCTAAGGAAATAAAGCACATTGCCCGCAGCACATTCTTATCCATATACAGCAATAGAGGCCAGCTAAAAGCTGGCCTCTATTTTATCATTTATTACTCTATTGGATTTACTTTACGATAGAGATAATAACGCGACGGTTCAAACGAGCGGGGTTCTCAACAGCTACACCACCCTTACCCTCTACTACGAGCTGGTCGCGTGATACGCCAAGCTCAACGAGCTTGTCAGCAACAGCGTTAGCACGAGCCACAGAAAGCTTCTGGTTGTAAGCAGCAGAACCGGTAGCGCTGTCAGCGTAACCTACTACTGAAAGCTTAACACCTGCGTTCTTAGCAGCATCTGCAAGAGCCTGGAGGTTGATAATCTCCTTCTTAGACTCGATTCTTGAAGAGTTGAATGCGAAGAATACCGACTGAGCTACGTCAACATACTTGGGCTCGTTCTCGAGAGCCTTGATGCGGTTCTGAGCCTGAACAAGAGCGCTCTTAGCCGAAGCGAGCTGCTGCTTCAACTGTGAGTTCTCCGACTCCTTAGCCTGAAGCTGAGCTGCGAGTTCTGCAAGAGCAGCAGCGTTCATAGCGAGGAGAGCATCTGTGTCAGGAGCAGCCTCCCAACCGGTCTTGTTGAACTTATAAGTTACACCTACCTGTGCACCCCACATCATATCCATACCGGTTCTACCTGCGCGGCCGCTGAAACCGTTACGGAAGAATGCACCGTTGAGCTCAAGGTTGATTGCCCAATGCTTAGACACGCGGAATGTGTTCAAGATACCATAGTTTGCAGAGAGCGAACCCTGATATGCGTCATCATTCTTAACGCTCTTGATACCAGCCCAACCAACACCAACATAAGGAATGACATTCCAGATGCGTGACTCGTTGTAACCGCAGATAAGGTTGCTGAGGTTGAACATAGCATCGAAGTGAATGTTCATATAACCCATCTCGTCAACGTTCTCATAGGGCTTGAGCTCCCAGCCGTTGTAAGCTACTCTCCAACCGTAACCGGGAGTATGCCACTTACCTGCGTAAACCGATACTGAAGGAGTAAGGTGATCGAAAGCACTCTCACCACCTGTGCGAGCACCGTTGAAAAGGTTCACTCCACCGTTAACACCCAAGAACCAGTTGCTACCAAAACTGTTGGTAACTACGCTGTTCTTCTTAGTAGGAACAACAACCTCGCTAACAGTCTCCTGAGCAAAAGAGGTCATTGCAATGCCGGCAAAAGCCAGCGCCATCATAAATTTTCTCATACTAGTATAAAATTAGATACAATTATTATTAATACTCTCTTTACAATATACTAAAACATATATACCGAAAAAATGTTTCTTGCATCGGCACAACCGCAGTTACGCAGTCTAGCAATAACACTATTTTCAAGCCACAAAGTTACAAAAATTTTATTAAGTTATTACAACTGTAAGGGTTTTTTATTCGTACAGTTAATAAAATTTAAGGATTTATGTAAAAAGCCGGTTCTATTTTCCAAAAAAACGCCCCAATTCGCTATCGGATAATATATAAATGATGAGTTTCCCATCGGGGGTGCGTGCCGGTTCATCGCTCTTGAAGAGCTCGCCAACAAGGGTATTCATCTCCTCATTTGTCAATATTTGTCCTATTACAATTGCCACCTTACGCGCCATTGAAAGGGCTATACCCTCGTGAATTTTCTCTTTTGCCGACGCCGCCTGCTCCATCTGTGAAGCAACAATATCCTTGAGCAATGCAACAGGCGAGAGTCCGTCGAGCCCGATGGGCGCACCGTTTATCGCGTATGTAGAGCCGCCCAACGAAGAAATGTCGAACCCCAACGAAGAGACCTCTTCCATAATGCTGTCGAGGACTACCGACTCGTTGACAGTGAGCTCCACACGCTCGGGGAAGAGCAGGCACTGTATATTGCCGCGCCTGTCGGACAACTGCTTCATATATTTGTCGTAGAGCACCCTTATATGCGCCCTGCGCTGATGCAGCAGCATAAGTCCCGATTTTACGGGAACGAGTATATACTGTCCCTTGTATTGCAGCATCGGCGAGCTCACATCGGCAACAATGCCCTCGTGCTCAAGCAGCGGGGCTTTCTCTTCCGCGGGTTCTTCCACTGGAAACGTAACCTCTTCGATAGGCGAAAAGATGTCCGAAGCACCCGCGTCGGCATCCACACCCTCGTACAGTCCCTCCCAACCCGCTGCACTCTGCTTGCGGTATTCCGACGAGATACTGCGGTAGGGGTTGTAATTGGGATTATATGTTATCTTGGGCGCAGCAACATTGTTTGTAGCCGACGCCGAAAAATCCATCACGGGAATATCGGGCATTCCATCGGTATCAAAGTCGAGGCCGGGTACGGCATTCATTCGTCCCAGGGTCTCGCGTACGGTGGCAGCAATGAGTTTCCACAGTATCTGCTCGTCCTCGAATTTTATCTCGGTTTTTGTGGGGTGGATATTTACATCTATGCGCGAGGGGTCAACGTCGAGACATATAAAGAAGGGCACTTGATCCCCTACGGGTATTATCTGCGTATAGGGCTCCATCACCGCCTTTGCAAAATAGGGGTGACGCATATATCTGCCGTTCACAAAGAAGTACTGTAAAGCACCTTTTTTGCGGGCGCTCTCGGGCGCGCCCACAAAGCCCTTTATGTTTATAAGAGGATTGTTTACCTCCATTTCTATGAGCTGCGAGCTTATCTTCTTTCCAAAGAGGTCGAGTATCCTCTTGCGGAAGGAGGCTGCCGGCAGTGTGGCAATATCGCTGTTATTATGCTTCAACGAAAATTCTATCCCGCTGTTTATGAGTGCTACCCGCTCAAACTCGGTAACGATATTATTGAACTCTGTCTGTATCGACTTGAGGAACTTGCGGCGTGCGGGGATATTGAAGAAGAGGTTCTTTATCTTGAAGTTACTGCCCGCAGGAGCTGCCACAGGCTCCTGCTCCTCGAGCTGCGACCCCGACATCACAATGCGCGTACCCAGTTCATCGTCGGCACGACGGGTCACAAGCTCCACTTGCGCCACCGCTGCAATCGAGGCAAGCGCCTCGCCCCTGAATCCCATTGTGCTAAGGGCAAAAAGGTCCTCAGCACTCCTTATCTTGGAGGTTGCGTGACGCTCGAATGCCAACCGGGCATCGGTCTCGGACATACCCGCACCGTTGTCTATCACCTGTATGAGGGTGCGTCCACCGTCGCTTATTATCACTTGTATCTTTGTAGCTCCTGCATCTACCGCATTCTCCATCAATTCCTTTACTACAGAAGCGGGACGCTGCACAACCTCACCGGCTGCAATCTGGTTGGCTACAGAATCGGGTAATAAATGTATAATATCCTGCATAAAAATCTTTGAAAAAAGTGGTTAGAATCTCAGGTTGCCCGTTACAAGATAGTACAAAAGAAAGGACATTACAACAAGCAGCACGACAAGCGTCTTTGTCGAGAAGCGCTCGCCATTCTCCTTACGCCTCTTCAAGTGCGTTGTCTCCCCGGCGAAGCGGCCTCTTATCCTCTCCTCACAACTGGTCTCTTTTGGCGGCAACATTCCAAGGTCGCGCTTGGCGTTCTCAACAATCTTGTCGAGTTTCTCGCGACGTTCGTCTACAAAAATATATTTATGATTGAACCTGCGTGGTTCGCGTACTCCAAAATAACCCATTGCCAAGCTGTCATTTAATTATTCTCACTGTCTGCACCACCGAGCGTGGGAAGCGGTATCTTTCCGCGCTCTATCTTCTTCAACTGGAGTTCCTTGCTCTTGCCCCTCCATCTGAATATATCGTCCTTGTCGGTGGGACGGACATAATCGAACCAGGCAAAATTGTCAAGGTAGCGTTTCTCCTGCGGCACCTGGCCGAGAGGATAAAAGATTCCGTCGGCCTTTGTAGGAATAAGTATCTTGTCTACCTCTCCATCTTTCATAAAGGTCGTCAGCCTGCCCGACTCGGTGCAATTGAGGCCGAGCATCACACTGTCGCCGTCGAGCGGATAGTACCGCACCTCGACACTGCCTATCACCTGCATCTCGGAGAGGTCGCCCCCAGTGAAAAGGAAACGCATCTCCTGACCGCGTATCTGGTTGTACTCCTGCTCGCCCATTCTCTCGGCGTAGAGCGTCTGGTTTATTATGTTCACCCAGTCGATAGAGGCCGTATCCATATATATCTTTATCTCCTCGCCCAGAAGCTGCATATTGCTGTACCACAGGATAGGGTCCTTGTACATTGTCATACAGGTATCGCGCGAGTCGAACACCAGCGAGTCGCAAACGGCCTGAATATCGCTACGGTAGGCACGCACCTTGTGGCAGGCACGCACTATGCGGTAGAGCGAATCGGTGTCTACATTATGGGTCACGGCCCAAATTGTATCGGCACTCATATAAAGCGTGTCGCCCTGAGAATAGTCCATCACCACCGCGCGGCCCGTGACATACGAGGAATCGACAAGCTCGTTCATATATCCATACTCGCCAGTGAGCATATTGCGGCCCACTGTGTCACTGTAGACAATATTGCCGAAGGCCTCGCTTACGCCCCGCTTCTCGTCGTAGAAGAGCGAGTCGCCGGTTATCTCCTTGCTGCCGTTCGACACAACCGAGCGCATAAGCAGCGTAGCCTGTCTCCTGCCGGTATTGTAGTAGCCCAGATGTGTACGTATGCGGTTCTGCGCATTGTCAATCTGCGTAGGACCTACAATCTTTGCAATGTTCGTCGCCGTATTGTAGTGCAACGTATCCGACTGCATTATGAACTGCGGGTTGTGCAGCGTGACACCGTTTGTAAACACAGCCTCCTTGGTATTCACGTCGTACTCGCCCCAATAGGAGTCGAGGGTACTCTGCTCATCGGAGAGTGTACCGCCGTCGAAATAGTAGGCAAGGTTTATATTGCGGTCGTAGTTCAGGCTGTCGGTCTCGAGCACCGTGTTCTTGTCTACAAGACGCACATTGCTCCTTACGCGGGCAATGTTGAGGTCGCCGTCATAGTCGGCATAATCGCCATAAAGGAAGAGGGTGTCGCCCTGCTCCATTCTCACGTTACCGAAAGCCTGCACCGAGTTACGCTTTGTGAAGAGATAGGCACTGTCGCAATACATATACATACTGTCACGGCGCAACTGCACATTGCCGACAAGAATGACCGCATCGGGCAGACGCGTCTCATCGCCGCGCGTAGCGTCGGCGTGCAGCATATACAGATAGGTCCTTTTACCTTTCACCGTATCGTTTGCAACGCTTTTTACCTGAGCGCCCTCCTGCAGCCCTGCCGCAAAGAGCGAGGTGCACAAGAACAGAACTATGACTATGAGCAGCCTGCGCATATCCCTTACTTATTATCTTCGTAAAAAACCCAACCGGGGTACTTGAATTCACAATCTCTGTTGTCGCCGTTTATGCGCACGTATGTGGTCTTTTGCTTCTCCTTTATCCAGTCCATTATCTTTTCCTCGCTCATCTTGGCAAGATAAAGCTCGCGAAGCACCTCATAGTCGTCGCGCAGATTGGCCTTATGTCCGTCAATGCGTGCCTTGAGCTTAACGATGGCACACACCACCCTGTCGTCGGGCAGCCTCATTGTAAAGGGCGCCGAAACCTCGCCCACCTCCATTCCGTCCACCACACGTGCAACGTCTACAGGAAGGTCCTGCATCTGGAAACGCGACGAAGAGGTTGCCCTGTTCACCATAAGTCCGTGGTTGTTGCGTGTATCCTTGTCGTCGGAGAGAATCTGTGCGGCAAGCTCAAACGAGATTGTATCCTTGCGTATATCGTTGGCAATAGTATCGAGCTTGAGCATCATATCCTTGACATTGTCGCTCGACACGCGCGGCTTGCGCAGAATGTGGCGCACCTTAATCTTGTCGCCTCGCTTCTCCATCAGCTGAATAATGTGGAAGCCATACTCGGACTGCACAATCTTCGACACCTTGTTGGGATCGGTAAGGTTGAACGCTACGCTTGCAAACTCTGGGTCGAACTCGGCACGCGACATAAAGTCGAGCTCGCCGCCGCGACGCGCCGAACCTTCGTCCTCGGAATAGAAGAGCGCCAGTGTCGAGAAAGAGGTCTCGCCGCTGTTGACACGCTCGGTGTACTCTCTCAGCTCGCTCTTAACACGGTCAATCTCCTCGGCGTCAATTTCGGGTTCGAGGGTTATAATCTGCACCTCCACCTGAGAGGGGATAAACGGTATGCTGTCCTGCGAGAGGTTATTGACGTAACGGCGTACAAGCGCAGGCGACACTTTTATACCGCCCATAAGATTCTGCTTCATACTTGCCATCATATAGTTGTTGTACTCCATCTCGTAGTACATTTCGCGTATCTCGCTCGATGTCATTCTGAAGTACTCCTCCATCTTCTCCTTTGAGCCCAGCATCTGCATCGCATAGTCCATATGCTCGTCTACCGTCTGCAGTATGTAGCTCTCATTCACCTCGATGCTGTCGAGCAGGGCCTGGTGCAGGAACAGCTGCTGCACGGCAAGCTCCTCGCTCACCACGCAATAGGGGTCGCCCTGGAATTTCATACCTCTCGTCAGCCACGCCTTTATCGCAGCCTCAACGTCGGAGCGCAGGATAGCCTTGTCGCCCACTACCCACTCCACGCGGTCAATAACATTGTCCTGAGCGGCAGCACCGAAGAGCGCTGTCACAGCAAAGACACAATATAGGAATATCTTCTTCATCTGTCTGTATTTTATTCGTCCGGTTGCCCGGGGAGTGTCCCCAGCAACTCCAACAGTTTATTATCGTAGAAGTTCACATTGCCCGACTCCATCGCCTGTTCAAGGAGGTCGCGCTTGGCCTCTTTCACAAAATTGGCCTTCATTGAATTGGCAAGCAGGGTGCGTATCTCATCAGCAGCCATATCCTGCGGCTTTTGCTCGCCCTTTTGCAGGAGCGCCGTCACATTGAGGAAATAGACAGCCCCCGTGTCGCTTATCTCTATGAAATTGTCGCGCTGCAGACGGCCTGCAAGCGACTCCGACGTTATCGGCATACGCGCCGCTATCACATCGAGCATACGCCACCCGTCAACAAAATAGTCGTAAGCAATGGCATTCGTAAGACTGTACTTCTCGAGGCTCTCCACGTCGTCGGGCTCGGCCGATGCAATCCATTTGCGCACCGAGGAGAGTTTGGGCGCCTTAGCCGACACTTTAAGGAAGAGTCCCTGCACCATAGGCGCATCGAGCAGGAAGAGCTCCTTGTTCCTCTCATAGAAACGGGACACCTCGGCATCGGATATTTCGCGCACCAGCCTTTGCGCTATCAGCTTGTCCTGATAGATATTAAGCAGCAGCGAACGGCGATAATTGTCCACCAGACGCTCGACCTCCTTTGTATCGCGCACGTTGCGCCTTGCCATACGATAGAAAAGGGCGTCCTCAATCCACCGTTGCACATACTCGCCCACAAGGCGCGCACTGTCGCTCACCGGAGCATTGGCAGCAATGAAATGCTCCACGTCCTCCTTGTACAGGAAGTCGCTCTCGATGCTCAGCAGCGGAGTCTTTCCCTTATGTGCAATCTGCTCCTCGCACGATGCTAAAAGCATCGCCGAGGAGAGAATTATCAGCACTGGTATGTTCAATAATCTTGCAATCATTCTGCAAAGATAGTGATTTTGGCGGTTCAATCGTGATTGTTAACAGTTTTTAGTACCTCGCGGTCTACCTCGACCTTGTACTTGCGGCGCAGTTTCTTGAGCCACTTTGCCTCGAGATGCTTCTGGTAGTCGTTCACCACAAGACCGCGTACATCCTCGTAGCTCTCGGGCTTTTCGATAATATTTCCTACAACATCCACAATCTCAAAGCCGCGCTTCATCTTGCCGCCCTCGCCCTGTCCGAAGACGAGCTTGTCGACCCAACCGTTGCTGCCTATCGAGAATATACCCATCTCAAGGCGAATGGTATAAGTGGAATCGGCATAGAAATGGTCCTTCATTATGGCACGATAATCGTCGAGCGGTGCCTTGCCGAAGAGAATCTTTGCGCTGTCAACGTCCTGCGGGTCGTTGGCATACACAACAGCACCCCTGAAACGCGGAGCCTCGAACTTGTAGTTCTTCTTGTTCTTCTTGAAATATTTTGCAAGGGCCTTCTCGTCCTTTGCAGCCTTGTCCCAGATTTCACGTGTGCACACCTCGAAGAAGAGGAGTCCGTCGTGATATTCTATCATAAGGTTGCCGAACTCGGGGTATTTGCTCTCCAAGAGGCTGTCCTCTACTGCCAACGCCTGCTCGGGTGTCAGATGACCGCCCATCTCCTTTGCAAGCTGTGCGCCTCTTGCCCTGCGCGCAGCGCTGCGCACGCCCCTCTGCTCGAGCATATTTATTATGGCACCGCGGTACTCGGCATACTGTCCGAAGGGACGTGAGCCGTACTTCATAATTATATGGTAGCCTGCGGGTGAGCGCAAAGGCTGCGAGAATGTACTGTCGGCAAGCGCAAAGGCAATGTCCTCGAACTCCTTGTATGCCTGTCCCCTTACAATCTCAAAGGGCTGCAGCATATTGGGCCTGACACCTGCCACCGCGGCAGCCTCCTCAAACGAGGCACCGCCCTGCAGCTTTTCGTATGCGAGTCTCATAAGCGCGGCAGCCTCGGCATCGGCCTTTGCAGAGTCCTGCTGCTGCACGGGCTTGAATATATGCGCCACCTTCACAAAACCGCTGACACCGATGGTTGCCGAATCATTTGCATAAATCTTATATGCCTCGCGCTCGATAAAGCCCTCGTCAATGAGGTAAGGCTCGGCCATCTGCGCCCTGTTGCTTCTGTACTCGTCGACAAACGAGGGGAGGGTGTCGAGCCTCATCGCCTCGGCCTCGGCAACCTTGAGCTTGAAGTCGATGAACATCTCGAGGTACTGCTCCACCGACAGTTCCTCGGCTCCCGTAGCAGCATTGTTCTTGTTCATTGCATACTCAAACTCGGAGCGTTTAATCTCTTTTCCGTTTATGCGCATAAGTACCGGGTCGGCATCTTGTGCAACCATTGACACAGCCACAAGAAGGGCTGCTGCAAGCATCATATATCGTCTCATACTATAATAACCGTTATTCTGTTTACGCAATTGAGGGTGACCCGTATGAGCCACCCTCATTTCCCTTTATCTTTTTACTCGGGACGACTGTAATTAGGTGCCTCACTTGTAATAGACACATCGTGAGGGTGACTCTCCTGTACACCGGCATTTGTTATGCGCACAAATTTCGCATTGTGCAATGTCTTGATGTCGGGTGCACCGCAGTATCCCATACCCGAACGCAATCCGCCTACCAACTGGAATATCACCTCGTAAAGGGTTCCCTTGTAAGGTACGCGTGCAGCGATACCCTCGGGCACGAGCTTCTTCTTGTCGCGTGTGTCGGCCTGGAAATATCGGTCCTTTGAACCGTTCTCCATTGCCTCCAATGAGCCCATTCCTCTGTACGACTTGAACTTACGTCCGTTGAATATGATTGTATCACCGGGAGACTCCTCGGTTCCAGCCACAAGCGAGCCTATCATTACGCAATAGCCTCCTGCTGCAAGAGCCTTCACCACGTCGCCCGAGTAGCGCAGACCACCGTCGGCAATCAAGGGCACACCTGTACCGTCGAGAGCCTTTGCCACGTCGTACACAGCCGACAACTGGGGAACACCCACTCCGGCAACTACACGTGTGGTACATATTGAACCCGGACCGATTCCCACCTTCACTGCGTCGGCACCGGCCTCGGCGAGCATCTTGGCAGCCTCGCCTGTCGCCACGTTTCCTACAACAATGTCGATATTGGGGAATTTGGCCTTAGCCTCCTTGAGCTTTGCTATTACGCTTGCCGAGTGTCCGTGCGCAGTATCGATGATGATAGCATCTACGCCAGCATCGACAAGAGCCTTGATGCGGTCCATTGCATCTACAGTAACGCCTACACCTGCCGCTACGCGCAGACGGCCTTTGCTGTCCTTGCACGCCATAGGCTTATCCTTGGCCTTTGTAATGTCCTTATAAGTGATAAGACCCACCAGACGTCCCTCGGAGTCGGTAACGGGGAGCTTCTCAATCTTGTTCTCGCGCAGAATGGTAGCCGCCTGCTCCATATCTGTCTGCTGGTGTGTAACCACAAGCTTGTCGGCGGGAGTCATCACCTCGCATACCGAACGCTCCATATTTGTCTCGAAGCGGAGGTCGCGGTTGGTTACAATACCCACAAGTTTCTTGTCCTCATCAACTACGGGGATACCGCCAATGTGGTACTCGGCCATAATCCCGAGCGCGTCCTTCACCGCTGCATCGGCCGAGATTGTCACAGGGTCGTAGATCATACCGTTCTCGGCACGCTTTACGATTGCCACCTGATGGGCCTGCTCAGCAATAGACATATTCTTATGAATTACACCGATACCACCTTCGCGTGCTATCGCTATTGCCATTTTTGCCTCGGTAACGGTATCCATTGCCGCAGTCACGAAAGGTACGTTAAGTTCAATGTTCTTTGAGAACTTTGTCTTTAGGCTGACATCTTTGGGAAGAACCTCAGAGTATGCGGGTACCAGCAACACATCGTCGAATGTCAAGCCATCCATCACAATTTTTTCTGTAATAAAATTCATAAGAGTATATTTTTGTTTTATTTTGTTTGTCAATTAATTTGCCATCTCTGATATAAACTTGATGCGCACCAGGCGAATCATCTCCTCGTCGTACTCGGCACCAAGCTCATTTATAGCAGCCTCTATGCTGTCTGTATCCGAATTCTTGAAGTACTGGTAGATGTCCTCGAGGTCCTCCTCGTCCATCACATCCTCGAGGAAGTAGTCGATATTCAATTTTGTTCCCGAATATACGATTGACTCCACTGCGTCGAGCAGTTCCTCGAATTCGATACCCTTGCTTATTGCAAGGTCGTCGAGCGCCACCTTGCGGTCTATCGCAGCAATGATGCTTGCATTCTTTGAGCCTACGGCAACTGTACGCACCCTGAAGTCCTCGGGACGGTCAATCTCGTTCTCTTCGCAGTGCAGCTTGATGATAGCGCAGAACTCCTCTCCGTAACGCTTTGCCTTTCCTGCACCCACTCCGGGAATATTCTGCAGTTCCTCTATGGTAATGGGATATGTTGTTGCCATTGCCTCGAGCGAGGGGTCCTGGAATATCACATACGGGGGCAACTCCAGTTGCTTTGCCAATTTCTTGCGCAGGTTCTTGAGTATCGCATAGAGTTCCGGGTCGGCAGCCGATGAACTGCCTGTCTGTATAACAGTCTCTTCCTCCTCAAAATCCTTGTCCTCTACAATCTTGAACGACTTTGGCTTTTTAAGGAAAGCGTGTCCCTCGGGAGTAACCTTAAGAAGGCCGTAGTTCTCTACATCACGGTCGATGTATCCTGCAATGAGCGCCTGACGTATCACAGCGTTCCAACGCTTCACGTCCTCGCCCTGTCCGCTGCCGAAGCACTCGAGTTCCTCGTGCTTGTGCGAGAGCACATCGGTTGTCTCCTTTCCAAGCAGCACGTCAATCACGTACTCGGGCTTGAAATCCTCTTTAAGGGCTATCACAGCCTCAAGAAGCGTCTCGAGCAAGTCCTGTGCCTCGACCTGTTTCTTGGGGTGGCGGCAGTTGTCGCAGTTTCCACAATTCTCAACCTCGTACGACTCGCCGAAATAGTGCAGCAGCAACTTGCGGCGGCACACCGACGACTCGGCATAAGCGGTTGTCTCGCGCAACAACTGACGGCCTATATACTGCTCGGCAAGAGGCTTTCCTTCGAGGAACTTCTCCAGCTTCTGCAGGTCCTTGCTGTTGTAGAAGGCGATACACTGTCCCTCGCCGCCGTCGCGTCCGGCACGGCCCGTCTCCTGATAGTATCCTTCGAGACTCTTCGGAATATCGTAGTGTATCACGTAGCGCACGTCGGGCTTGTCAATTCCCATTCCGAATGCTATCGTAGCCACAATCACATCGACCTTTTCCATAATAAAGTCATCTTGTGTCTGCGAGCGCAAGGCCGAATCCATTCCGGCGTGATAGGCCTTGGCGGGAATGTCATTCACCTTGAGCACCTCGGTAAGCTCCTCAACCTTCTTGCGGCTGAGGCAATATATGATACCCGATTTTCCGGGATTTGCCTTAATGAACTTGATAATGTCCTTATCGACGTTCTTTGTCTTTGAACGCACCTCGTAATAGAGGTTGGGACGGTTGAACGACGACATAAAATCGGGAGCGTCCTGTATCCCGAGGTTCTTCTTTATGTCATCGCGTACCTTTGTTGTAGCAGTGGCAGTAAGGGCAATTACGGGCGCCGGTCCAATCTCGTTCATTATGGGACGGATACGGCGGTACTCGGGACGGAAGTCGTGACCCCACTCCGATATACAGTGTGCCTCGTCTATTGCGTAGAACGAAATTTTTATAGATTTGAGGAACTCCACATTCTCGTCTTTGGTAAGAGACTCGGGAGCCACATACAGCAGTTTGGTCTTTCCCGAGAGCACATCGGCCTTCACCTCCTCTATCGCCTGCTTTGTGAGCGAGGAGTTGAGGAAATGCGCTACGCCGTCCTCTTCGTTAAGGTTTCTAATAGCGTCTACCTGATTCTTCATCAGTGCAATGAGCGGAGAAATCACAATTGCAGTACCCTCCATTATGAGTGAGGGCAACTGGTAGCAAAGCGACTTTCCGCCACCCGTAGGCATTAACACAAAGGAATCGTTGCCGTCAAGAAGATTTTTGATAACAGCTTCCTGTTCCCCTTTGAACGTATCAAAACCGAAGTTCTTCTTAAGAACACTCGTTAAGTTATACTTCTTTGCCATTTTAGTTATGCTTAATTAGATAACAAAGTTATAAACAAGTTGGCGAAACCTACAAATTTTTTGAAGCATATTTTCAAAATTAAAGAAAAAAATATTGCAAGGAGACAAATACAGCCATAGACAATATTTTAAGAAGAGATAAAAACCGAGCAAAAAGGAAATAAAATTCGGCTTCCATTGAAACCGAATCTTATTTATTGCCAAATATCAAAAGAAACAAATACGTGACGTGCGCTTTTAATAAATTTGAAGATCATACCACAAGGGTATGATTATTTACAAATCACTTTGAAACAGGGCGCACACTGTGACCGTAGTAGCGGTCGCTGTAGTCCCAGTCGTAGTAGCCATCGAAGAACAGGCCGCACGCAAAGTTGCAGCTGCTGTCATACAACGAACTCGACCAATAGTAGCCGTAAGCTCCTCTACTGCTTAGCTCCGTGCCGTAGCGGGAGCCCGCAGCGGGAAGGAAGATGCTATTGCCGTTAGGGCCGGTAACCCTGTAACCGCTAACACCGTTAAGTGACGTCCATTGCCAATTACATTCACCGCGTAATTCATTAATCTCACCAACTGTGGGCATACGCCAGCTACCGCCCCATTTTACGTGGGCAACATCGTCGGCAGGGTCAAGAACTCTCTTATTGTCCACTGTACCACAAGATTTGTGCACACAATATTTTGTAACATCTTCACCATTGTACCACTTGTAAGTATCCCAATCGTAATCGCTTTTCTCTTCTGTCTCGCCCCAAGCGTAGTAGCCGCCATACTCCTCGGGTTTGGTTGCACCTACATTGCAGCAAGCCCACTTGACACTAAGTCCCAAATCGACAGCGTGGACGTGATTGTGGTCGCGACAAAAGTCATCATTTATTAAAAGATTATATTTCTTTTCATCAAAAAACGTCATTGATGGCAAGCTGTTTCTATAAGCGACAAAAGGAGTTATAGAAATCTCGGCCAACCGTTCATCGCTAAAATTCTCAATGTCAGTTTCTACCACCTCTACATCGCACGTAAAATTCTTTTCCGTAGGTGGAATATATGTTCCCGTATCGTTTGCATAATAGCGTTTTTCATATTTTCCCGATTTTGTCTTTACATCAAAGCCCCAATTGGCCAAGTCATCAAACAGACCGGGTATCGATGCATCGATTGTAAATTGCACATTATACTTATTGCCATTTTTCAGGCATTTGGCCTGTTTGAAATTTGACAAATCAACACTAAAATCCAAAAACTCCTTAGCCTTGCCATATCTTATACAAGTAACGGGGGTCGGGAACAGGGCATCTTCTCCTTTTAACTTGGATTCCGGAATCAGGAATGGACGGAAATAAAAGACCTCACCCGGAGTCTCTTCCATATAGAAAGTAAAGTAAAATTCCCCGTCATCGGCAACGGTTCTCAAGTCGGAACAATTATCATTCAGATAAAGCCCTGGATAGCTATTCTTGCCGACAGCAACTCCATAACGCACAATGTTATCCTTGTAATCAGGAACGCCATCGGTTGCAGTCATATAAATCAAGGGTATGGTATACGCTTCTTTAATAGTTCCCACTACCGTCACAGTTGTTGCACTTGTGCGCTTTACAGAAGTGACTTGAATGGCAGCATCGCCCAACCAGCACTTCTTTGCTTCCTCATAGGCCCACTCCAATATTCCTTTCACGGTCAATGGAACAAAGATACGACCGAAGAATGATTTCACAGCACCGGTCATATTTCCTAAAAGAAAATCGGCAAGCACATCACCATAATTACCTTCGCTCAAATTATATATGTTACCCAAAGTACTCGTAACCTTTTCACCAAACTCGGCAAAGTTCATAGTCTTGGAAACGCTGAATTCTCCCTTACTGTTGAAAAAAGGTGAACGGTTTATCGGTATATTCAGCGTGTCTGTTTTTATATACGGAACGCTGAAAAAGGCTCGCGCCTCACCTTGTGCATCATAAGCGACAAAATCCACTTTTTCTTCATAGGACTGTGCGTCCAAGCGATAGCCGGGAAGTAGAATCTCGAGCACATTGCCCTCTTTTGAAAAATGGAATATCAGAGACTTGTCGACATCAGTATTGGCAGTTTGATTCAGACATACAATAATCTCTCCACTGACGGAATCGGTGCTTGATACAATATAATAAGGGCAAATGCTACCATCATTGTTTGAAGAAAAGAAGCCCTCGTCCCAACCATTCAACTCATCAACCGGAATCCTATACAAGCCCATTTCCTGCGCAGGAGGATTTTCCGGGTCAAATTCATCTGACTTAGAACAGCCTAATACCAACAATAGCAAAACAAAACAGGAAATAGTAAACACCCATTTGGAACAATTATATTTCATAGTATCAACATTAAAAAACTGTATATTGTAACACAAACTTTATGCAAATAAAGCAATTATTTTCTTATAATATAGAATTTGGCGAGCAATATACACAAAATTATACAAACATTTACCCCCCAGCTAAAAAAATGTTAATATAGTAAAATTACGATTGCTATTGCCTGCACATTTTAAGACAAAGAGCGTGTTCCTCTTTCGAGACTCCTCCACCGCAAGCGGCCACGTAGTGACTGAGAAATTCGAGAAACACAGCATTGTTGCCATTCTAAACAGAAGTTCTGTTAGAAAGACACGAACGTTATGTATTCTACTCCTCAGTCACTACGTGACAGCTCCTCTTATCACGAGAAGCACTGATTCTCGCCTTTTTTTTCTTCTTTTTCCTTTTTCCTTTCTAAAGGCAATATTATTATAATCAAATGAGGACACCCGTGGGTATCCTCATTATAGCAAGTTATCAGGGATATTATAACCTCTTTACTCAGACAATATTCCCGCAGGCATTCCCTTAGAAAGCTGCCCGGCAGCATATTCCCTGGTTATGCGGCACACCTTCACATCGCTCGAAGGAACTTCGAACATCTTGTCCATCATAATTGTCTCTACAATAGACCTCAAGCCTCGCGCTCCCAACTTGTACTCAATTGCCTTGTCTACAATAAATTCGAGCACCTCCTCGTCGAAAGTGAGCTCAACACCGTCCATCTCCATAAGCTTAACATACTGCTTTATAATGGAGTTCTTGGGCTCGGTGAGGATATTGCGCAGCGTGGCGCGGTCGAGCGGACGCAGGGAAGTGAGTATGGGCAAACGGCCCACAATCTCGGGGATAAGTCCGAACGAGCGCAAGTCCTGCGGGGTGACATACTTCATTATGTCCTTGGTGTCGATGTGCATCTTGTTCTGCACCGAATCGAATCCAACCACGTGGGTATTCAAGCGCTGGGCAATCTTCTTCTCGATGCCGTCAAAAGCTCCTCCGCATATAAAGAGTATATGCTTGGTATTCACCGCAATCATCTTCTGGTCGGGGTGCTTGCGTCCACCCTGGGGCGGCACATTCACCACTGAGCCTTCGAGCAACTTGAGCAGTCCCTGCTGCACACCCTCTCCGCTCACGTCGCGAGTGATTGAGGGGTTGTCGCTCTTGCGGGCTATCTTGTCTATCTCATCGATGAACACAATGCCGCGCTCGGCCTCCTCTACCTTATAATCGGCCACCTGGAGCAGACGTGTCAGGATACTCTCAATATCCTCGCCCACATAACCGGCCTCGGTGAGTACCGTTGCATCTACAATGGTAAAGGGCACTTTCAACAACCGTGCAATGGTACGCGCCAGAAGGGTCTTGCCCGTTCCGGTGCTTCCTACCATCACAATGTTGCTCTTCTCAATCTCCACGTCGCCGGCAGCATTCTGCTGCATCAGACGTTTATAGTGGTTGTACACCGATACAGAAAGAGCGCATTTGGCCTCGTCCTGGCCTATCACGTACTCATCGAGAAAAGCCTTTATCTCTTTCGGCTTGGGCAGTTCGGTCATCGAGAAGTCCGATGCCTTGACCATACTGTTCTCACGCAGCACCGTGTGTGCCTGCTCTACGCAGTTGTTGCATATATATCCCTCGATACCCGAGAGCAGCAGCTCCACATCGGCCTCGCCTCTTCCACAAAAACTACAGTGTCGCTCGTCGCGTCTTTTTGCCATATTCCCTTTTACTTGTTACGCACCAACACACGGTCTATCATTCCATACTCCTTTGCCTCGTGCGAAGTCATCCAGAAATCGCGGTCGCCGTCGTTCCACACCTTGTCGTAGGGCTGGTGGCTGTGGTCCGAGATTATAGTATAGAGTTCCTTCTTCAGTTTCTGAATCTCACGTGCTGTAATCTCAATATCGCTTGCCTGGCCCTGTACGCCGCCAAGAGGCTGGTGTATCATCACCCTGCTGTGGGGGAGCGCCGAACGCTTGCCCTCGGTTCCTGCAACCAGGAGCACCGCAGCCATACTTGCTGCAATACCGGTGCATATTGTAGATACATCGCTGTTTATGAACTGCATTGTATCGTAAATGCCAAGACCTGCATACACCGAGCCGCCGGGCGAGTTGATATATATCGAAATATCCTTGCCGCTGTCGGCCGAGTCGAGGTACAGGAGCTGCGCCTGAAGGACGTTTGCTGTGCTGTCGTTTATTTCGGTGCCAAGAAAGATGATTCTGTCCATCATCAGACGCGAGAACACGTCCATCTGAGTCACATTCAACTGGCGCTCCTCAAGAATGTAGGGGTTCATATACTGCGACTGCACCTTCAACACGTCGTCAACCAGCAATCCACTCATACCAAGATGCTTGGTTGCATATTTTCTGAATTCATCTCTCTCCATAATCACTACCTGATTTTAATTATTAGAAGCTGTTTAAATTTCTAAAAAAAGTTATTATTATATTGGAAGCCGTTATTTCGTTGTTTTTTATGTTCAAAACTGCCCGTTTTCTTCTTTCTCTCGGTTACGTAGCCCGCTACGCGCCCTCGAAAAATAATA
>JAFZIA010000059.1 GCA_017554605.1 Bacteroidaceae bacterium
CCACAAACAATCAGCATTATCTCGGACTGCCAGTTAGCCCAGTTATTCCAAAAATGACCGAGTGCATTAACAAAACCTGCTTTTTGAGTATCGAGACAAGGTAACTCATCTATGAACACCACGCAACGTTTACCTTCTTCTGTTTTTAATTCCAACAACTGTCTTAAAGCAAAGAACGCATCAATCCAATTTTGATTTTTGGGCCCTTTGTAACCGTATGTTTTGAGAGCTGTATGAAAAGCGGTCATCTGTTCTGCTTTACTACCCTCCATTACACCGGTCATATCAAATGCAAACCGGTTTTTGAAATACTGGCGTATAAGAAATGTCTTTCCTACACGTCTTCTTCCATATACCGCAATGAATTCCGCCTTGCCTGACTTATAATACTGTTCTATCTGTGCTATTTCCTTCTTCCTTCCAACTATAACCTGTCCCATGTGAATCAAATTTATCCAATGCAAAAATATAACTTATTTTCAAAAAACACCTAGATACTCTGCGAAAGTTGATAAAAAAATACAGTTTTCGCAGAGTATCGCCACTTTTTCTCTCCGCTTTGTACTCCTTCAAAGCCTTATATATGTAATAATCAATAATATAAGAGGAAATAAACAGTAAACAGAGAAAAGAGATAAAAAACAGAACAGTATTAACAACAAAAACTAGTAAAAATGGGAAAATTTTTGAAAGCATTGTGCATTTCTCACCTATTTCACTTACTACTCCTTTTTTCAGGAGGACTTGGTAATAGTTTCAGGGCAGTGCTTGGACAGTCTCGCCTCATTTTTGGGTAGTTTTCGGGTAGTTTTTGGCATAAAAATGACCGACTGGACTGCCCGGTCGGTCTTTGTAATTTGTTAAGATTTAGACGATTAGCCTTTATAGAGGACTTAATACTCTTCTTCGTCAAAGAAAATTGTTATCATTGTTTATCAATATGTTATACACCTCACTGCGAGTTATTGTGTTAGTTATTCAGTCGCAATCTTCTTTAAAAGTCCGAATCGCAACATCTAATCACACAAACTCTGTGCTATTGTAACGCATTTTTATATTGTATTAATGTGCCCAATTGTTCTACTGCAATAGAATAATACTTTAAACTCTGTATGATAACATCAAGGGTAAGTCCTGTTAATTCCGACAAAGATAAATTAGCTAGGGCTTCTGCGGAAACAGTGCTGATTTTATATATCTCTGTGATTTCATTGATGAAATCTTCAATCGTATTTGCTTGTCTTAACATTTGTAATAATGCATTGATAGCATTTTCATCTGTTTGAAAAACTTTCATCCATTCTTTATATATTTTCTTACCCTGTAAGGCCCAATGGTAAAATTCCTCGATGTTTTTATAAAGAGCTGTATAATCCGCTTCATCAATACGAACATGTCCATTCTCGTTAAACATAAGCATGAGTTTCTCTTTTGCCATTTTGCCATCGGTATTATGGTAAATAATTTCTTTCTTTTTCATACCATTTTATTATGGACTATTATGTTTGATTCTTATATTGAACTCATTCTTCTAATTCTTTTAATATGTAATCAAAATCAATTTCTAGTTTTAATTCATCAACAAGTTTTTTAAGTTGTGGAAACTTATTGATTAAATTTTCCATAATAGATTCATTCAAGTTGATTCCGATATATTTAAGAATTATACGATATGCTCTTATGTTAAATTCCCAATCAAGCAGATTTCTTTGTTGTAGTTCTTTCCATTCGAGTGAATTATTCATTATTTGCTTAACCGATTCACACCATTCTGAGAAGTCTGACACTGTTGGTTCTATTCCCATTTCATTAACATAATATAATGCACGCCCCAGTTGTCTTATTCTCTGCGGATATAATTCTGTAATACGACCTTGTTCTGAAGGTCTCAAATCAAGATCATTTCTGTAATAATTCAAAACAGCATCTATTGCTATTTCATATAACCAAGCTTTAGCTTCATCCGGTTGTATTCCTATACCGAGACGATAGTGAACATAGAGAGCATCTTCTGGTTTGAGTTTTTCTTTTTCTATGACGAATCCTTCATCTGAACCAAATCGGAGACATATAAACATATAATTACGTTTAAAATCAAACAAATGAAGATTGTCGAGAATATAATCTTTGGGGAAATAGCGAATAACAATCCACGAGCATCGCTCTTCATGAAATGTCTCCCAAATTTCCTGAACATAAGGTAAAAAACTCTTATCCCAATAATTGAGAAGAAGAGGATAAGCCCATTCTCTGTCCGATTTTGATGATTTTAGATGTGCAACGAGTATTTTCTTCTGTATGTTCCAGTCTAATCCATTAAATCGTCTTTGCAACTCTTTTCTTGCTTCAACAATTTTTCCTTTATGACGCTCAACGTATTCTTTAAGAACGCTATTAATTGGACGATTATGCTTGGTTATATTTTTCATAGTTGTTGTATTCTATTTTTTGATATAAAAATGACCGACTGGACTGCCCAGTCGGTCATTGTAAATCGTTGATATTTAGGTGTTAGACCTTTTTCAACCTCTTAATACTCGTCCTCGTCGAAGAAGAAATCCTCGTTGCTGCTGGGATAATCGGGCCAGATGTCCTCTATATTCTCGTATGTCTCGCCCTCGTCCTCAATCTCCTGAAGATTCTCAATTACTTCCATAGGTGCTCCCGAACGTGTAGCATAATCAATGAGCTCATCTTTAGTTGCGGGCCAGGGTGCATCCTCGAGTTTCGATGCCAATTCAAGTGTCCAATACATATTGTAAGTTTTTACGTTGTTATAATAATTTTTACTATTCTTCTTACAGGGTGTGCAAAAATAGGAAATTTTATTTATTTGCAATGCTTTTCGACAAATTTTTCGTTGCCACGTGACAATATTCTCGAAAGAGTGAACAAATAATCGGACAGACGGTTCACGTATGCTATGACAAGAGGCTCTATGCTTGCCTGCTGCGAGAGCGCCACAACACGCCTCTCGGCACGGCGGCATATTGTGCGGCACACATTTGCACGTGCGGCAGCCTCGGTGCAGGGCGGCAGCAAAAAGTTGTTTATGGGCTCAAGGGTGGCGTCCCAGGCATCAATCTGCGCCTCCAATGCTTCTACCTCTTCGCCGGTAACAGGGGAAGCTGCCGGTTGCCCGCAGGCAAGATAGCCGCCAATTGCAAACAGGCGGTTGCATATAGCCTCTATCGACACTGCATACTCCCCGCACTCCACGGCAGACGCAAGAAAGCCCAAATGGGCGTTGAGCTCGTCTATAGTACCATAGGCCTCAACCCTCACGCTGTCTTTTCCTACTCTCTCTCCACCCACAAGCGATGTTGTTCCGCCGTCGCCCCTGCGGGTGTAAATAGCCGCCTTTTTCATTTGAACCAGAATGTATAATGCTGTTTCTTATATTCAGTGTCGAAGAAGAGTATCCCGGCACTGTAAATATCCATACTTATCACCACACGGGGGTGAGCAACAACGCTTTTCCACCACCGTACAATCTTTTTGTCACGGTGTATCCCCTCCACTATTATCACGCTCCTGTTGTCGACATTCGCCAGCGCCCGGTGCAGCACCTGCTCATAATGCGGCGTGCGCCCGATGTGAAGCAGCCCGACAGCGTCGACGCTGTCAAGAAATTTTACCAACTCCCCAACACTGCCAACAGAGCAGCGGGGCACCCCCGAATATCCCGCCGACAGCGCTGCAAGGGCGCTGCCCCCCGTGTCGGCAAAGGCCACTATGTTGCGCGGCCTTGCATAATTGCATATACGGAAGAGACGGCGGCAATGCGCAGCCGGATAACCGCCCGCCTCGCGCGCCATCTTGTTGAGCGCCGGATAGCAGTAATACGGGTGCTTATACTCGCGCAGCACGTGCATCACAAAGTGAAACGCAACAGGGGATTGCACTCCGAATCCCCTGTTGTGCCTCAAACGGTATATCCACTCTTTCACGAATGACATCTTATCAGTTGTTGGACAGCCCGGGGGCTATCCGATAAAATCCGACATTAGACAAATGACCTATCAGAGAGCGAATGCCTCTTTCACCTTCTCAACGTAGTCGAGCTTTTCCCAGGTGAAGAGCTCAACCTCAACCGTCACGCTGTCGAGGTAGCGCGATGTAAAGGTTTTTGTAACAGTCTGGGGTGTACGTCCCATATGTCCGTATGCCGCTGTCTCGCTGTAGATGGGGTTACGGAGCTTGAGACGCTCCTCGATTGCTCGGGGACGAAGGTCGAACAACTGCGCCACTTTCTGCGCAATAGCACCGTCGGTCATCGCAACCTTTGCTGTGCCGTAAGTGTTCACGAACACGCTCACAGGCTGCGCAACACCAATGGCGTATGAGAGCTGTATGAGCACCTCGTCGGCAACGCCTGCCGCCACAAGGTTCTTGGCAATGTGACGTGCCGCGTAGGCTGCGCTGCGGTCTACCTTGCTGGGGTCCTTTCCGCTGAACGCGCCACCGCCGTGTGCACCCTTGCCGCCGTATGTGTCAACGATAATCTTGCGTCCAGTGAGACCTGTGTCGCCGTGAGGACCGCCAATCACGAACTTGCCAGTGGGGTTGACGTGGTATTTAATGTCCTCGCCAAAGAGCGCCAGCACCTTGGGCGATGTAATCTTTGCCTTTACGCGGGGCATAAGAATGTTTATCACGTCCTCCTTGATTTTTGCAATCTGCGCCTCGTCGGCTGCAAGCTGTGCCTCGGTACCGGGTTCTGTGGGCTGTATGAAATCGTCGTGCTGTGTCGATACAACAATTGTGTCGATGCGCACGGGCTGGTTGTTGTCGTCGTACTCTATTGTAACCTGGCTCTTCGAGTCGGGACGGAGATAGAGCATCTCCTTGCCCTCGCGACGGATGTCGGCAAGCTCGGTGAGTATGAGGTGCGAGAGGTCGAGCGATACAGGCATATAGTTCTCTGTCTCGTTTGTAGCGTAACCGAACATCATACCCTGGTCTCCGGCTCCCTGCTCCATAGGATTGGAACGCTCGACACCACGGTTAATGTCGGCACTCTGCTCGTGAATGGCCGAGAATATTCCGCACGAGTTACCGTCGAACATATACTCGCTCTTTGTGTAGCCTATCTTGTTTATAACGCGGCGCGCAATGTCCTGAAGGTCAACGTATGCCTCCGACTTCACCTCGCCGGCAACAACAACCTGTCCGGTTGTCACAAGTGTCTCGCAAGCAACCTTCGACTGAGGGTCAAATGCAATGAGTTCGTCGAGCACTGCGTCCGAAATCTGGTCGGCAACCTTGTCGGGGTGTCCCTCAGACACCGACTCCGATGTAAATAAGTATCCCATTTTGTAATGTGTGTTTATGTCCGGCGACAATTAAAAAAGCATTTTGCCGCAGAACGGTTAATAATCATTTTTTTAAAATTGCTTGCCCCTGCGGAATTTTCGTAAATGGTAAATACCAGCAAACGGACACAGCAAACGCTTCTGTGCAAAAGTTTGTACAATGCTTGTTTCCTTAACAAAGAGAGCCAATGGTAGGTGCAGGGTATCGTATACAGAAAGGCGTGCCCTGGAAGCACCTACTTTTAGCATTTTTTATTGTGGTTGCAAGCAGCCAAATCTCTCCACTTTTCTTTTCGTCTGCAAAGGTAAGCACAATTTGCCTATTTTTTATACGATTAGCGGCATTTTTTTATCGGCGTTAACCATTTTTAAGCCGATGGGGCGTGCTGTACGGCAGTACTAAGGCATTTATGCACAAGAAACGCTTTCGAACTTCACAATAACAGATGGTGTCACCCCTGCAATAAACATAAAAAAACGTAAATGGGGCTCTATATATTATAAAATATATATTTTTATTGCAAATCTTGATTTTTAATTTGTACTTTTGCAGAATATGGCATTTTTTGCCCAAAAACAGACTAACAACAGAAAAAAATGGCAGTAATATTAAATATCGAAGCATCTACCGACATCTGTTCGGTTACATTGAGCGAATATGGCGAAGTGTTCTTTGAGAAGCGCAGCACCAGCGAGCGCTCACAGTCGACCCTTCTTGCCCCGTTCGTGGAAGAGGCAATAGAATTTGCCGACAGCAGAGGCCGCAAGATTGAGGCCGTCGCGCTCAGTTGCGGCCCCGGCTCATACACGAGCCTGCGCATAGCCTCGTCCACTGCAAAAGGCGTGTGCTACGGACGCAGCCTTCCGCTCATAGCGCTGCCCACCACGGCAGTGATGAGCGTGCCCATTCTCTTCCGCGACGAGATACCCGACGAGGCACTCTTCTGCCCTATGATAGACGCACGCCGCAACGAGGTGTACGCAACAGTGTACGACCGTGCCCTCAACCCCATAATGCCCACCGCCGCAGTAGTGGTGGACGGGGAGAGCTTCAAGGAGTACCTCGACAAGCAGCCGGTATATTTCTTTGGCAACGGAGCCGAAAAGTGCAAGAGCCTCATCAGCCACCCCAACGCCCGCTTCATCGACGGCGACAACCGTCCGCTGGCAAAATGGATGATGCCCCTTGCCGAACGCGCCTTCCTGGACGGGCGCTTCGAGGACATAGCCTATTTCGAACCATTCTACCTGAAGGACTTTGTAGCCTCTCAGCCAAAAAAACTTTTATAAGCCCAAGCACTATGATGGAATACAATACCAAACAAAAACGCCTGCCCCTTCCCGAGTATGGCCGTTCGGTGCAGAAGATGGTCGACCACGCCCTCACTATCGAGGACCGCGAGGAGCGCCAGCAATGCGCACAGACAATCGTGAGGATAATGGAGAGTATGTTCCCCAACCTGCGCAACGAGCTGCCCGACTACAAGCGCAAGCTGTGGGACCACCTGGCAATAATGTCCGACTTTACGCTCGACATCGACTACCCCTACGAGGTAATAAAGAAAGAGACCTTCACCGAGCCCCCCACAAGAATCCCCTACCAGACAACGGAGATTGGCTACCGCCACTACGGCCGCATCGTGGAGAATATGATAGCACACGCCTGCACAATGGAAGAGGGCGAGGAGCGCGACAGCTTTGTCGGTCTCATTCTTGCACAGATGAAAAAGAACTACACAGCCTGGAACAAGGACGGCGTGGAGGACAAGCGCATATACGACGACCTGCGCGCCATCTCCAAGGGCAAGATAGACTATACTGTAAGCGAAATAAGGATAAACAGCGGAAACGGAAACACGCAAAAGAAATTCCAGAAGAACAAGAAGGCTTACAGCAAGAAAAAGTGATAACCACATAAACACACAAAGCTATGGCATCATTCATAATTGAGGGCGGCCACAGGCTGAGCGGCAGCATAACGCCGCAGGGCGCCAAGAACGAGGTATTGCAGGAGATATGCGCCACACTCCTCACCGACGAGGAGGTGACACTGGAGAACGTGCCCGACATTGCCGACGTGAACAACCTCATACAGCAGCTCATAAATATGGGCGTTGCAGTATCGAAGAACAGCCCCGACAGCTACACATTCCAGGCAAAGAACATCAACCTCGACTACCTGGAGAGCAAGGAATACATAGACGGTTGCGCCCGTCTGCGCGGCTCGGTAATGTTCATAGGACCGTTGCTCGCACGCTTCGGCAAGGCAATCCTCTCTACACCCGGAGGCGACAAGATAGGCCGCCGCAGGGTGGATACCCACCTGCTGGGGCTGCACCACCTGGGAGCCGGGTTCGAGAATGTCGAGGAGAAGGGCATCTACCGCATCAAGGCCGACAAACTGAAAGGCTGCTATATGCTCCTCGACGAGGCCTCGGTAACAGGAACAGCCAACATCATTATGGCAGCCTCACTGGCCGAGGGCACAACCACAATATACAACGCGGCCTGCGAGCCCTACATACAGCAACTGTGCCGTATGCTCATAAAGATGGGAGCAAGAATATCGGGCATAGCAAGCAACCTGCTCACCATAGAGGGAGTGGAGTCGCTCGGCGGCTGCACGCACCGCGCTCTCCCCGATATGATTGAGGTGGGAAGCTTCATTGGTATGGCAGCAATGACAAAAAGTGAACTCACGATAAAGGACGTATCTTTTGGAAATCTGGGCATTATCCCCGACAGTTTCCGCCGTTTGGGCGTGCGGTTCGAGCAGAGAGGCGACGACATATATATACCCTCGCAGGAGCACTACGAGATAGACTCGTTCCTCGACGGCTCTATAATGACGTTGAGTGACGCACCCTGGCCGGGACTCACACCCGACCTGTTGAGCGTGATGCTGGTGACAGCTATTCAGGCAAAAGGTAGCGTGCTCATACATCAGAAGATGTTCGAGAGCCGCCTGTTCTTTGTCGACAAACTGATTGATATGGGAGCACAGATACTCTTGTGCGACCCTCACCGTGCTATAGTCATAGGGCACGACCAGCAGTTCCGCCTGCGTCCACGCTCAATGAGCTCGCCCGACATCAGAGCGGGCATTGCACTGCTCATTGCCGCAATGAGCGCCGACGGCGTAAGCCGTATCGATAACATCGATCAGATTGACCGAGGCTACCAGAATCTGGAGCAGAGGCTCAACAGCATAGGGGCAAAGATAACACGTTCATAAAAAGCGCAATATAATATGCTAAAGAGAGACGATTTTGTTTACTACGGGAAATTCCTCAAGCCACACGGGACAAAAGGCGAGATAGGGCTTATGGGCGACAGTATGACACTGGGCGAGGACTGTGACTATGTTGCGGCAGACATCGACGGCATACTTGTACCTTTCTTCTTTGAGTACACAAGAGAAAAGAACAGCGACACGCTGATTGTGAAGATTGAGCGCATAGACAGCACCGAGCAAGCGCGTCTGCTTACCAACCGCGAGGTGTATATACCCCGCGAGTGGGCCGAGGAGGGAGATAGCTACACGTGGGGCTACTTCAGAGGCTTTACGGCCGAAGATGAGCAGTTGGGCGAGCTTGGAGAAATCATCGACGTGGACGACAGTACCATAAATACACTGTTCATCGTGGAGCATAAAGGCGAGGAACTGCTCATTCCTGCGCAGGAAGAGTTCATTGCTGGCATCGACCACGAAAAGAGACACATAACATTCCACCTGCCCGAAGGGTTGCTCACACTATAAGAGACAATGGAAAAAGAGGATAAAAACAAAAAGAAGGAGCCGCGCAATAAACTTATGCGCCGTTACCGCCTTACAATCCACAACGAGAATAAGCTCGACAACATATTGGGCTTTTATGTATCGCCGCTGTGGGTGATAATATCGCTGTTCATATCATTTCTGTTGGTGGCAGGTACAGTGTACCTTGTATTTGCTCTTACTCCCGTAGCCGAGTATCTTCCTGGCCACGTGAGCGACCGCACCCGCGAGCGGCTTGTGAACTATGCCCTCACCATAGACTCGCTCAAGGACGAGGTAGACAAGCACAAGCGATACACGAGCAACATAAGGAACATACTCGAAGGAAACATAGTGTACGGCGACACCGCTGCAACCCCCGACAGCCTGCCCGACTACGACAGTTATCCGATAGCTACCACCCCTGTCGAGCAGCAGTTTGCCGACAACTACGAGGAGCGTGAACGGTACAGCCTCACCTCGCAGGCAACCAGCGTGGGCGCATTGCAGGGAATCAACTTCTACCGTCCCACACGAGGAGTGGTCATCGAGTGGTTCGACCCCAAGAAAGGTCACTACGGCATTGACATTGCCGAGAGCCCCGACGAGAATGTGGTTGCAATATGGGACGGCACAGTGATTATGAGCGACTACACGGCAAACGACGGATACACACTCATAATACAGCACAACGAGGAACTTGTGACAGTGTACCGCAACTGCCACAGCCTGCTCAAGAAGGTGGGCGACAAGGTGGTGGCAGGCGAAGCAATTGCCACGCTGAGCAACGCTATAACCGACGAAGAGCCCACAAACAGCCACAAGCCATTCCTGCACCTTGAATTGTGGCATCGTGGCAGTCCTCTTGACCCCAATATATACATTCCTTTCTAAGCATAAACATAAGACACCTACTATAACAAGCAATATGAATCCCGACAAAAAAAGAACAATAGCAATTCTTGGTTCCACAGGTTCAATAGGAACACAAACACTGCAAGTTGTCGACGAGCACCCCGAACTGTTCGAGGTATATGCGCTCACAGCAGGCAGCCGCGTCGAAGAACTTGCGGCCCAAGCACGCAAATACAAACCCGACGCAGTGGTAATTGCCGACGAGAGTAAATATGCACAACTGAAGGAGGCTCTTGCCGACCTGCCTGTAAAAGTATATGCAGGCAATGACGCAATATGCCAGGTGGTACAGTCCTCTCCCATCGACATTGTGGTAACAGCAATGGTGGGCTTTGCAGGCCTGCGCCCCACGGTGGCAGCCATAAAGGCAGGAAAGGCCATAGCCCTTGCCAACAAGGAGACACTCGTTGTTGCAGGAGAACTCATAACACGCCTGGCAGCAGAAAATAAAGTGCCCATTCTGCCCGTCGACTCGGAGCACTCGGCTATTTTCCAATGCCTTGCGGGAGAGCCGTTCGACAGCATCGAAAAACTCATACTTACAGCCTCGGGCGGTCCTTTCCGTTCATATACACCCGAGCAGTTACTGACAGTGACAAAGGCACAGGCTCTCAAGCACCCTAACTGGAGTATGGGCGCAAAAATCACAATAGACTCGGCTACAATGATGAACAAGGGCTTTGAGGTTATTGAGGCAAAGTGGCTGTTCGGAATAGAGGCAAAGGATATTGAGGTTGTAGTGCACCCTCAGTCGGTAATACACTCGATGGTGCAGTTCAAGGACGGCGCTGTAAAGGCACAGCTCGGCACCCCCGATATGCGCCTGCCCATAATGTATGCGTTATCGTACCCGCAGAGACTCGCCTCGTCATTCGGGCGTCTCGACTTTACAAAACTGAACGAACTTACATTTGAGCAGCCCAATATGGAAATCTTTCCCAACCTGCGCCACGCTTACGACGCACTCAATATGGGCGGCAATATGCCCTGTGTGGTGAATGCAGCCAACGAGGTGTGTGTGGCGGCCTTCCTTGCCGATAGGATAAAATTTACAGATATGCCTCGCATCATAGAGCGGGCGATGCAAAGTGCCGACTTTTGCCAAAAGCCCACACTCGACGACTACATTGCAACCGACGCCGAGGTACGCAAGATGGCAAACAACTGGATTTAAGGCAAAAACCATAAACAAACTGAAAGAAAAAAACATTTAATAGAAATTCAAACAGCTTCTTACAATATGGAAATATTTTTCATTCGCGCACTGCAACTGATACTTTCACTGAGCCTTCTTGTGCTCATACACGAATTCGGACATTTTATATTTTCTCGCCTCTTCAAGGTGAGAGTAGAGAAATTCTACCTCTTCTTCGACTGGGGAATATCGCTGCTTATGATACCCTCGCGCAACAGCAAGAAAGAGGATAAGGCGCTCATAAAGCTGCGACCCACTAAGAGCGACACAGAATACGGCATTGGCTGGATACCCCTCGGAGGATACTGCAAAATTTCGGGAATGATAGACGAGTCTATGGATACCGAGCAGATGCAGCAGCCCGCCAAGCCCTACGAGTTTCGCTCCAAGCCCGCGTGGCAGCGCCTTCTCATAATGATTGGCGGCGTGCTGTTCAATTTTATCCTGGCTCTCTTCATCTACTCTATGGTGCTTTTCACCTGGGGTGAGAGATACCACGACGTGCAAAAAGCCACGTACGGAATGGAGTTTAACGACGTAGCAAAGCAGATGGGCTTTGTAGACGGTGACATACTCCTGCGTGTGGACGGCAAGGAGGTACACCGCCGCGACGCCGACCTTCTGCGTGCCATTGCCGACGGAACAGAGGTGACAGTGCTGCGTGGCGGCAACGAGGTGAGCATTGCCATTCCCGAGGAGTTCGGACTGCTGGATATGGGCAAGGAAGAGCCTTTCGTGCAGTTCCTTATTCCTGCGACAATTGACAGCATTGTGCCTGGTGGCGCAGCACACAACGCTGGCATAAAAAGAGGCGATAAAATACTTGCCTTCAACGGCAAGAGCATCAGCTCGTGGACCGGCATACGCACAACGCTCGAGCAACTGAAGGAGAACAGCGCAGCCGACGTACAGATAACCGTGCAGCGCGACAGCACAATAACCCTCACCGCACAGCTCGACTCCACATACACGCTGGGAGTGATGCCTATGATGCTCGACTATCCCGTAGAGATACGCACATACGGTTTCTTCGAGTCGTTCCCCGCCGGCATTGCCTACGGCTGCAACGTGCTCAAGGGGTATGTGAGCGACTTCAAGTATGTATTCTCGCGCGAGGGAGCAAAATCGGTCGGAATGTTCGGCACTATCGGAAGTATGTTCCCCCCTATGTGGGACTGGCAGCAATTCTGGATGATGACAGCTATGCTCTCGCTTATCCTCGCATTTATGAACATTCTGCCTATCCCCGCACTCGACGGCGGACACGTGCTGTTCCTGCTCTTCGAGGTTGTCAGCGGCAAGCAGCCCAGCGACAAGTTCCTTGAGCGCGCACAGGTGGTGGGAATGATACTGCTACTGGGACTCTTTGTCCTTGCCTTCTACAACGACCTTGCACGCTTTGTATTCTAACCCCCGAACAAACATCAACACACAAAATAAAGAGACGATGAAAAGGAGACTGACCACAATTGTGCTGCTGCTCCTTGCAATGGCAGCAATGGCTGGCAAACAGCCCAAATATGTATTCTATTTTATCGGAGACGGAATGGGACCCTCGCACGTAATAGGCACAGAGCTGTACCTGGGAGAGAAGGAGGGAGTGATTGGCCGTCCGCAGAAGCTGTGCTTTACGCAGTTCCCCGTAACCTCCTTTGTAACCACCTTCTCGGCAAGCAACGGTGTCACCGACTCGGCAGCATCGGGAACAGCCCTTGCCACCGGAGAAAAGACAAATAACGGCTGCATAGGAGTAACCCCCGACGGTACTCCCGTCTACAGCGTGGCACACTACGCAAAGGAGGCCGGATACGCAGTGGGAATCACCACCACCGTATGCATCAACCACGCCACACCCGGCGCCTTCTACGCACACCAGAAGAGCCGCAGCCACTATCCGCAGATAGCGAAGGAGATGCTCACCGCAGGCTACGACTTCTATGCAGGAGGCGACCCCGTATGCAGCGACGAGGAGCGCTCAGCGCTCTATGCCCAGGCACAGAGCGAGGGATACGCCATTGCACGCGGCTACGACGACTACAGGAGCAAGCGTCAGGCATCAAGAATGATGCTCTACCAGAAAGATGTTGCAACAGAGATACCCTACACCATCGACCGCAGCAGCAACGACCTCACCCTTGCACAGATTACCGAAGCCGGCATAGACTTCCTTATGAGCAAAAAGAAGAAAGGCTTCTTTATGATGGTAGAGGGCGGCAAGATAGACTACGCATCGCACGACAACGACGCAGCCACAATGATGCACGAGGTACTCGACTTTGACGCAGCCATAGCCGTAGCACTCGACTTCTACAACAAACACAAGGACGAGACACTCATCATCGTTACAGCCGACCACGAGACAGGCGGCCTTGTGCTGGGCTTCAACGGCTCATACACACTCAACCTCAAAGCCCTCGCGGGACAGCACACAAGCGAGGACGAACTCGGCAACACCCTCATTGCAGCAGCCGGCAAAGGCCCATTCACCTGGGACGAGGCAAAAAGTATCCTCACCAACGAGATGGGACTGTGGAGCAGCGCCAAGATAGACGAGAAGCAGTCGGCAAGGCTCAAGGAGCTCTTCGACTCGGCAGCGGCAGCCACCGACAAGGAGCAGCGCGATAGCAAGCTGCGCAGCCTGGCCGTCCTTGCCAAGCATTATGTATCGTACACCGCGGCAATATCGTGGGCAAGCGGCAACCACTCGGGAACCTTCGTTCCCCTCTTTGCAATAGGTAAAGGAGCAGAACTGTTCAAGGGAGTCATCGACAACACCGACATTCCCAAACTGATAAGAAAAGCTGCACGATACTAATCTCCTATTATCGAAGAATAGGAAACCTGCTAACAGCCAGTTGATTAAAAATACAAAGGCAGACCAAGAGTCACAAAGGCTCTTGGTCTGCCTTATTCCTTATTCAATTCAGGATAAGCGTGCACAAAGAAGCTCATTGCTATGAGAAACCGAGATAGGTTAACCAATATATGTGAATGAGGATTTATGACTTAGTAGCGTCAAACAACGGTAAAGCAGGCTCTGTTGTGTTCTTTGGCTAAATTCTACAAAAACAGAATCTGCGACAAATGCAATATTCTACTCAATCATCAATTTATTTAAGGAGAAGTTCATTATTGTTAAGAATATTGCATATTTTCGCAATCTCAATATAAATCTAAATAAACTACACATAAAATGGCAAAAGCAAACAAGGAGAATAAAGAAGAACAAAGAGAATTCAGTGAATTTAAGAAATTGTTACCCAAAGAATATCGCGAAATGCTGGAAGAAATGGGTATAAACAGTTACGAAGATTTAATAGGTTTATCAATTATGTTGGGTATCGACCCCGACAAGATGCAAAAATACAGCGAGGAGCACGGTGAAGAAGATATTCCCTCTATGGAAGAGGTAATGTTCGACGACGATAACCCCGTCGGTGACATTTCGCGTTTTCTAAACCAGATGACAGAAGAAAATACCAATGATTTCGACGAAGAATATCCCTTTGCGTTACCCGAGAAAAAAATATTCGAGGATAAGCCTTCACAAGCCTATCGCATTCGCATAAAGCTTGACAGAGCTCCAGTTCCTATATGGCGAGAAATAGAAGTTCCTTCAAATATTTCTTTGGAGTTTTTTGCATTTGTGATTATCGAAGCAATGGGTTGGGACAACGAACATCTGCATCAGTTTGTGCAGAATGGAAAAATATACCAAAGCGACCCTTGTATCAAATCTATGAATGGCGGTGGAATTGCGCCACAATTCAATGTTTTCTCTTCTAATGGCTATCCGCTATCGGAAATCCTGAAGAAAAAAGACGACTGTATTCTGTTCGAATATGATTTTGGTGACAGTTGGAATCACGATGTTTGCCTGAAAGGCATCAGGGAGTACAAAGAGGGCGAAGAACCTGCTCTTACAATTCTTGAAGGAAAAGGCGTTTGTCCGCCAGAGGATTGCGGAGGAGTACGCGGATATGCCGAATTATTGAAGCTCTCGGGCAAGAAAAGAAAATCGGAAAACGATAAAGAACAACTGCAATGGTACGGTATTTACAAGGACTATGACCCCAACTATTTTGACATTGACTATGTAAAAGAGAATCTGTGTTGTTTGTGGGAAGAAGTCCTGTAATCCCTGGAAGCGGGAAAAATCAAGGGAATAAACTAAAAAAACGTAGCGGGAAATAAGATACAGCAGGGATCGCCGCAACAAACTCTGTTTGATTAAGGGGGGGCTTGGAATAAAAATAGTATGCTCGACCGCTGTTATACAGCTGCCGAGCATACTATTTTTAGCTTAACCGATTTTTATCGGACACCAATATTATCAAATAGGTTATAACTCAATAGTTAATCCCATTGCAGCTGCAATCTTGTAAAGGGTCACAACTGGTGGGAAGACTGTTAATCAACTTCTTAGATGCTTTCTGTAGGTGTTAAAGTTTCCGGTTTATGAATTACATCACTCATCGAGAAGCCTTCTTAAATGTATCCTCGCTGCGCGAATGCGGTTCTTCACGCTGCTCATAGGAATGTCAAGCGCATCGGCAATCTCGTGATATTTGTATCTGTCGGCATACATACGCAAAGGAAGAGAAATCTCGTGAGAAAGACAATCAATAAGTGCGCACACCTCGCCGAATTCCAAACGGCAATCGATGAAATGACTGGAGTAGGGTGAAACTCCTTGTCAAACGTTGTGTTACGTTGTGCTGCAACACGCTCATTCAGATAAATATTCTTCATTATGCGCCCAATCCATAAATCGAACCTTGAACCAGGTGTAAAAAGCTCCTTTTTCGTATATGCACGTACGACCGTTGCTTGAAACAACTCCTGTGCATCGTCTTCGCAATATTGCGTGAGAGACATCGCATAACCCATCAATTTGTTTTCCACTCTGCTTAACTCGAACAAAAACGCCGTGTCGTCCATAATAACTCTTTTTAATTGATTATAAAATCAACCAAACAGCCGAGAACGGTTTTTGTTTAGACTCTTAGAATTTTAACATTTGCAAAATTGAATATAGAGCAGTCGGAAACAGGTTTGATAAACAAAATTGGGTGTTTTTATTTAGGTTGAACATAACTTTTTCGACTGCAAAATCAGCAATATATAAAAGTCTGTAAAAAGTAGGCCTAATCCCTTGAAATGCACTCTATATAATAGATTTGATGGAGGATATTCTACAAAAACCCGTGTGCGATATTTACTTTTAGGTTTCTTTCCTAAATGGCTCTATATCTTCACATTAAAGAATCGCTACAAACGTAATCTCCCGCTATTGCTCCACCTCAGTTCGGAATCCCTATTTTGAAAAAATCCACCTATTTTTTTAGGGCTATTCTGCTATCTAACACATCTTCAAACAAACTCATTTCTCGCTTTGCAATACCTAATCTATTTACTAATGCTCGCCAGTCCTTGACAGCTACTACTATCTCGTTGATGATACCTTTTGCCACCTCGGGGGTGAGCATATACTCCTCGCAAGAGTCAAGCAGAATAGATAAATCCGCTTTATTCGTCTTGCTATTGATAAGCAAGCTTTGGTGGTCGTTCAGCGTTGGGTTCATATCGTATGCAGGAGAAAGAGTCCACCCCTTTGCAGTTAACAAAAATCCGTGGTTGCGGAAATGGTCATCGCTATTGCCTATGCAGATATTGAACGCCACTCTGCGGAAAAGTTCTCGCAAGTTCGCATCAACGTCTGTGCAGCCACTCAAAATGAAATCTACAATATCCAAATAACCATTGCCCGTTGTAGCATTATCACCGTCGTTCAATCCGAGCAATGTCATTGCGGATGCAAAGTGAATGCGTTTACCTTCGTCTGTTCTATCAAAACGACGAGACAGCAGTGTATGATGCTTATCGTTGGTTGATATAACTTTTGTTTCGGCTGCATTGATTCCTGCATTCTTGGCAAGCAGATGGCAGAAATGTTCCCATAGCCCCGCATCGTAATCATCTTTCAATGATGGGAATTTCGCAACATATATACTGCGGTCCGCATCTACTACGTTTGCCTTTGGTCTTGCTCCACCAAGTGAAGAGCCTGGCTGAACAAGTTGTGCTATCCAGTGTTTCTCGGGGAGGATGTTTGTTTCTTCACTTTTCTCAATCTCCTTGCTTGCCGCAATCAGTTCTCGCAGGTCGGTCAAAGGAGGAATACGCAAAGTGTTGTCGATATTTATAAACTCCCCATCGGGTGTCTCCTTGAAACGAAAACCACCCATACGGGAAAAGTCATCAATGCCTATCAAGAAATCAAACGACGACAAACGGCGAACAGGGTGATTCTCCTCTTGTGCCAATATTTGTTCACGACGAAGCAGAAGCGTGCGACCCCATCTGTCGGGCAAGGCATCAGCAAAACATCCGAAAATATCCTTTTCGGGCCAGGTGTATTGAATACCTGGGTAGTTGTTCAAATCATCGCTAAGAGTTATGGCGTTATACTTTTTAACCCAACTATCGGCAAACTTGAAACTATAACTATCTGAGCCACGAAGCGATTCGTAGCCAAGTTCTCCAACCAGCTCAATCTCCTTGAGCCAATCAAAATCGGCATATACATACAACTTTTTCATCGCTTTCTACTCCTTTTTAGATGCCCTTTCACGCTGTGTTAAGTTCATATCCTGCAAGGCCCTGCCGAGTTCATCATCCTTTGCCAAAGAGAGAATATCATCATCAAGTTGCAGGGCATACAACACACGCAGATAGATGCCAATTGCCACCGTTGGGATACCCTTCTCTATGCGTGATACCGTAAGTGGTGAACAAGTAGCACGTTCCGCCACCTGTGCAACACTCAAATTACGACGCAAGCGGGCAAGCCTTATCTGCTCACCAACAATCTGCATTTTCTGCTCTAACTTTCGGGGCAATTTTGTCCCCATCGTACTCTTTGCCATAGCCGTAACATATCATATAATATGCAAATATAATACTTTTTCTTTATTTTATGATGGATTGAAGGTAAATTAGTACATTTGATCATTATTTGATTGAGGAGTTTGAGTATTGCCCTATGTCGTCGACATATCTTGTTAAATAAAGAACATTAGATACATTAAATGTTTATAATTATATCGCCGTCAACATCTGTCCTATATATGTTATTATTACACAGCATACTTAAATAAGAAAGCATATGTTTACTAGGATGTCCGTAATTGTTATTTGCGCCAACTGAAATTATAACTTCTGTTGTTGGAATAGAATATATACGATGTTTAGAAGTATTTTCACCTCCATGATGCGGTGCTATAAGAATATGATTATCTGTTACTATATTTTGTTGTAATTCTTGATCATAAATATTCTTTGCTTGTATTAATCTTATATCCCCAGTAAAGTTCACACTGCTTTGCATTCCTTTAACAAACATACATAATCCGCAATAATTTATATTAGTACTCTTTTCTCCAATATAAATAGAAATATTCCCAACTCTTTTCCATAGATGCATAGATATGCCATTTGTTCGATAAGTTGGTTGTATGCAATATACATTTCCTATACCCAATGCATTACAGATGTTATTATAAATATTATGAGATGTCAACGATTTCATTGCATCAACACATACAAATTTACTAAAACAATCTTGTATTGTCTGCAAATTTACATATCGTAGGCAATGAATATGATCCATATCCCAATGTGATATAATTAAGATTGGCTTGTCTCTTTCCAAGGTATTCCTTCTAGTATCAAATATTGTTTGTACTTCATATTTACTAGCATTTAGCGGAGCACCCAAATCATAAACTAATTTGATTATACCATCTTCTAATACTTCATTCCAGTTGGCTTGATTGACATCTCGAACATTTAGGGTTAAATTTTTATTTGATAAATCTTGAATAATTAGTTCATTAGGATTATTATTACGCAAAAGTTCTGTAGGGTCTAATAGCTCATGGGATTGCAACAACTCTTCCTGATCAATGTTAGGCCACTTCATTGTTTCGCAATTATAAGTTCGCCCTATAAATAAAGACTCTTCGTTTTGGATAAATTGTAGTTCATTAATCAATGCAAGATTAAGTTTATAATAACATCCTGAACGTAATCGTTTATTTGTTTTAACATTGCATAGTTCCAAATAGGTATTTGTTTCCCCAAAGTTCTGATTGTTTTCACTTGAACTCACAAAAAGGGTTAAATCCTTTTTTAAGCGAAAATCAATATAAACATCGTAAATGCTATCATCGTAAGCATCCGAAGAAATGCATATTGTAGCGTGTAACAATGCTTACTACCTTTGCACAAAAACGTAATTTTATGATGACACGTGAAGAAATCCTTTCAATAGAGGAGTATTGTGCAGAACATAAGGTATCGCACAGGAAGC